>NZ_JBQQBO010000004.1:0-338138 GCF_052246905.1 Saccharopolyspora antiqui
ACTCGGCGGCTCCCGGGGGTTGTGGGTGGCTATTACGCGCCAAATCGCCAGGGTCCGCACCGGGCACGCGGCACGAGTTCAAAGACAGGCACTTACATCAGGGTGAGTTGGGCTGGGCGGGGACGGCGGGTCACGGTTTCGGCTTCGGTGACCGTGTCGCCGAGTCCGGTCAGGAACGGGGAGCGGGTGCGGTCCTGGGTGCTGCCCCGGATCGTCCGGCGGGCCGCGTGGGTGAGGTAGAGGTGGTCTTGGGCTCGGGTCATGCCGACGAAGAACAGGCGGCGTTCCTCGGCCACCTCGGCGTCGGTGGGTTCGGTGCCGGGCCAGCGCAGCGGGAGCAGTCCGTCTTCGCAGCCGATGAGGAAGACCACCGGGAACTCCAGGCCCTTGGCGGCGTGCAGCGTCAGCAGCGAGATCGCCTCGGCGCGCGGGTCGAGCGTGTCGACTTCGGCGCCCAGCAGCACTTCCCGGCAGAACTGCTGCACATCGTCACCGCAGCGCTGCGCCAGTGGTGCCAGCAGTTCCACCGCGGTGTGGATGTCGGGGCGGGTGTCTTCGGCGACGGTGTCGGCGACCGTTTTCGCGGCCATGCGCAGCCGGTCGGACACCGGGCCGCTGCGCCCGTCGGCGACGTGCAGCAGTTCCCGGACCAGCAGATCCACGCCGGGGCGGGCGGAAAGCCGGTCGTGGGAGCGTTTCTGCACCGGCAGGCCGCAGCGGATCAACTCGTCGAGGACCGCGCGCGACTGGGCGTCGGTGCGGTACAGCACGGCGATGTCGTTGAAGCCGATGCCGCCCGGGCCGTCGCCGAGGACCCGGCCGCTGTCGAGGGAGTGGAACGAGGCGCCGCCGAGCAACTGGTCGATGGTGCGCGCCACGAACGCCGCCTCGGCGCGTTCGTCGCTGGCCTGGTGGCGCACGATGCGGTGCGGCTCGCGGCCCGAGGCCGGGTGCAGCTGGCGGTCGGCGACCAATGTGGACGGTGCGATGGCGCGGATCGCCCCGCCCAGGATGTGCGCGCCACTGCGGTAGTTGCGGGTCAGGGCCAGCACCGGGGCGCCCGCGTAATCCTGTTCGAAACGCAGGAAGAAGGCGACGTCCGCGCCGCGGAACGAGTAGATCGCCTGGTCCGGGTCGCCGATGGCGGTCAGGTTGGCCTCGGCCGGGGCGAGCAGGCGCAGCAGCCGGTACTGGAGGTCGTCGACGTCCTGGTACTCGTCGACGGTGATCCACTGGTAGCGCTGCCGGTACTGCTCGGCGATGTCGGGATGTTCGGTGAGCAACTGCACGGCCAGCACGACGAGGTCGTCGAAGTCGACTAGGTTCGCCGCGCGCAGCGCGGTGAGGTATTCCCGCAGCACCGCCTCGGTTTCCGGGTCGGCATCCCCGCCGCGGCGGGCCGGGGACAGCTGCGCCCGCCCCCGTCGCGCGCCGCGCTCGTCGCCGGTGATCGCGGTGAGGATCTCGTGCTGGCGGGCGGTGTCGGCTAGGCCGAAATCGGCGTCCAGGCCGAGGAGTTCGTGGTGTTCGCGCAGGATCTGCAGTCCGAACGAGTGGAAGGTCGCCACGGTCATCTGCCGCGCGGCCGGGCCGATGAGCGCCTGCAGGCGTTCGGTCATCTCCTCGGCGGCGCGGCGGGTGAAGGTGATCGCCAGGCAGGTGGCGGCCGGGACGCCGCGCTCCAAGACCAGGTGCGCCAGCCGGTGGGTGACGGTGCGGGTCTTGCCGGTGCCGGGTCCGGCCACGATCAGCAGCGGCCCGGCGGCGACCTCGGCCGCGGCACGCTGGTCGGGATCCAATCCGGCCAGCACTCCCGAGCCGGTGGCCACTGCGGCGGCGACCGGTCGCGGTGCGGGTTCGGCGGGCGGCTGGGGGATCGGTGCCGCGGCGGTGGGTTCAGGTTCCGGTTGCGGGGTGAACAGCGCATCGTCGAACAGCGCGGGTGCGTTGCCGGTGCGCAGCCGGGCGAGTTCGGCGGGTTCGAAGACCCGGATCGTGCCGTATTCGCCGTCGTAGCCGGGATCGCGCAGCACCTTGCCGAGCCGCAGCCGCTCGATCGCCTCGGCCACCTCGGCATTGCTGGCGCGCAGTTCGTCGACCGGAACGTCTTCCAGGATCGCCAGCTCCGGGCCGTGGGTGGCGGTCAGCTCGCTGATCTCACCGAAGACCTTCTTGCTCTTGGGTCCCACCCCGAGGACTTCGCCCACGATCTCCGGCAGCGGGATGAGGTTGCGGAAGCCCGCCGCGCCGGGCGGCCGGATGCCCTCGGGCCGGTCGGCGAGTGTGTCGACGCGGTGCAGCACGCCGACGGTCAGCGGTTTGCCGCAGCCCGGGCACAGTCCACTGTGGGCGCGGGTGTCGCCCGGTTCGAAGCGCACCTGGCATTTGCGGTGCCCGTCGAGGTGGTACTTGCCTTCTTCGGGGAAGAACTCGACGGTGCCCGCGAATCCGTCGCCGGTCTCCAGCGCGCGTTTGACCGCGAAGTAGTCCAGCTCGGTGTCGAAGACGCTGGCCTCCCGGCCCAGCATCGGCGGCGAGTGCGCGTCGGAGTGGCTGACCAGCGTGTACTTGTCGAGCGCGGAGATCCGCCAGTTCATCTCCGGGTCGCTGGACAGCCCCGTCTCCAGCGCGAAGATGTGCCCGGCCAGATCCCGGTAGCAGTCCTCGATCGCATCGAACCCGGCCTTGGAGCCCAGCACCGCGAACCACGGGGTCCAGATGTGCGCGGGCACCAGGTAGGCGCCGTCGCCGGATTCGAGGGTGATCTCCAGCAGATCGCGCGAGTCCAGGCCCAGGATCGGGCGCCCGTCGGAGCCGAGGTTGCCGATGCGGCCCAGCCGCCGGTTGAACTCCTCGGCGGCGGCGAAATCCGGCATGTAGCACAGGTGGTGGACCTTGCGGGTGCGCTCGCCATGCTTGTAGATCGTCGAGATCTCCACCGACAGCATGAACCGGACCTGCCCGCCGCAGGTGGGCGGCAGGCTGCGGGTGAGATCGCGGTCCAGGTCCTCGCGCAGCCGGAACACGCCCGGCTCGGCGGGTTCGAGGACCTCGCGCAGGTGCGCGAACCAGGCCGGGTGGGTGAAATCGCCGGTGCCGACCAGCGAAATGCCTTTGCGGCGCGCCCACCAGGTCAGGTGCTCGATGTCGCAGTCCTTGCTGCACGCGCGGGAATACTTCGAGTGGATGTGCAGATCGGCGTAAAAGCGCACCCGGCGATCTTGCCAAAGGACCACCGCGCCCCAGCCCGGGGGCTAGGCAGTTTCGTTCGGACCAGTTGACGCGATGGCGCGGCAGGTCGGGGGCGTTGACTTCCAGCACGCTGGAGATCCGAAAATCTCGTCATGGACGACAGAACTGCCGAGTCGGATCGAGCGGATCGGGCCGGGGTCCGGGAGTGGGCTGGACTGGCCGTGCTCGCCCTGCCGCTGCTGGTGCTGGCCTTGGCCCCGCGCGGCTCACCAGTGGGTGGGGCGGGTGAGGGTGGTGGGCAGCTTGGTGGCCGCGTTGCCCTTGGCCGCGTTGAGCTGGGGTTGGGTGAGGAAGATGCTGTCGGTGAGGTCGGCGTCGCGCAGATCGGTGTCCCGGAAGTCCGCGCCGATCACGTCGGCTGTGCGCAGATCGGCGCCCCGCAGGTCGGCGGCGATGAGGTAGGCGCCGCGCAGGCTGGCGCCCCGCAGGTTCGCGCCGCGGAGCTTGGCGCCGATGAGGTCGGCGCCCCGGTGGTTCTTCTTGCGGCCCGCGACGGTGGCCCGCACCAGTTCGCTGGTGCGCAGCAGCAGCGCGTTGACGTCCTCGCGCAGCGCGGCGACATCGATTGGCGCGAGCGTTTCGGCGCTGCCACGGGTGAGCCGGTCGGTGCGCTCCAGCGCGCGGCGCAGGTCGTCGTGGACCGGTCGGGCGGCTGGCCGGGCCAGTGCTTCGGTGAGGTACCACAGCAGTTCGTGCAGTTGCCGCATCACGGGGAAGACCGCGAACATCTGCTCTGCGGTGTGCGCGGCGGCTCGCCAGTCCTGTCCGCCGAAGGTGAGTTGGGAGACCTTCTGCCCGGCGCCGAAGCAGTCGAAGGCGGTGCAGCCGCGGAAACCCCGGTCCCGCAGGTTTGCGTGGATGCCGCAGCGGAAGTCGGTTCGCAGGTTGGTGCACGGCTGCCCGGCGGCCTTGTCGACGGCGAAATCGGCTGAGGCGGCGAAGGGCAGTGCCACGCAGCACAGTCCGAAGCAGCGCGTGCAGTCGGCTCGCAGGCTGTCGGCGGACGGGACGTCGTGCTGGTGGGACAACGTGCGTGATCTCCTGCGGCGTGGTGTGGGACGAACCCATTCTCGCCGATGGCCAGCGCGGACCCACCGCTGGTACCGGCTGCGGCGATCCGGGATTCGCGGATCGGAGTCGGGGCCGCCGCGCCTGCGGCGTTGCTCCGGTTGGTCGGTGGCCGGTTGATAACGTCTCGGCATGGGTGAGCAGCCGGTGGAAGATGCAGCTTCCGACGAGCAGGCCGAGGGCAGCTGCCGGTTTCCCGGCTGTTCGCGGGAAGTGGTGCGCACCGGCGGGCCGGGACGGCCTTCGGAGTACTGCGATCTTCCCGAGCACACCCGGTGGCGGGCGTGGAAGGAGCGGCAGCGGCTGCAGGCGGTGCAGGAGCAGGTGCCGCTGTCGGCGGTGGCGGTCGCCGAATACGACGGGGCGCGGCTGCGGGCCGAGGAGTTGTTGCGGCAGTACCGACTCCTGTCGGAGCAATTGACCCGGAATCTGCGCGCCGGCATCACCGAACTCGCTACCATCGCTGATCCCAGCGCGGCCGAAGCTCAGATCCAGACCGCCCAGGCCGAAGCCGCACACCGCATCGCGCAGGCCGAGCAGGCCTTGGCCACCGCGCAGCAGCAGCGTCGCGACGCCGAACAGGCCCGCAGCGCCGCCGAAGACGCGGCCGAGGACGCCGCCGCTGCCGCGGAAACCGCCGGGCACGACGCCGAAAGCGCCCGCAAGGAACGGGATGATGCCGTGCAGCAGGCACGCCAGGTCGCACACCGGGCGGCGCAGGACGTGGAGGCGGCGCGCAACGAAGCGGAGGTCGCCATGGCCGCCGCCCGCCGGGACGCCGACCAGCAGGTCGCCGACGCGCGCCAGACCATCGAGCAGGCCAAGGCGGACGCGGCGGCGGAGGTCCAAGCGGCGCAAGAACGAGCCCGGCAGCAGATGGCCGAGGCCGGGCAGCAGCAGGCGGCGGCCGTGGAGCGCGCGGCACGCGCGGAGCAGGCCGCGGAGACGGCCCAGAGCCAATTGGCCGAGCTGAAGAGGGCCGCGGAGCAAGCGCGCGCGGAGACCCAGCGCCAGCGCGAAGAGCTCGCGGCGCTGCGCGAACAGCAGGCCGCGGAGCTGCGGCGGGTGCGGGCGGAGGCTGAGGAGCGGCTGCGGGCCGAGCGCGACGCCGCCGCGCAGCGGGTGGCGGCCGTGCAGGATGCGCGGGCCCAGTCGTTGGCCCGCGCCGAGCGCGCGGAACGGCAGCTGGACGCGGCGGCCGAGGAGCTGCGGATACTGCGTGCGACGCCGCTGCCGCCGTCGGAACCCGCCTAACGGCACCGACGGCAGCGGCTGGGTCAGTCGGCGAGCATTCGGGTCGAAACCTCCCACAGGCGGGCGGCGGCTTCGGGGTCCAGGGCGTGTGCGGCGACACCGGTGGCCTCGGCGGACTGGCCATCGGTGGCCGGATCGTGGGGCAGGGCCTCGACGCAGTTCGCGAAGTAGCGTCCGCCGATGCCGTCCACCAGCGGGGAAGCCGCCAGCAGCACCGAGGTGGCCGCGCCCTGCTGGGGGGTGCGCCAGGGGTAGTTGTCGAAGATCGCCTGGATCTCGGGCGTCATCGCCGCGCCCTCCTGGTGGGTGAGCTGTCGGTGCGCAGCGAGGAGTTCCGCCAGCTGCGGGTGCGCCACGAGGTCGCCCCGCGCACCGGCGGTTCCACCGTGGTCCACCCCGCAGGTCGGGGCGATGGAGCTGAACTACGAGAAGCTCGCGATCACCGGCACCGACGGGTTGGTCCTGGTCCTCTTCCACGCGGTGCCTGGCAGTGCGGCAGCGCAGTCGCTGACGCTGCTCGCCCATCTCGCCACCGACAACACCGCTGCGGCGCCGGTGCCCGAGGACGACAACGTCCGGCGCCGATGAGTGCCACGGGTCTGGGCGGATCGGCCGCCCAGACCCGATCAGCTGTCAGACGGCGTTTCGCCCTGCGTGGGAGCGTTGACGCGGTCGGCGGTGCGCTGGAGGTGTTCGCGCATGATCGCCATCGCCTTCTTGGTGTCGCGGGCGTCGATGGCGTCGATGAGCGCGCTGTGCTCCTCCACGCCGCGGGGGCCCATGAGCGGGGCGGCCTCCTTGGCTTCCCGCAAGGACATCAGCAGCGGGCCGTGGAAGGACTGCACCAGCATCTCGATGGCCGGGTTGTGCGTGCAGGCCGCGGCGCGGGTGTGGAAGTCGGCGGACATCGACACCGTGTACTGGTTCGCGCCGAGCGCGGCCTGGTGGGCGGTCACCATCTCGCGCAGGGCGGCGATGTCCTCCTCGCTGGCGCGCTCGACGACCAGCGGCACGATGCCGAGTTCGAAGACCATCCGCGCTTCGGTCACGTTGGACGCGGTCAGCGGCGAGAGGTTGAGCAGGTCGGCGAGGCCTTCGCCGACCTGCTCCGAGGTCGGTGAGGTGACGAAGGCGCCGCCGCGGGCGCCGACGCGGATCGTGATCAGGCCGCTGGCTTCGAGCACGCGCAGCGCTTCTCGCACGGTGACCCGGCTGACGCCGAAGCGTTCGCACAGGGCGCGTTCGCTGGGCAGCCGGTCACCCGGCGTCAGCCGGCCTTGCCGGATGAGCACTTTCACCTGCTCCACAATGGCCTGGGAGACGCGGCTGAGGCTGACGGCCTGGAACATGTCTCCCTCCTGTCCCGTGGGTATTTCCGTCGGTTGGGTTTGGTCGCGCGAAGCCATGCACCCATCCTCCCATCTCATCGGTCAAACCATTTGACAACCACCGAACCACACTTTATGGTCTTACCAATAGTCCAAAGTAGAAGTGGAGTCCCATGGTCGCCATGCCGGACCTCTCCCTGGGGGATCTCGTCAAGGAAACCCAGGACACCTTCGAGGTCAACACGGACGTCTACACCAACCCCGCGGTCTTCGAATCGGAGATGCGCAATATTTTCGAACGCGGTTGGGTGTTCGTCGCGCACGAGTCCCAGGTGCCCGAACCCGGGGACTACAAGACCACCTCGATAGGCACTCAGCCAGTTGTCGTGAGCCGACACGAGGACGGCCAGATCTACGTGCTGCTCAACCGGTGCCGCCACCGGGGCACGGTCGTCTGCCGGGCCGAAGTCGGTCACTCCAACTATTTCCGGTGTCCGTACCACAACTGGGGATACGCCAACGACGGCACGCTCGTCGGAATGGCGATGGCACACGGCTGGAAGGAAGACTTCGACAAGTCGGCCTGGGGCCTCAAGCGGGTGGCCCGGGTCGGGATCTACCGCGGGCTGATCTTCGCCGACCTCGCCGAGGACGGCCCGAGCCTGGAAGAACACCTGGCCCCGGTGCGCCCGTACATCGACGCGTGGTTCGACCGGTCGCCGCTGGGTTCGATCTCGGTCATCCCCACCGCGCACAAGTACCCGTATCCGGGGAACTGGAAGTGGCAGGCCGAGAACGGGCATGACGGTTACCACGGCAATTACGTGCACGAGTCGTGGCAGCGGGTGCTCGACCGCGCCGGTGAGGCGCCGGTGCGCGACATCCGGAAATACCGCGCCGACGGCTGCACCCGCGGATTCGTCGGCGGCCACGGTTTGCTGGAGCGTCCCGGTGGTCTGAACCCGGCCGCCAGCTGGACCGGCCGCATGATGGTCAAGTTCCCCGAATACGAGCGGGCGTTGCGGGAGAAGTTCGACGACGACCACATCGAGTTCGTCTCGGCCCGCCGCAACATCTTCATCTTCCCCAACCTCTACCTGTTCGACACCCAGTTGCGGGTGATCAATCCGCTCGCGGTGGACTCCACCGAGGTCTACCTCTACGTCTACGCGCTCGACGGGGTGCCCGCCGAGCTCAACGAGGGCCGTTACCGCGCCCACGAGCGCTTCTACGGCCCGTCGGGCTTCGGCGCTCCCGATGACGTGGAGATCTTCGTGTCCAACCAGAGCGGGGTCCGCGCACGCGGCGTCGAGTGGGCGCTGATGTCGCGGGGGCTGCACCGCGAGACCACCAACGACGAGGGCGAGGTCGTGGGGCACAGCACCGACGAAACGCCAGTGAGATCGCTGTACCGGCAGTGGAAGAGGTGCATGCAATGACTACCACCACGGACGCGCAGGTCGCGAGCAACGGGGCGTCGCAGCAGGCGACGCTGACCGTCGCGGAGGCCGAGACCCTGGTGTTCCGAGAGTGCCGACTGCTCGACGAGGTGCGCTACGAGGAGTGGCTGGAGCTGTTCACCTCCGACGGCGTGTACTGGATTCCCGTCCACGACGGCGAATTGGCCGACGCCCGCACGAAGGTGTCCATCGTCTACGACGACGCCGAGCGCCGGGCCGAGCGGGTGTTCCGCACCCTGCACACTCCGGTGCTGGACCAGAATCCGCGTTCCCGTACGGTGCACTTCGCCAGCAACATCGAGGTGGTCGAGGACGAGGACGGGCCGCGGATCAACTGCGCCCAGCTGATCGCCGAGTTGCGGCCGGGCGGGGAGCGCCAGGTGGGCCTGAACCGGACGCGGATGCTGGCCGGGCGTTGCGAGTACCGGGTGCGCCGCGAGTCCGGCCAGTGGCGGATCACCCTGAAGAAGTTGGTGCTGATCGAATCCGAGCAGCCGCTGTTCAACCTGGCATTCATTCTGTGAGGGGATCGTGAGCGACCGTTTCGCCGCAGGCCCGGCATCGGAGCAGGACGAGGAATCCGGGTGGCCCCGCCGGTCGGGACCGCCGGAGATCTACCAGAACGAGTTCGCGATGGTGGAGGTGAGTCGCTACGAGACCGAAAGCGGCGCGCGTTTGTGCATCCGCGACCTGGCCTCCGGCGCTTCGGTCTTCCTCGACCCCCTCGAACTGGAGGCGTTGACCAGGGTCAGGCACAAGGATTTCGCACCGCTGGTCGACCCCAGCGACCTGGTGTCCACCCCCGAACCCGACCCCGACGAGGTCTGAGAACCCGCGGCGGTGCCAGTGCCGTGGGTGGGCCAAGCGGCTGGCGCCGCTGCGAGAACGAGAACAGGGTCTGAGCAATGGACGTGCCGGAGCGCGCTCGGGCGATGGTGGCCACTGACGCGTACACAATGGAATCCCGCGACATCCCGATCCCGCGGATCGGCCCCGACGACGGGCTGCTGCGGGTGGAGGTCACCGCGATCTGCGGTACCGATTGGGAGATCTGGGGCCGCCAGTCGCGCGGCGCCGGACTCGGCCCGCTCATCCTGGGGCACGAGAACGTCGGTCGTGTCGTCGCCGTCGGCGACCGGGCGGCGCAGCGTTGGGGTGTCGCGGTCGGTGACCGGATCGCCGTCGAGGAGTTCCTGCCGTGCGGCACCTGCCGCCTGTGCCGCGGCGGCAACTACCGGATCTGCGAGGCGACCGACTCGCGGGGCGGCAAACCGTTCCTGCGCTACGGCGCCACCCCGCTGGCGGTGGCGCCCGCGCTCTACGGCGGGCAGGCCGACTACCTGTACCTGCATCCGCGCTCGATCGTCTACCCCGTCGGCGAGGACATCGGTCCTGAGCTCGCCGCGCTGTACGTGCCGGTGGGCAACGGGGTTCGGTGGGTGGTGCAGGAAGGCGGTTTGCAGGTCGGCGAGACGGCGGTGGTGATCGGCCCCGGTCAGCACGGTCTGGGCTGCGTGGTCGCGGCGCGCGTCGCGGGTGCGGGCCGGGTGATCGTGGTCGGGACCGCGCGCGACGGGGACCGGTTGGAGGTCGCGAAGGCGTTGGGCGCCGATGAGGTGGTCGTCGCCGCCGACGGCACCAGCCCGGTCGAGTCGGTGTTGGACGCGACGTCGGGTCGGGGTGCGGACGTGGTGGTGGACCTGGCGCCGGGTGCGACCGGGACCGTCGAGGACGCGTTGGCGATGGCGGGCAAGCGCGCTCGGGTGTTGCTGGCCGCGAGCAAGCACGGCCGCGCCGTGGCGGGTTTCTCCAACGACCTGGTGGTCCGCAAGGAACTGGTGGTGCGCGGGGTGCGGGGCCACGATCACCGGTCGGTGGAGCCCGCCATCGACATCATCCGCTCGCACCGCTTTCCGCTGGAACGGCTGTGCACCCACCGGTTCCCGCTCGAACAAGCCCCGGAGGCCATGCACGTGGCCGCGCGGGGCGGCGAGCGGGGCGCGATCCACGTCAGCGTGGTGCCGTGATCATGACCGCTCAACCACCGCTGCATGAGTTGCGCGAGCAGGTCGCGCTGGCCTGCCGGGTGTTGGCCGCCGCCGGTCTGGTGGAGAACGTGCTCGGCCACGTCAGCGTGCGGACGTCGCAGCACAGCCTGCTGGTGCGTGGTCGCGGCCCGAACGAACGCGGGCTCGCACTGACCACAGTGGACGATGTTCACGAGGTCGACTTCGACCAGGCGGCGCCCGAGGGGGACTGGGCGCCGCCCAACGAACTGCCGCTGCACGTCGAACCGATGCGCCGCCGACCGGAGGTCACCGCCGTCGTGCACGCCCATCCACCGGCCGTGGTGGCGGCGACCGTCGCCCGATTGCCGTGGCGGCCCGTGGTGGGCGCCTACGACATTCCGGCGGCGCGGATGGCGGCCGAGGGCATTCCGGAGTGGCCGCGTTCGGTGCTGGTGCGGCGTGCGGATCTGGCCCACCAGCTGCTCGATCACATGGGTCGGCGGCCGGTGTGCGTGTTGCGCGGGCACGGTTTGCTGAGCGTGGCCGAGGGTGATCCGATGACCGCGATCGCGGCGGCGGTGGTCCAGGCGGTCGCGGTCGACTCGCTGGCGCGGATGATGCTGGCGGCGGCGTCGGCCGGGTCGCGGTTGGAGCCCATCGCAGAAGAGGATCTGGCGGAGCTGCCCGATCTCGGTGGCGGGTTCAACGTGTCGATGATGTGGCGTCATCTGTTGACCCGGTTGCCCTGACGCGGCGCAGGACCGGCAGCACCGCCACCGCCGCCAGCAGCGCCGTCGCGGCCGCGAGCCACAGTCCGGCGCGGGCCCCGAACCGTTCGCACCACCAGCCCAGCAGCGGCCCGCCCAGCGGGGTCGTGCCGAGGAACACCAGGCTGTGCAGGCTGATGACGCGGCCCTGCAGCCCTTTGTCGGCGCGCAGTTGCAGCAGGGTGCGGGTCAGGGTGTTGAAGCTGATGTTGGCGATGCCCATCGCGGTGACCGCGACGAGCGTCAGCGACAGTCCCGGCGCGAGCGCGGCGGCGGCGTTGGTCGCGGCGAAAGCCGCGGTCCACCAGGCGATCCCGCGCAGACCGACTTCTTCGCGACTGGCCGCCACGAGCGCGCCGAGGGCGGCGCCCAGGCCGAGGGCGCTGGTGAGCGCGCCGTACCCGGAGACGCCGCTGTGCAGGTCGTCGCGGGCCAGCAGCGGCAGCACGACCCGGAAGTTCTGGCCGAACAGCCCGATCACCGCGACCAGCACGAGCGTCGCGGTCATCTCGGGTCGGGCCAGCACGTAGCGCAGCCCTTCCAGGGCGCCCTTGGGGGTCGTTCGCCGCTCGTGGGCGGCGGCGGGGGTGTCCGGGGCCATCCGCAGCAGCCCGATCAACACCGCGACGAACGACACGGCGTTGATCGCGAAGGCGGTGCCCACTCCTGCGATGGCGATGACCACCCCGGCCAGTGCCGGGCCGATGAGTCGACCGGCGTTGTGCACTGTGGAGTTCAGGGCTTGGGCGTTGGCGTAGTCCTGCTTTGGGACCTTGTCGGTGACCAGTGCCTGGCGGGCGGGTGTGTCCAGCACCGTCACGAGTCCGAGGCCGAGTGCGAGCACGTAGACCATCCACAGCCGCACCAGTCCGGTCAGGCTCAGCGCCGCGAGCGTCGCGGCGAGCAGCGCGCTGGCGGTCTGGGTGCCGATGAGCAGTCGCCGCCGGTCCAGCCGGTCCACCAGGGCGCCGCCCCACAGCCCGAACAGCAGGGTCGGCACGAACTGCAGTGCCGAGGTGATGCCGAGTGCGAGGCCGTTGTCGGTGAGCTGGACGACCAGCCAGTCCTGGGCGACCCGCTGCATCCAGGTGCCGATGACGGAAACGGCGTGGCCGAACAGGAATCGCCGGTAGTCGCGATGCCGCAGGGAGCGCACCGTTCTCGCCACGAACCGCGGACGTCGTCGGTGGGCCAACGATCGCGCCATGCGCCAAACCCCTTCCGTTTGAGGACTAATGGTAATACCATGTCTTGCGCTAGTGATCGCTCCGGACTGTTCTCTGGGGCGAAGCCCGTCTCGCGATCGCGCGGACGAGAGGGGAGCGATCCCGGTGGAAAACGATGACGATGGCGACCATTCCGGCAACTTCCCCGCGGTCGGGGTGATCGGCCTGGGAGCGATGGGCCTGCCCATCGCCGGGCACCTGGCGGGAGCCGGGATCGCCGTGACCGTCCACGATCTGGATCCGGCCCGAGTCACGGCGGCCACGGCCGTCGGCTGCGCGGTGGCCGATGACGCGGGCGCGGTGGCCGCGGCGAGCGCGGTGACGCTGGTCCTGGTGCCCTCCGACGCCGACGTCCGGGAGGTGTGCCTCGGCACTGGCGGTGTCGTCGACCGCGCCGCTGGCGGCGTGATCGTGGTGTGCAGCTCCGTGCATCCCGCGACCGTGCGCGAGATCGACGCCGCGCTGACCACTGTGGACGGTCGGGGCGGCGTGCTGGACGCCGCGCTGACCGGAGGCGTGCGGGCGGCCGAGCAAGCGGCGGTCAACCTGCTCGTCGGCGGGCGGGCCGAGACGCTCGAACGGGCCCGGCCGGTGCTCGCACCCTGGTGCGCCAGCGTGCATCACCTCGGCGCGCTGGGCGCGGGGCAGATCGCGAAGAGCGCGAACAACCTCGTGCACTGGGCGCAGATCTGCGCCATCGAGGAAGCGCTGGATCTCGCTCGGCGCCACGGCCTTTCGGTTCCGGCCGTGCGGGCGGCGCTGATGGACGGGCCGACCGACAGCCGGACGCTGCGGGAGCTGGAACGGATGCGGTTGACCTGGTGGGCGAAGGATCTCGACACCGTCGACCGCCTCGCGCGCGAGGTCGGCCGCCCGACACCGGTCGCCGAGATGTGCCGGGACCGAATGTCCGGCATCACCGTCGAGGCCCTGGCCGAGCTCCTCGTCTCAGTTGGCACGCCATCCGCCTCGTTGTTTCGGTCAGGTAACGAGGGTTAAAGGTCATACCGTAAGACCGTAGTCTGGGTGCGGGTTCACCGCACCACTGTCGAAGGGAACGCAACGTGCGAGACGACTACCAGAAAGGCGTTCTGTCCAGCGAGAAGCGAAACCGGAGCACCTCCGAGATCGCCGCGCGCGACGAGTTCAACCGCAAGCACCCGCCGACCAAAGGTCTGGTGGTTCCGCACGACCTGCGGAAGATGGAGCTGCCCGAGCGGCCCTGGCGCAACAATCGCGGGCACTGGTTCGACCTCTCCGACTACGAGGTCCTCAACGCGCACCTCGCCGAACTCAAGCCGGGCAGCCAGTCCGTGCGCCACCGCCACACCACCGAGGCCTACCTCTACGTCGTGAAGGGGCACGGCTACTCGTTGATCAACTACGACGACGAGCCGATCGAGGTCGTCGAATGGTCCGAGGGCACCCTCTTCGCGCCGCCCCGCTGGGCCTGGCACCAGCACTTCAACCTCGACGAGTCCGACACCTCGCGCTACCTCGCCATCCAGGACACCGGGCTGCTGCGCACCATGCGGCTGCACAACATCGAGCGCCACGGCGTCCAGCTCTCCCCGGACGAGGCGCGCCCGCTGCTGGAAGCCGCGATCGAAAACGGAACGGTGCACGGCGGCATGCGCGGCGATGACGCCAACACGATCGTCGAACCCGTGAACGACCCCGGAAAGTCCTGACGCACACCGACGATGCCCGCCGGGCGGCCGAGCCCACCACACGCGCGTGACACCACTGGTCTCCCGCGTCAAAAGGCTCGGCCCCGCCCGGTTTTCTCCCACCACACCCAAGGGAGCTCACCGATGCGCTACCCTTCCCCGCTGCTCGCCCTGCTGCTGACCGTCGGCCTCGCGGTGACCGGCTGCTCCTCCGGAGCCGCGGACGGCCCGCCCGCCACCGCCGGATCGACCAACGGCACCAACGCGTACGCGACCTATGCGAACCTGACCGGCCCGGACCGCACGGCCAAACTGCTGGAGGCCGCGAAGGCCGAAGGCGGCGAGGTCGACGTCTACACCTCCAACACCGACATCCAGGACCTCATCGACGGTTTCCAGCGGACCTACCCGGACATCAAGGTGAACGCCTTCCGGGCCAACTCCGAAACCGTGTTGCAGCGCATCCTGCAGGAATCCGGCGCCCGCAAGGTCGCCAACGACGTCGTGGACACCAACGAGTTCGAACTGCGGGTGTTGAGCAAGGAAGGCGCGCTCGCGCCCTACGACGGCCCGGCCAAGCAGAACCTGCGTCCCGATGCGATCTTCGGCGACTGGCAGGCCGAGCGGTTCAACGGGTTCGTCGTCGGCTGGAACACCTCCCTCGTGCCGGAAGGCCAGTCCCCGAAGAGCTTCACCGACCTCGCCGACCCGAAGTGGCGGGGCAAGGTGGCGCTGGAAGTCGGTGACTGGGACTGGTACGCCACGATGCACACCTACCTCACCGACCAGAAGGGCATGCGCCCGGAGGCCGTCGACCAGCTGTTCCGGCAGGTCGTCGCGAACTCGAAGGTCACCAAGGGCCACACCGTCCAGGGCGAGCTGCTCAGCGCGGGCCAGTTCGCGGTGGCGGCGTCGATCTACACCCACACCGTCGACAAAGCGGCCGCCAACGGCGCGCCGGTGGCGTGGCATCCCGTCTCCGATCCGGTGATCCTGCGCCCGGACGGGCTGGCGCTCATGGCGCAGCCCCGACACCCGGCGGCGGCCCTGTTGTGGGCGGACTGGGTGCTCAGCGAGGGTCAGAAGGTGATCGCCGAATCCCACCGGATCCCGGCCGCCGAGAACGTCGCGGGCTTCGACAACCCGATCCCCGAAGGCACCCCGGTGTACGAGATGCCCGACTCGGCGCTGCAGAAGGCCGACATGTGGAACAAGGCCTACGACGACCTGCTGCGCGGTGCGCCGCAGGCTCGGTGAAACTCCCGCCGCACCGCCAAGTTTCCGCCCGCGGACCGTCGCGACCCGCCCGGTCCGGTCGCGATCCCGGCAGGGCGAAGACCGACTCCAAGACCGAAGGGAACCAGTCAATGCGGACTCGATCGTTCGGCATGATCGCCGTCACCGGCGTCATGGCGCTGTTAGTAGCAGCTTGCGGTGGGGGTGTCGCCGACTCCGGGCAGATCGCCGGGGCGGGCAGCGGCAACTCGGAAGCGGAGAAGGTCTACGCGGAGATCGCCGCCCTGCCGCGGGACCAGCAGCGGGCCAAGGCGGAGGAACTGGCCAAGGCTGAAGGTTCCCTGGCGATCTACTCCTCGATGACCCAGGACGTCGCGGACGTGGTGCGCGAGAAGTTCCAGCAGCAGTTCGGCATCCAGGTCACGGTGTTCCGCGGCAACTCCGAAACGGTCCTGCAGCGAATCCTGCAGGAAGGCGGCGCGAACCGGCTCGGCGCCGACGCGGTCGAGACGAACTTCGCCGAGATGGCCGTGCTCTCGCAGGAAGGCATGCTGGCCGACTACACCGGGCCCGCCCTCGACAGGGTCAAGGACACCGGCAAGTTCGACCACTGGACCGCCAGCCGGTTCAACGTCTTCCTGCCCGCCTGGAACACCAACCTGATTCGCCCCGGCGAGGAACCGCGCAGCTGGGAAGAGCTCGCCGATCCGAAGTACCGCGGCAAGCTCACGCTGGAGGTCTCCGACAGCGACTGGTACGAGAACGTCACCAAGTACTGGCTCGATCACGGCAAGTCCCAGCAGGAGGTCGACACCCTCTGGCGCGGCATCGTCAGCAACGCCAAGGCCGCCAAGGGGCACACCACGATGATGGAGCTCCTCGGCGCGGGCCAGACCCCGATGGACGCGATGAACTACACCTACATCACCGAGCGGGCCAGGGTGAACGGGGCACCGGTCGCCTACCGCCTCGCCGATGGCACGAACCCGATCCCCGCTTTCGCGCGGCCCAACGGGGTCGGCATGTTGCGCGGCGCCCAGCATCCCGCGGCGGCCTGGTTGTTCTACGACTGGATGCTCAGCGAGGGCCAGCAGGTGTTGGTGGACCTGCACCTGACGCCGTCGACCGACGTGCCCGGCGACGACAGCTTCAAGGGCATCAACCTCGTTCCCTTCGACGTCGCGGGCCTGACCAAGGAGGGCGCCGATTGGGACAAGAGGTACGACGAGCAGTTGCGCGGAGTCGAGCAGGTGCCGAACTGACGCGACAGCCCCATTTCCCGCCAACCGCTCCCAGATGAGGTGACGCATGACCGCAACGAGTCCCCCGACACCGGTCACGAGCCGTTCCGGTGTGGCCGATTCGTCTTCCCGGTTACGCCGGTTCATGACCCCGCAAGTGCTCATCGTCGGCGGCGCGATGGTGGTCGTCGCCTTCCTCGCGGTCGTCCCGCTGGCCTACCTGCTGCACGACACGTTCACCGGCAACTCGGGTCTGACGTTCAGCGCTTTCGCCCGCGCCTACGGCGGCAACTCCCAGTCCGGGCAGATGCTGCTGAACTCGCTGGGGTTCGCGCTGGGTTCGGCGCTGCTGGCACTGGTGGCCGGTACCGTGCTGGCCTACGTGCAGGTCCGCACCGACGTGCCGTTCAAGGGCCTGCTGTTCGCCGCCTCGCTGATTCCGCTGATCGTGCCGGGGATCCTGTACGCGGCGGCGTGGATCTTCTTGGGCGACCCCGCCATCGGATTGGTCAACACGCTGTTCTTCCAGCCGCTGTTCGGCAGCAGCCCGGTCAACGTCTTCAGCGTGTGGGGCATGATCTGGGTCCAGGGCCTGCACCTGGCGCCGGTGGCGTTCCTGCTGATGGTGGCGGCTTTCCGGGCGATGGACCCGTCGCTTGAGGAATCCGCGGCGATGTCGGGGGCCTCTCGGCTGACGATCCTGCGGCGGATCACCGTTCCGCTGCTGCGGCCCGCGCTGATCTCCTCGGCGCTGCTGATGTTCGTGCAGTCGCTGGAGAGCTTCGAGGTGCCTGGCCTGCTCGGCCTGCAAAACGGCATCTACGTGTTCACCAGCCGGATCTACTTCGTGCTGCGCGCCTATCCGATCGACTACGGCGCCGCCGGGGCCTACGCGGTGGGTCTGCTGGCGATCGCGGCGGCCGGGGTGCTCTTCGCCGGGTGGCTGCAACGCCATGCGCGCGGCTTCCAGACCGTCACCGGCAAGGCTTTTCGCCCGCAGCCGGTGCACCTCGGGCGGGCTCGGCCCTGGGTGGGTACGGGCGTGCTGCTGTACTTCCTGATCACGGCGGTGCTGCCGGTGGCGGTGCTGGTGTACGCCTCGCTGCTGAAGTTCTACGCGGGCCCGTCGATGCAGGCGCTGCGGACGATGACGCTGGACAACTACGCAGCGGTGTTCAACATGCCGCTGGCGGGTACCGCGCTGCGGAATTCGCTGGTGCTGGGCATCGGGGCGGCGACCGTGGTGATGCTGCTGTCGGCGATCGTGTCGTGGGTGGTGGTGCGCACCAAGCTGCCCGGCCGCCGGGTCCTGGACGTGCTGGCGTTCACCCCGATCGTCATCCCCGGACTGGTCCTCGGGCTCGCGCTGTCGTTCGTGTACCTGCGGGTGCCGCTGCCGATCTACGGCACGCTGCTGATCCTGCTGATCTCCTACTGCACCCGCTACCTGCCCTACGGCATGCGCTACTCGTCCGCGGCGATGACGCAGATGTCGCAGGAGTTGGAGGAGTCCGCGCAGGTCTTCGGCGCGTCGTGGACGCAGACCTTCCGCCGGGTGCTCGTGCCGTTGGCCAGCAGCGGCATCATCGCCGGCTGGGTCTACATCCTCGTGGTGTCCTTCCGGGAGCTCTCCAGCACGATCCTGTTGTACAGCCCGGGAAATGAAGTGCTCTCGGTGCTCATCTGGGAGCAGTACGAGAACGGCCAGTTCACCACGCTCGCCGCGATCGGCGTGTGCATGGTGGCGATTCTGCTCGTGCTGGTCTTCGTCGCCCACCGCCTCGGTGCTCGTGTCGGGCTGCAGTCGGACGACGACCGCTAGCCATCCGGAGGAACAGATATGTTGATCGTGGACAACCTCGTGAAGAGTTACGGCAACACCGGCACCGCGCGCAAGCGCGCCACCGCGCGCAAACGCGTCTACGCCGTGGGCGGTGCGAGCTTCGACGTGCAGGAAGGCGAACTGTTCACCCTGCTGGGACCGTCAGGGTGCGGCAAGACGACCACGTTGCGCTCCATCGCCGGACTCGAACGCCCCGACAGCGGGCGGATCACGCTGGCCGACCGGGTGCTCTTCGACGCGGGCGCGGGCGTCAACGTGGCGGCCAACCGCCGCGAGCTGGGCATGGTGTTCCAGTCCTACGCGATCTGGCCGCACATGAGCGTGTTCAAGAACGTGTCCTTCCCGCTGGACGTGCTGCCGCGCAGCCGCCGCCCCAAGCGGCAGGAGATCAGCGAACGCGTCGAACGGGTCCTGGAGGTCACCGAGCTGTCGGAGTACGCCGCCCGCCCAGCCACGAAGCTCTCCGGCGGCCAGCAGCAGCGCCTGGCGCTGGCGCGCGCCCTGGTGATCCAGCCCGACCTGATGCTGCTCGACGAGCCGCTGTCCAATTTGGACGCCAAGCTGCGGGAGAACATGCGCTTCGAGCTCAAGCGCCTGCAGCGCGAGCTGGGGCTCACCGCCATCTACGTCACCCACGACCAGTCCGAGGCGCTGGTGATGTCCAGCCGGATCGCGGTGATGAGCGGCGGCAACATCGAGCAGATCGGCAAACCGCGCGCGGTGTACACCAACCCGGCGTCGAAGTTCGTCGCCGAGTTCATCGGCACCTCCAACTTCGTCCAGGGCGTGGTCGCCTCGGTCGACGCCGATGAGGTGGTCGTCGACACCGTCGAAGGCCAGTTGGTGAGCAAGCGCGGCGAGACCCCACCGCCCGCGGTGGGGGAGGACGCGCTGCTGTCGCTGCGGCCGGAGAGCATCGACGTCTCGCTGACCCCCGCCGAGTCCACGGTGAACGCCTGGTCCGGTCAGGTGCTCACCCGCGCGTTCATGGGCGATGCGGTGGACCACGTCGTCGGCGTCGGCAAGTTGGAGATCCGCACCCGCTCCAACCCGACGCAGTCGATCGAGCCGGGCAGCCGGGTGCACCTGTGGGTGGACCCCGCCAAGGTCATCCTGGTGCCGCTGAGCTGAGCACCTGTCCCTTTTCTCGTCCGAGGACAGGCATCAAGAGGAGGTTCGGTGGGGTTTCCCGTCGTGCTGCGCAACCGCGACTTCAACCTCTACTGGGGTGGTGTCGTGCTCAGCCAGATCGGCACCCGCGGGGCTGTCGCGGCCAACCTCTACCAGGTCTACGAGCTCACCCGTTCCACGGTGCAGGTCGGGATGGTCGGTCTCGCGCAGGCGGTGGCGCTGCTGGTGCTCTCCCCGCTGGGCGGCGTGCTCGCCGACCGGTTGGACCGCCGCCGCCTGCTGCAGTGGACGCAAGGCATCGCGCTGGTGGTCTCGGCGGCGCTGGCGGCGGTCACCTTCGCCGGGGTCGCGACGACCTGGATGGTCGCGACCTCGGCACTGCTGGCGACCGCGGCGGCGACCTTCGACCAGCCCGCTCGGCAGGCCCTGATCCCGGCGCTGGTGCCGCGCGACCGGCTCGTCGACGCCTTCGCGCTGCTCAACCCGTCGCGGGAGTTGGCGGTGCTGGTCGGCCCCGCGCTGGCCGGTGTCCTCATCGCCGTCTGGGGGCCGGGCGCGGTGTACGTCTTCGACGCGGTCACCTACGCGGCGATGGTGGTCATGCTCGCGATGATCAAGATCCCGCCGCTGATCCCGGACAAGCCGCACGCGCCGATCCTGGCCAGCCTCCGGGAGGGCGCGGCCTACGTCCGCGGGCGCCCGTTGATCTGGCAGTTGATGGGATTGGACCTCGCGGCAACGGTTTTCGGGGCCTACCGGGTGCTGCTGCCCGCCTTCGCCCTCGACGTCCTGCACGCCGGTCCCACCGGCTACGGGCTGCTGTCCGCGGCTCCGTCGGCGGGTGCGCTGATCGGTTCGGTGCTGGTGTTCCGGCTGGTGCGCTCGCAGCGCTCCGGGGTGATCGTGCTGATCTCCACGGCCGCCTACGGATTGATCGTGGTGGGCCTCGCGCAGGCCACCGCGTTCGGGGTGGCGCTGGTGCTGGCCGGACTGCTGGGGGTGGCCGACGCGCTCGCGACGACCATCCGCCACGCCGCGGTCCAGGTCGAGACGCCTGACGGGCTGCGCGGCCGGGTGTCGGCGATCTACCAGATGGCCTCGCGCGGTGGGCCCGCGCTCGGTGACACCGTGATCGGCGCCGCCGCCGGTGTGCTCGGCCCGGTGGGTGCGCTCACCGCCGGTGGTCTGGTGCCCGTGCTGGCCGCGGTGGCCGCATCGACCAGACCGGTGGTGCGCGGCTACAGCGTCGTCCAATCGGACACGACGAAGGTCTGAGCGGGTTCCGCTGCAACAGATGTTGACTTCGCCGTCGACGTTTCAGGCTGGTCACCCGTGGTGCACGGCCTCGACGTTGTGACCGTCGAGATCGCGCAGGAACACCCCGTAGTAGCCCGGGTGGTACTCCGGCCACTCGCGCGGAGCGTGCAGCACCTCGACACCCGCCCGCACGGCGGCCTGGTGGACCGCGTCAACGGCCTGGCGGTCGGCGGCGCGGAAAGCCAGATGCAGTTCCCGGGTTTCGGTGCCGGTGGCGGGACTGAGCCAGAAGCTCGGCGTGCCGTCAGCGCCGGACAGGCCGACGACCAGGCTGTCGCCGTGCGGGAACCGCACCGCCTCGTGGATGCCGATCGGGGCGAAGGTATGCAGGTAGAAGTCAAGCGACGCCTTGACGTCGGTCACGGGAACACCGATGTGGTCAAACATGCCGGGAGGATAGCCACGGCCTCTGACAAGGCGTCCCGGTAGCAATGGCGCAGCAGACAATGTTTTGCCATCTGGCCTGCGGCGATGTGTACCCCGGCGATCATGCCGTTGCCGCGGGTACCCGATCCGACGTGAAACGGCTACTGGCGCATCGACTGGGCCTGCGCTACGTGCAAGGCGCGGTGTCCACCGGGACGTCACTGCCTGGGGGCCGCGGCGTTGCCATCTCCACCGATCCCGACGAACTGGCTGAGGAACTGGAGCGCTTGGGCGAACACGAGGCATGGAACGGGCTGCTTGCCGATCTCGCTCCTCATCTCGGTTCGCTCTTCCCCCTGCTGGGCATGGACCTGACCACACCCGAGGCGACCGCGTTGCTGGCTGAGTTGCGCACGGACACCACGAGCGCGTTGCCCTTCCAGGGGCTCGTCACAGGCAACGCGTTCGACCTGATCACCGACCGGTTCCACGCCGAGGAGCTGCGCTCGGCGTTGCTTCCGTGGGCTTCGCATGCAGGGGTGGGGCCGCACGACGCCGCAGGCGCGCTGTGGGCCTCGGTGTTCGTCGCCATGCTGCCCTCGGGCAGTCCAGCGCCCGAGGGCGGTAGCGGCCGCCTGTCCGCCGCGCTCACCGCGCTCGTCGAACGGCATGGCGGGGTGGTGGTGACCGAAGTCGAGGTGGACGAGATCCTGGTCGGCGAAGGACGTGCCACCGGAGTGCGTACCACGGACGGCGCGGTGTACACCGCTGCCCAGGCGGTCGTCGCCACGACCGCTCCTGGCCAGCTGTACGGCTGGCTGCTGCGCGACGCCCCCGGCATTCCGGCAGGCGTGCGCAGCCAGGCGGCGCGTTACCGCTACCGGCGTGGCTGCTTCCAGATCAATCTGGCCTTGTCCGGCAAGCCGCACTTCTACGATCCCCGCCTCGACACCGGCTTGATCAACATCACCCGTGGCATCGCGGAACTGGTCGCGTCCATCCGCGAGGCCGATGACGGTCTGCTGCCCGCCCACCCCACCATCTCCTGGCACCAGCCCAGCGCGGTCGACCCCGGACGGGCGCCGGCTGGCTCGGCCGTCGTCCGCCTCCAGATCTTCGACGTGCCGTTGCACCCCGTGGGGGACGCCGGTCGGCGGCGTCGTCGCCGGGGGAAGCTGGACGCACGAGGTAACCGAGCGATTCGCCGACCGTGTGATCGCGGAAGCGGCCCAGCATGTAGCCGGGCTGGAGGACATGATCCTGGCCCGCCATCTGCTCAGCCCCGCGGACATCGCGGCGGACAACCCCAACGCTGGCCCGGGCGACAGCAACGCTGGCCACAACGCCCTGTCGCAGGGCTTCACCCAGCGCCCGATAGCGGCGCATCGCGGCGGATACGCCACCGCCGTACCGGGGCTCTATCTGATTGGGGCGGCGACCTGGCCGGGTCCGGGCGTGAGCGGCGCGTCAGGCCGCGCCGTCGCCCACTCCCTCCTCTCCGGGAACCGGCCCTAGAGACCACTGATGATCACGTGATCTTGCCCTGCCGCTTGCTGCGGTTAGACGGTGGCGTGGTCTGGCAGGCCGGTGGCGGCTGTGTTGTTCGGGCTGTTTCGGGTGGCTACGGTTCGGGCGGCGGTGACGATGTCCTGTCCGGTCAACTGGCCGGGGTCGACGGCGACTTCGTCCCTGGCGATCAGCGCGGCCAGCACCGCTTTGCGGATCTGCCGCCCGTCGAAGCCGCGCAGCAGGCCAGCGGCTTCGTCGATGGCGGCGATGTCGGTGCGCGCGGCCGAGGCAGCGGGCCACACGGCGGTGATCTCGGCCAGCGAGTGCTCGATGATGCGGCGGACCGTGCGGTCGTCGGGCAGATCGAGGTGGGCCACGAAGTCGGTCCGGGACAGCAGCGCGTCGTCGACGGCGGCCGGGAAGTTCGTGGTGGTCACCACGATGGTGCGCGGGCAGGAGCTGCGCAGGGCGTCGACTCCGGCCAGCACGGCGTCGGTGGCGCGGTGCACGTCGACGGGGTTGGTCTCGAACGAGGCGGTGCTGCGCTTGACCGCGAGGGCCTCCACCTCGTCCACCAGGACGATCAGGTGCGGGCGGCGGGCGGCGAGTTCCGGCAGCGTCTCGTGGAAGAGCCTGCTGACCGCGCGTTGGCTCTCGCCGAGCATGTCGCTGGGGAAGGCGTGCGGGTCGATCTCGACGAACGTGGTCGCACCGAGGTCGGATACGGCGAGGGCGGCTCGTTGGGCAAGGCCCTGCGCGAGCGTCGACTTGCCGGTGCCGGGCGGTCCGGCGAGCAGCACCAGCCCGTGCGGTGGCCCCGCCAGCTGGGCCAGTCGGCGACCGTGGCGCAGGACGAGCACGCAGTGCCGCAGCAGCCGGTCCTTCAGGTCGCCGGGCACGAAGATGGAGTCCCAGGGGCCCTCGTGGTGGTCGGCTGGCAGGGCGTGCAGGCCGAGGACTCCCTGGGGCAGTCGTGGCGTCATGGTCAGGGCCAGGTGGGTCGGCGCAACTCGGGCCAGTCCACTGTGGTCGGATCCCCGGCCTGGGCGTCGCGGATGTGCTCGGGCGGTTCTTCGAAGAGCACCAGCGGGTCGCACAGCGCGCGCATCGTCTCCAGGAGGGAGTCGAACATGTGGATGCGCACCACCTTGGCGGTGTTCTCGGGATCGTCGTTGATGTGCTGGTGCCACAGGTAGTGGTCGACGACGATGATGTCGCCCTTGCGCCAGGGGTGGTTCTCGCCGCCTTCGGGCTCGGCGCCGAGGTAGCTGTGCCCCTGGCCTTCGACGACGTACAGCCACGCCTCGCCGGGGTGGCGGTGCATCGACTGGCCGCGACCCGGTGCGATCTCGAACATCGCCATGGTGATGCCCGAGGCCTGGTAGCCGATGGCGCGGTCGAGCAGGAAGGTCGTGCGGGTTCCGCGCGGGGTGTTGACCAGTTCGAGGTCGTCCCAGCTGGTGTGCAGGCGCCCGGAGCGGCGCGCCTGCTGATCGTGCGCGAGGCGGCGCAGGCGGCGTGCGTAGGGGTCGTCGCCGTCGATGCCGGGCGAGTAGGGCGGGCGTCCGGGCAGTTCGGCGACGGGGGTGTCTCCGGCGTCTTCGAGGACGGCCATGCCCATCGTCTCCAGCATGGGCTGGCTGGAGAAGCTCAGGTAGCGCGCGGTGGTGGTGCCGTCGTTGCCGCTGCGGTGCCACGCCCAGGCCGGGAGGTGCACGGAGTCGCCGGGGCCCCAGTCGATGCGTTGCCCGTCGATCTCGAACCAGCCGTGGCCCGCGACGCAGAAGATCATGGCGTCCCAGGAGTGGCGGTGCACCGTGGTGGTGACGCCGGGGTCGATCTCGTGCACCAGCGCGTCCATCGAGCGGGTCGGCCGGTCGCCGTCGGCGCCGGTGAACACGCCGGTGCGCAGGCCGCGGGCGGTCTGGTGCAGCACGACGTCGGTGCCGTGCACGACGGTCAGGTGGTTCTTGCGCCAGTCCTCGATGAACTGGGCTCGGCGGCGTTTTTGGACGTGGTAGTGCGAAACCTCGGTTTTGGTACGCGTGGACATGCGTTCCCCAAACGAGTCGGAGCAGTCAGGACGGGGCGGGTTTGCGCCCATCTCAGCCGGATGCGGAGGTTTTCCGCATCCGGCCGAGATGCGGGTGGATCAGCGTGCGGAGACCGCGGCGATCTCCGTCTCGCCCGCGAACGTCGAAGCGGGCTCGAAGTAGTGCACGGTGTCGTAGCCGAGGTGCTTGAACACGCGGTTCTGCGCCGAGAGCAGCCGCAGCGGTGTGCCGTCGTGGGCGAAGATCTGGCACACGTGGTTCTGCGGCACGTAGAGGGTGTCGCCCTTCTTGATCTCGTAGCGCTTGGGCTCGCGGGCGATGCGGGCGTAGTACTTCTCCGCGATCTCCGCCTCGACTTCCCATTGCAGCGCGTAGCCGCCGCCGTCGATGACGTAGAGCACCTCGTCGGCCATCTTCCAGTACTTGCCGGAGTGGGTGCCGGCGGGGATGTCGAGTTCGAAGGCGTCGATGCTGAAGATGCGCGCGTCGGTCCGCTGCGGCGAGGAGAGCACCCGGACGTTGCCCAGTGGGGTGTTCTCCCAGGTCGTGTCGCTGGGGCTGATGACCTTCTTGCGGTCGAGCACGCCTGGGGTCCAGATCCGCGACCAGTCCTCGCGCGGGCCGAATTCGGGCTCCCGCTCGACCGGGCCGGAGCGGCCCTGCTGGATCAGGCCCATGAACATCCAGGTGCACTTGGCCTTGACCACCAGGGCGAGCGCTTTTTCGTCGTAGGGGTTGAAGTGCCGGTGCACCGAGTCGGTGTGCACGAACACCAGGTCG
This sequence comes from Saccharopolyspora antiqui, assembly GCF_052246905.1. Classification (NCBI taxonomy): domain Bacteria; kingdom Bacillati; phylum Actinomycetota; class Actinomycetes; order Pseudonocardiales; family Pseudonocardiaceae; genus Saccharopolyspora; species Saccharopolyspora antiqui. Next base: position 25,512 of record NZ_JBQQBO010000004.1, read on the forward strand.
TCCTTGGCCCAGTCGTAGCGCTGGTCGTCGTGGATCTCGTAGCCGCGGCCTTCGAGGATGTAGAAGGCGGCCTCGTTCTGGTGGCCGTGCCCGTGGTTGCTCGACTGCGCGGGCAGTTCGACGAAGTGCACCTGGATGGTCTGGGTCAGGAAGTCCTCGTCGCCGGGCCCGATCCGCCACCAGGTGCGGGACTGGCTGCTGTCCCCGGAGTGCGCGACTTTCGCGTCGTCGACGACGACGGTGTCGTCACGGACTCGCTCGACGGCCAGCTGCTCTTGGCGGAATTGGCCCAGGCCGTAGGTTTCCGAGGTCAAGCCGCGTACGAAGACGCGTCCTTTCTTTCCCATGGGTCCTCCTGCATCGGATTTGTCCACTGACGGGTTCGGAACGTGCGGGTCAGCCTGCCGCGGTGGTGGCGACGGCGAGTTCGGTGTCGACGCCGATGCGTCCCACTTTGCGCGCCCCACCCGGGTTGCCCAGCGGGGCGTCCTTGCCGGGGAGTGCTTCGGTGAAGAAGCGGGCGTTGTCGGTCTTCCAGTCGTCGAGTTCCGCGTCGGCGGATCTGTCCAGCTGGATGGCCGACACCGGGCAGACGGGTTGGCAGGCACCGCAGTCGATGCATTCCTTCGGGTTGATGTAGAGCTTGCGGTCACCCTCGTAGATGCAGTCGACCGGACATTCCTCCACGCACGACATGTCTTTGACGTCCAGGCAGGCTGAGGTGATGAAGTAGGGCATCGAGGACCTCGATCGTCGGGCGGGTCACGCCGCGGAGTCGGTGGAGTGACCGGGAAACAGTGTGGTGGAGGGGTCGATGAGCACGGCGGCGTTGTTGACGGCGGTCGCCGCCTCGCCGAAGCCGACCGCGATCAGCCGGACTTTGCCGTCGTATTCGGTGATGTCACCGGCGGCGAAGATGCCGGGGAGGTTCGTGGCCATCCGGGAGTCGACGAGCACGTGGCGGTCTTCGATGTGGATGCCCCATGATTCCAGCGGACCGAGGTCCGCGGTGAAGCCCAAGGCCGCGATCACGGCGTCGCAGCGCAGCTCGCTCGTGGTCTTGCTGGTGAGTTCGCGCAGGCGCACGCCTTCCACGCTGCCGTTGCCGAAGAGTTCGTCGACGACGCAGGGGGTGCGCAGTTCGACGGTTGAGGCGCGCAGCGCGGTGACGGACGCGGCGTGCGCGCGGAAGGCGTCGCGGCGGTGCACCAGCACCACTTTGCGCGCGATCGGTACCAGCAGGTTGGCCCAGTCCACGGCGCTGTCGCCGCCGCCGACGACCACGACCTCGCGATCGGTGTATTCGGCGGGGTTGGGCACGAAGTAGGTCAGGCCGCGGTCGAGGTAGTCCTCGCCCGCGGGCAGCGGTCGGGGGGTGAAGGTTCCGATGCCGCCCGCGATGACGATCGCCTTGGTGCGGATCTGTTCGCCGCCATCGGTGGTCACGGTCCAGCCATCGGGCTCGCGGGCGAGTTCGGTCGCGCCCCGCCCGAGCCGGTAGTGCGGTTTGAACTGGTCCGCCTGGGTGAGCAGTCCTTCGACCAGGTCGCGTCCGCGAACCGCGGGCAGTCCCGCGACATCGTAGATCGACTTCTCCGGGTACAGGGCCGTGATTTGCCCGCCGGGATCGGGAAGGGAGTCGACGACGGCCACTTCCAGTCCGCGAAATCCGGCGTAGTAGGCGGCGTAGAGCCCGACTGGCCCCGCGCCCACGATGAGCAGATCGACGTTGAGCATCCACGCCTCCGTTCAATGGACTAACCATATCACCATATGGGGGTTGGTGAACAAGAGTCCACGGCGGCGATACCCGCCGCGTCGGGCGACATTCGGGGACGTCGTCTGTCGCCGGTGAATCGCCGCCGTTTCCGCGCAACCGGGTAGCCGAGTACGCTGCCGATAGGACTAACTGTCAGACCATTTCTGTCGGCGAGGAGTAGCGCGTGAGCGATATCCATCTCAGCATCGCGACCACGGACTACGACCACTTCCGGGATTTCCGCACCGGGCAGGTCAAGGCGCAGGGCATCGAGCACACCTGGTCGGTGCTCAGCCACCACGAGATCTTCGCCCGGTTCACCGCGAACCGGGAGTGGGACGTCAGCGAGCTGTCGTTCGCGAAGTTCAGCGCCCAGGTCACCCGGGAGAACCCGGACATCATCGGGTTGCCGGTGATCTGCTCCCGGCTGTTCCGCTTCGGTTCCTTCTACGTCAACCGCAACAGCGGCATCCGCACGGTGGAGGACCTGCGGGGCAAGAAGGTCGGCTCGCCGGAGTGGGCGCACTCGGCGGCGGTGTACATGCGCGGCTGGCTGCACAACGAGAAGGGCGTGAAGCTCGACGAGATCGAGTGGTACCAGGCCGGTGCCAACGCGCCGGGTCGGGTGGAGAAGGTCGAGCTCACGCTGCCCGAAGGGGTGCGGCTGACCCGGGTGGCCGACCGGTCGCTGTCGGATCTGCTCGCCGCCGGTGACATCGACTGCGCGATCATCGCCCGGCCGCCGACGTGCTTCCTCGACGGCCATCCCGATGTGGTTCGGCTGTTCCCGGACTTCGTGGACATGGAGCGGGAGTACTACCGGCGGTGCGGGGTGTGGCCGATCATGCACATCATCGCCGTGCAGCGGCGGGTGCTCGATGCGCATCCGTGGGTGGCCCGCAACCTCTACAACGCCTTCCAGGAATCCAAGCGCCGCAGCGTCGAACGGCTGCTGGACCCGGCGGTGTCGCGTTATCCGCTGCCGTGGCTGGCGAACTACGCGCGGGAGATGCGGGACTTCTTCGACGGCGATCCGTTCCCCTACGGCGTCAAGGAGAACATGGCGACCTGGGAGCAGTTGCTGACCTACTCCGCCCAGCAGGGCATCGCGCATCGGCTGGCCAGTCCCGCCGAGATCTTCCCGCCGGGCGTCACGACCGAGGTCGTCGTCTGATCAGGGGTGCAGCGCGGCCAGCGCGTCGATCTCGACGAGCTGGCCGGCGTAGCCGAGGACGGTGACGCCCAGCAGGGTGCTGGGCGGGTCGTGATCGCCGAAGCGGTCGCGCACCGCCTCCCAGGTCGTCACCAGGTCGGCCTGCCGCGTGGTGGCGACGTAGACGGTCGTTTTGACCACATCGGACAGTCGTGCCCCGGCTTCGCGGAGTGCGGTGTCGAGGTTGCGCATCATCTGGTGTGCTTGGGCGGCGTAGTCGCCGATCGCCACGGTCGCGCCGGTGTCGTCGAGGGGGCAGGCACCGGCGGCGAACACCAGGTGAGCGTCCGGGCGCACCACCGCGCCGTAGGCGTATTCGGCCACATCGGACAGGCTGCCGCTGCGGATCAGGCGGACCGGTTTCGACATGATCACCAGCCTAGCGCTGGCCTTCTCCGGCGTTGCTGCGCAACGCTTTCGCGGCCAGCAACGATCGACGAGCACTCCGCGCTTGGCGTAGTCAGGGCTGTTCGATCCAGGGCTTGAGGTGGTCGTGGTCGATCATGGCGGGAACGCGCGGAACGTTCAGACGGCGGCAAGTTGGTCGGCGAGGTCGTCGAGGCCATCGGCGTGGAGGTCGAAGCGTTCGCCAGGGGCCGGAGGATCACCGACGGGGCGAGCGACATAGGCGGTGCGCATCCCGATCTCGCGGGCTCCACGCAGGTCCCATGCGTGCGCGGCGACCATGAGCAGGCGTTCGGGCGGCCGAGCGGTGAGCTCGACGGCGAGGCGATAGACCTCGGCGGCAGGCTTGTAGGCCCCGGCGGATTCGGCCGACAGGGCCTGATGCCAGCGCAGCCCGGCGTGCGCGCCCAGCCGCAGCAACGCGGACCGGCTGGCGTTGGACAGCCCGATCAGCGGGAAGCGCTCGGCCAGGCGGGCCAGACCGCGCACCGCGTCCGGCCAGGGCGCGAGGCGTTGCCCGGCGGCGGCGAGCTCCGAGAGCACCGCGGGGTCGCTGACCCCGGCGCGGACCGCGACGAGCTCGGCAGCTTCGCGGTCGAGGACTTCGCTTGAGGCGAACGCCCGGTCACCACGCAGAATCCGCTGCTGCTCCTGCTCGATGTGCCGCTGCCACAGGCCCAACAGCTCTTCGAGCCCGGTCTCGTCGACGGACGGGGCGATGGTGCGGATGCCCGCGCGAAGCCCCGCGGGCTCGTCCACGAGGGTTCCCAGGACGTCGACGACGACGGCCTCGATCACAGGCAGCGGCATGGCAGCGGTTCTCCTCATCAACGGACCAGAAGGGCCAGCGCTGTCGGGTCCCAGGATGGGCCCCGACAACCCCAGGTAAGGGGTAAAGTCTGACTTAACCGAGAACTTAGGTCAGGGGTCGTAAGGTATGCAAGTTGTTCTTGACGATTACGTCTGGGCGGCCGGTGTCGCGACGGAGCTGGTGAACACCACCGCCGAGGTCTGGCGAGGCGACGAGCACCTGCCTGACCTCGCCGCCTTGACCGCCTTCGTCAACGAGCACCCCAGTCCCGCCGCGCACGCGCTCGGCGACCAGCACGACACCGGGGACACCCTGGTCGGGCTCGCGGCCCGAGCTCGACAGACGGACCTTGAGGACGTCCACGCCCTGCGCGTCGTCGTGCGCGACCTGATCGATCATCCCGAGCGGGACCGTCTCGTCGCTGGCGCGAGCGCGCTCACCGCTTCCGCCGCCGGAGCCACGTTGCTCGCCGAACCCGCCGCCCAGGAGCGCACCCACTGGGCGATCACTGTGCGGCCCAGCGCCACCATCACCGACGCTCTTGCTGTCATTTGCGGCGTCGGCGTCCTCGGCGTGGTCCACACGCTCGGGGAGCAGCGGTTCCGGCCGTGCGGAGCCCCGACCTGCCGCGGTGCGTTCATCGACACCACCCGCCCCGGACGGCGCCGCTACTGCATGCCAGGCCTGTGCGGCAACCGCGTCAACGTCGCGAACCACCGCGCCCGCCGAGCAGCGGCCCGCACCGGTGAGCCCTGAGGCGACCGGGACTCGACGCCGAGGGCACCGTCACCCGGACCGCCCGCTGGCGAAACACCTCCGCACCCTGACTCCGACGAGTTACACCGCGCGCCCACGCCGCCGGACCTGGTGACGCGTTCCTCAGGCGCCCCCCGGCTTCGAAGCGATCGTCCACGCCGTTCGCCTCAACGGCCCGTTCTTTCACGAGTCAGCGCAGCAAGGGGAGTGAACCGATGAGCCGGTTGACTCGTTTTTGCGGGCCGTGCAGGCCGACGCCGACGCTGTCGAGGTCCGCGGTGACCGTGGCCGCCATTTTGTCGATGTATTCCTCGTAGGTCTTACAGCTCTGGGCGAGCGCGCTGAAGGAGACGAAGAAGATCTCGTCGTCATCGGCGGCGGCCTGGACGGTGGCGGCGACTTTTTCGCGCGGGGCCTTCAGGATCGGGAGCGGCAGGTAGATGATCCCGGGATGCGCGACGCCGTCGGCGTCCTTGACGTCGGCGCCGACGAGGCCGTCGACTCGGTGGCCGAGGGTCACCGAGAGGACGCTGGCGGCGTTGGCCGCGAGGCCCGCGGGCAGCTCCTCGCTGACCACGATCGCGCATTTGTTCTTGACTTGTTCCGGCATTACCCGTCCTTCGCCGCGAGGGCAGTTTTCTTCGTGGTGTTCGATTTTCGGTAGATGCCAAGGGTGACGCCGACGATGACGATGGTGCCGCCGAGCACCTGCAGGAGATTGAGGGTCTCGCCGGCCAGCAGCACGGCCCAGCCGAGACCGGCCGCTGGGACGATGTTGAGCAGGTTGACCGCGACGCTCGGTTCGAGGCGGCGGAGGCCGTAGTTGTACAGCAGGAAAGCCGCGACCGAGCAGAGTGCCGCGAGGAAGCCGATCCGCAGCAGGTTTCCCCCGGCTGGGACGCTCCAGCGGTCCACCTCGGTCAGCGACAGCAGAACGAAACCGCCCGCGCCCGCCAGTGTCTGGTAGTAGGTGACCACGATCGGCGAGGCGCCGGAGTCGTCCCGCTGCGCGACCAGGTTGTAGACCGCCCAGACGACGCCGCCCGCGATGAGGATCAGGTCGCCCCACAGATGGTGCTCGCCCCCGCCACCGGTCTGCCCCTGCACGACCAGCCAGACACCGGCGACGGCCACCAGCATGCCGATCAGCCGGACGGGGGAGAACGTGGCGCGGCCGAACAGAATCTCCAGCACCAGGGTGATGATCGGGTAGGAGGCGACGATCAGCGTCGCGTCGGAAGCGGTGGCCAAGTCGACACCGACGTTCTCCAGCGCGAAGTACGCCGTGATCCCGAGCAGACCGGCGAAACCGATGAACAGCCGTTGCCTGGGGGACGGCAGCCGCCGCCGGTCTCGGCCAGTGTGCACGACCACGCCGAGGATGACCGCGGCGAGGACGAACCGCATAGCGCCGATGGTCATCGGCGGGATTTCCGCCAGCGCCACCTTGGTGACCGCGAACGAACTGCTCCAGATCAGCGCGGCGGCCAGGATGGCGGCCACGGAAAGGCCGAGGCCGCGCCGGGCGGCGCCGGTTTCCGGTGCCTTCGTGGCGAGTTCGGTGGACTCCGTGATGAACAACGTGTGCTCCCCCTGGCTGCGCGCACGAACGCGCATTGTCATGGCTTCACCGTAACAGCGAGCGGAAAGAACCCGAGTAAGGCCGTGCTAAATTCGGCAGTACGAGCAGAACGCCGAATTCTGCTCGCCGCCAAGGAGAGCGAGGCCTCGATGGACGAACTTGATACGGCCCTGCTGGCCATGCTCCAGGAGGACGCCAAGCAGACCAACAAGGAGCTCGCCCGTCGCCTGCACATCGCCCAGTCGACCTGCCTCGACCGAGTGCGGGAACTGAGCAGGCGCGGGATCGTGCGCGGCCACCACGTCGACGTCGACCTGAAGAAGATCGGCAGGCCGGTGCAGGCGATCGTCGCGGTGCGGCTGCGCCCGCCCGACCGCGCGGTGATCGAATCGTTCCACGCGTTCGTGACGAGCCTTCCCGAGGTGCTGTCGGTGTTCGTGATGTCCGGCAGCGACGATTTCCTGCTGCACATCGCGGTCGCCGACAACGACCACCTGAGCGGTTTCATCCTTGACCGGCTGACCCAGCGCAAGGAGATCGTCGACGTCCGGACCTCGGTCATCTTCAACCACTTCCGCCGCACCGTGGTGACGCCGCTGGATCCCGACAACGAGTCATGACACCTTGACGACGAGCCCGCTGTCCTGTTCGTCCACCCGTGCGGTGACGTGCAGCGCGGAAGCCACGCCCTGCGCCGCCACACCGAACGATTTGCAGACGGTGATCTCATCGCGTCACGACGTCCGATCACCTAACCCCGGAGGACCTGGCCGAGTCCGGCGAGCGAATCCGGTGTGGCGAGCGCCCCTTCCTGAATGAGGATCAGCAGATCGCCAGACTCCGCGAAGGCCGAAACCCCAGTGCCGAAACCCCAGTGTCGACCAGCCTGGCCTTCGCCATCAGGTCGGTGGCGAGTTCGCGGGGCGCGGGGATACAGACGCCGACGGCGTTGACATGCACTCCGGTCTTGACGTCGGCCAGTTCCAGCTTGTGGCGAGCGTCGCGGCATCCGGTGCCGCGAGTGATCCGGCATCGAGGATTTTGCGCGGTGTCCCGGTTTCGGCGTCGAAGACCATGACGACGCCTTGGTGGGTGTCGTCGATGACCGCGTCCAGGGAGTCGGACAGATGCACCATCACGATGATCCCGGCGATCCGTTCCCACCGCGACCCCCGAGGTCGAGTTCACCCTCGGCTAGCAGTGGAAGAAGGCTCTTGGTCGCGACGCGAACCCGCGCACCAGCGGGTCGCCTCGCGACCAAGAGCCCGACCACCTCTCGCCCGCGAAACCGGTCCGTGTTCCGCCGGGGAACAGCAGCACGTAGCGAGTGCGGTATCCGCGATGTTCGGCCGCGAACGATGCCCCGAGGAGGTCGTTGAGCTTCCCGCCCTGGAACATGGCCAGCCAGCCGTCGTAGCCGTGTTCCATCCCGAGGTCGTCCCACTGGATGCTCCCCGGGCTCACCCCGGGGCCCGCGATGTTCATGATGACCGGATCGTCGGCCTTCTCCAGCTGGTCGACCAGGCCGTATCCGAGCAGGAACCGACTCAGGTAGTACAGCGCGAAATTGTGCTCGAACCCCTCGGAGGTCACCGTGCGATAGGAACGGAAGTACCGCGCGCACAGCACGAGAACGTCCACTGCCGCGAACCGCGCTTTGATTTCCCCGATGACGCGCCGGTTTTCGCTGATGAGGCTGAGGTCCGCCCGCATGAAGAAGGCTCGGCCGCCCGCACCTGCCCGCTCCGCCGCGTCGAGAAACCGCTTCCCCTTCGCCGGATCGGGACCGATGACGGTCACTTTGTCGCCCCGGTCGAGGTAGGTGTGTGCGAGTGCCTCCCCGATACCCGAGGTGCCTCCCGACACAACAATCGTCCTCAACGCGATCCTCCTCGGAAATGCGGTCGGTGCTAGGACATTCCGCCACGCCGACTCGGAAACTTGAGCGACGTCCGGGTCCTGGCCGTCCCCGGTCGTCTCGGTGGTTCTGCGACCGGTGCGCTAGTGGACCTTGTCCGCGTCGTGGGATGGCATGGCCGCGGGAGCTGCCGCGGGGCGCATCCGGAACGCGGCGATCAAGGCGAGGACGACGATCAGGGCCATGACCAGGAAAACGTCGGAGTAGGCGGCGCCTTCGTGTCCGGGGTACAGGGGATTGATGGCGCCGCCGCCGCTTTGCTGCCGTGCGGCCACGAGCACACCGAACAGGGCCGGGCCGGTCCCGGCGCCGAGGAACTGGGCTCCTTGGAGGATTCCGAGGCCGACGCCGATCTGGTCGGCTGGTAGCGCGCTGGCGGCTGCGCTGATGATCGGGGTCATCACGAAGATGAAGCCAGCGCTGAGTCCGAGAATGCCGACGCCTGCGGGGATCACCGATGCGCCTGCGGTGAAGGTGGAGAGGAACAGGGCGAACACTGCGATGGCTACGAGGCCGGTCAGCACCAGGGGGCGGGTGCCGATGCGGTCGGCGAGGCGGCCGATCAACGGGGAGAGGACGGCGACGGCGGCCCCGGCCGGAATCATGACCAGGGCCCCTTGGCCAGGGGCGAGACCGCCCACGTCGACCACCAGCAGTGGAACGAACACCAGGCCGCCGAGGTTGACGGCCATGGCCAGGAACGCGACGACGACCGCGGACCGGTAGACCCGGTTGGTGAACAGCGCGGGCGGGACGAACGGCTGCGCGACGCGGACGGTGCGCCATCCGAACAGCGCGATCGCCAGGACCGCCACCACGAGGCTGCCCCAGGACGAGGGCGCGGTGAAGCCAGCGACCTGTGCCTGGGTGATGCCGAAGAGAACAAGCCCGGCGCCCAGGCCCAGCAGGATGCCGCCGGGCAGGTCGAACCGGCCCGCACCGGCCGGGGGCTCGCCCGGTAGCACGCGCGACGCGGCGGGCAGCAGTACCAACGCGACCACGAACATGAGCCAGAACAGCGCGGGCCAGCCGAGGAGCTGGCCGATCCCGCCGCCCATGGCCGGTCCGGCGGCCGTACCGATTCCCGCTGCCGCGGAGACGACGCCGATGCCCATCCCCCGCTTGTCCACCGGCATCAACCTGGTGACGGCGATGATGGCGAGCACGGGTATCGCGGCCGCGCCTCCCCCCATCACGATCCGCCCGAGCACGAGCACGAGGAGGTCTGGGGCGAGCGCGCAGATCAGGCTCCCGGCGGCGTAGGTCAGCAGGGCGAAACCGAACAGGCGCCGCAGGCTCACCCGGTCGGAGATGCGGCCGTAGAAGGGGATACCGACGGAGAACATCAGCAGGAAGCCGGTGACGACCCACGCGAGTTCCGCCTCGGAAGCTGCGAACTGCGCTCCGATCGAGGGCAGCATCAGATTGACCATGTCGCTGGCGATGACCGTGGCGAGCAGGGCTGGCATGAGCACTGCCAACAGGGCCAGCCCCGAGTCCCGTGGTTCGGTCGTGGTCGAGGTGGGTGTCATTGCTGCGCAGTCCTCCACATGGCATTTACTGCCACCGTTGTAGTTACAGTTAGGGCAAGCGAAAGGCGGAGGGTCCACCTCCGCCATTGCTCAGCTAGTGATTGCGCACCGCGAATTCACGCTCGGCGGCCAACACCTGCCGAAGCAGGTGGGCGATGGTCGTTCGACCGAGCCGTTCTTCCATGGCACGTTCCGCGTCCTGGAACTCCACCTCAAGCAGGGCCTGGATGTGACGTCCGACCTCGCACTCGGCGCTCGGCGGATGAGCGTGCCGCGACAGGATCGGCCCCGTCTCGACGGCGGTGTAGGCGTCGTAGAGCGTGATCTCGCGCGGAGGACGTGCGAGGGACCAGCCGCCACCACGTCCCTCCGTGGACCACACCAGGTCGGCGTCCCGCAGGCCACCGAGGACGCGCCGGACCAGAACCGGATTGCTGGCCAGGCTCTCCGCGATCTCCGCGGAGGTCAGCGATCGGTCGCCCCAGCGCGCCAACATCGTGAGCGCGTGAATCGCGACCGCGCTCCTGCTGCTGAGACCCACCGTGCCCCCTTCGCAACCGCCGCAAGACCATTCGAACTGCAACAAAGCTAGTTGCAGTTCGATCGCCTGTCAAACCGACACCCGAAAGACCATGGCTCTTCGCCGGGTTCGGCCAACAGCTCCTGGACGATCCATTGTGGACGAATCCGTGGGTTCACCGCTGGGCTGCACGCTCGGATCGGGTCAGTTCCCAGACGACGTCGACACCGGTGTCCCCGGGGGTGTTCGGTTCGCGGGCGGTGCTGCGGCGGTCGATGCAGGTGAAGCCGAGGCGCTGCGGCACGGCCTGGCTGGCGGTGTTGGCCGCGTCGTGCCGGATCTGCACGTGGTCGATGCCCGGCAGCACGAACGCTTCGTCCACCAGCGCCGCGGCGCTGGTGGTGACCAGGCCGTGGCCGGTGAAGTCGGGATGCAGCCAGTACCCGAGCTCCAAACCGCCGGGCCCGATGCGCCGTTCCAGGGAGATGCAGCCCGCGATCGCGCCGTCGGCGATGATCGCGTAGGTGTAGGCGTCGCCGCTGCGCCAGTTGCGGGCGCACAGGTCGAGGAATTCGGCCGCGGCGTCCAGCGGGTAGCCGCTGGCGGCCCACGGCATCCACGGCCGCAGGTGCGGCAGTGCTTCGATGACCACCCGGTGCATTTCGGCGAGGTCCTCGTCGCGCCAGCGACGCAGCACCGCCGAGTCGAGCTTGATCACTTCCGCGGGATGGGCCATGTGCTGATGGTGCTGCCCCGGAGTCGGTTCCGGCAACCACTTTTCCGCCGCCGCAAGCGGATTCGGACGCGAGAGGGCCGCCCCATCGCCGGGACGGCCCCTTCTCTCGCTGGGTGTGTCAGAGCAGGCCGAGGCCTGCGACCGCGTCGCGCTCCTCGACGAGCTCGTTGACCGAGGTGTCGATGCGCTCGCGGGAGAACTCGTCGATCTCCAGGCCCGGCACGATCTCGAACTTGCCGTCGCGGGCGGTGACCGGGAACGACGAGATCAGGCCCGTCGGCACGCCGTAGGAGCCGTCGGAGACCACGGCCGCCGAGGTCCAGTCGCCTTCGGGGGTGCCGTTGATCCAGGTGTTGACGTGGTCGACGGCGGCGTTGGCGGCCGAGGCTGCCGAGGAGGCGCCGCGGGCCTCGATGATGGCCGCGCCGCGCTTGGCGACGGTGGGGATGAACTCGTCGACCAGCCAGGCCTGCTCGACCTGCTCGGCGGCGATCTTGCCGCCGACCTCGGCGTGGAAGAGGTCGGGGTACTGGGTGGCGGAGTGGTTGCCCCAGATGGTCAGCTTCTTGATGTCGGTGACCGACACGCCCAGCTTCTGCGCCAGCTGGGTCAGCGCGCGGTTGTGGTCCAGGCGGGTCATCGCGGTGAACCGGTCGGCGGGCACGTCCGGGGCGTGGGCCTGGGCGATGAGCGCGTTGGTGTTGGCGGGGTTGCCGACCACCAGCACGCGCACGTCGTCGGCGGCACCGGCGTTGATGGCCTCGCCCTGCGGCTTGAAGATGCCGCCGTTGGCCTGCAGCAGGTCGCCGCGCTCCATGCCCTTGGTCCGCGGGCGCGCACCGACGAGCAGCGCGATGTTGGTGCCGTCGAAGGCAGTGCGGGCGTCATCGGTGATGTCGATGCTCTGCAGCAGCGGGAAGGCGCAGTCGTCGAGCTCCATCGCGGTGCCCTCGGCCGCCTTGACCGCCTGCGGGATCTCCAGCAAGCGGAGCTTGATCGGGGTGTCGGGCCCGATGAGCTGACCGGAGGCGATCCGGAACAGCAACGCGTAGCCGATCTGACCGGCCGCACCGGTGACGGTCACGGTGACGGGAGCTTGGGTCATGAGGTTCGTTCTCCTGCTCGCCGGGTGATTGCCTGCCCGGATGCTATCCCCAGCGCGGCGCTGCCGTTGCGGGCCCGCCACGGATCACAGTGGACGGCGGGCCGGACCGATTCAGCCGCCCAGCGGCGGGCGGCCAGGCCGCTGGGCGGTGCGTAATCATCGCCACGTTCACCTCGGCGGGTGGGGCGGTCGGTGGCGCGGAAAAATTCCTCGCCGGGTGGTGTCGATCCGGGCCGTGGTGGTTCGTGTGGTGGGTGAGAACCGGGTGAACGCCGGTTGCCGCGAATGCGAGGAGATCGTGATGAGGCAGTACTTGCTCAGCATCTACCAGCCCGACGGGCCGGTGCCGCCGCCGGAGGTGCTGGAGCCGATCGTCCGCGACCTGCAGGCACTCAATGCGGAAATGCAGGCCGCTGGGGCGTGGGTGTTCGCTGGCGGTCTGCACCCGCCGAGCACGGCGACCGTGCTGCGGGCGCAGGGCGAGGAGGTGCTCGTCACCGATGGGCCGTTCACCGAGGGCAAGGAGCACCTCGGCGGGTTCACGGTGATCCAGGCACCGGATCTGGACGCCGCCCTGGAATGGAGCCGCAAGCTCGCGCGGGCGACCACCCTGCCGATCGAGGTGCGGCCGTTGCAGGGCGAGGACGCCGAGATGACGTGCCAGCCATCGCAGTAGCGGAGGTCGAGGAGGTCTTCCGCGCGGAGTACGGCCGCGCCGTCGCCATCCTGGTCCGCGTCTTCGGCGACATCGACATCGCCGAGGAAGCGGTCCAGGACGCCTTCGCCGAGGCGCTGCGGCGGTGGCCGTCGGACGGGCTGCCGCCGAGCCCGGCGGGCTGGATCATCACCACAGCCCGCAACCGGGCGATCGACCGGCTGCGCCGGGAGGCATCCCGCGAGGACCGGCACGCCCAGGCCGCCCTGCTGCACGCCCGTGACGAGCCGGACGAGGAGTCTCCCGTGCACGACGACCGGTTGCGGCTGATCTTCACCTGCTGCCACCCGGCGCTGGCCACCGGCGCGCGGGTCGCTTTGACGCTGCGGCTGCTGGGCGGTCTGACCACCGCGGAGATCGCGCGCGCGTTCCTGGTGGCCGAGCCGACGATGGCCCAGCGGCTGGTGCGCGCCAAGGGCAAGATCCGCCACGCCGGGATCCCGTACCGGGTGCCCGGTGACGCCGACCTGCCGGAGCGGCTGCGCGCGGTGCTGGCGGTGGTCTACTTGATCTTCAACGAGGGCTACACGGCCAGTTCGGGTGCGCAGCTGGTGCGGGCGGACCTGTGCGGAGAGGCCGTCCGGCTGGGGCGGCTGCTGGCCGAACTCATGCCGGACGAACCGGAGGTCATGGGGCTTTTGGCGCTGATGCTGCTGATCGAGTCGCGGCGGCCCGCCCGCACCACCGGCGAGGGTGCTTTGGTGCTGCTGGCCGATCAGGACCGCGACCGCTGGGATCGCGATCTCATCGCCGAGGGGCAGGCCCTCGTGCGGCGCTGCCTGCGCCGCGACCGGCCCGGTCCGTACCAGATCCAGGCGGCGATCAACGCCGTGCACAGCGACGCACCAACTGCGGCCGCGACGGATTGGCGGCAGATCCGCATGCTCTACGACCAGTTGCTGGCGGTCTCGCCGAGCCCGGTGGTGGCGCTGCACCGCGCGGTCGCGGTGGCCGAGGTCGAGGGCCCGGCAGCGGGACTCGCCCTGGTTGACGAGCTCGATCTCGGTGGCTACCACGTGCTGCACGCCGTCCGCGCGGACCTGTTGCGGCGGCTGGGCCGCGTCGAGGAGGCCGCGCATGCCTATGACGCGGCGATCGCGGGCACCGACAACGCGGCCGAACGCGACTTCTTGCAACGGGCCCGCCAGCGGTTGGCGCGATGAGTCTCGCCGCGGCGGCCGGTCTACCTCTGGTGCAGGACGAAACAACGAGGTGGACGGAGCTGTGATGAGCCTTCCCGAGATCGTTTCGCACCAGGAGTGGCTGGTGGCCCGTCGTGAGCTGTTGGCACGGGAGAAGGAGTTCACCCGCGCCCGCGACGAGCTCAACGCCGACCGGCGGCGGTTGCCGATGGTCGAGATCGACAAGGACTACCGGTTCGAAGGCCCGCAGGGTCCGGTGGACCTGCCGGGCCTGTTCGACGGACGGGCGCAGCTGGTGATCTACCACGCCATGTTCGATCCGAGCTGGGAGGCCGCCTGCCGGAGCTGTTCGGCGTTCATCGACCAGATCGGGCACTTGGCGCACCTGCGCGCCCGCGGCACGTCGCTGGTGCTGGTCTCCCGCGCGCGGCTGACCAAGATCGAGAGGTTCCGGGCCCGGATGGGCTGGACGGTGCCGTGGTTGTCCTCATTCGGCAGCGACTTCAACTACGACTTCCACGTGACGCTGGACGAGTCGGTGTGCCCGGTGGAATACAACTACCGCAGCGCCGAGGAGCACCGGCGGGCCGGAACCGACTACTACGTCTCCGGCGAGCAGCCCTTCGAGCTGCCCGGCTTGAGTTGCTTCCTGCGCGTCGACGACAAGGTATTCCACACCTACTCCACCTACGGGCGGGGACTGGACGTACTGGGCAGCACGACGAGCTTCCTGGACCTGACGGCGCTGGGCCGCCAGGAGGACTGGGAGAAGCCGGAAGGCCGCGCCACCGGTCTGGGCGCTCCGGCGGGCAGCCCGCAGGTCCGCTACCACGACGAGTGCGACGACTGATGCGCTGGCCGCCACTGGATTCGCCAGGTGCGGGCAGATTCTCGGGTGCCAGCCCGCACCTGGCGTTCCAGACGCCGCACCCGCGTCGGGTGGGTCAGCGGGTGCGGCCGAGTTCTCCGGTTCGGGCGCCTGCTTGGAAGCGGGACTGGGCTTCCAGCTGCGTCGTGAGTTCGGCGACGCGGCGCCGGTAGGTGCGCCGGGAAATGCCGATGCGGCGGTGGAGCGGGCCAGTACCGCCGGATTGGCTGTTTGTGCTGGTGCGGTCGCTGCTTAGCGTTCGGCTACGACAGGTGGCGTGCGGCAGGAGGTTACGTGGTGGTCGGGTTTCCGGCAGTGGCGGGCATCGCGGTGGTGGCGTTGGGCTTGGTGCTCACGCCGGGGCCGAACATGTTCTACCTGGTGTCGCGGTCGTTGACGCAGGGGCGGCGGGCCGGGTTGGTGTCGCTGCTGGGGGTGGCGGTGGGGTTCGTGGTGTACGCGGCGGCGGCCACCGCGGGGATCGCCACGGTGTTCTCGCTGGTGCCCGCGCTGTACACGGCGGTGCAGATCGCGGGCGCGGGGTATTTGCTGTGGTTGGCGTGGCAGGCGGTGCGTCCGGGTGGGGTGTCGGTGTTCGCGCCGGTGTCCACCCCCGCGCACGGGCCGGGCAGGTTGTTCACGATGGGGCTGGTGACCAACCTGCTCAACCCGAAGATCGCGGTCCTCTACGTGTCGCTGCTGCCGCAGTTCATCGACCCGAGCCGGGGTGGTGTGGCGGTGCAGAGCCTGACGTTGAGCGTGGTGCAGATCGTGGTGGCGGTGTCGATCAACGCGTTGATCGTGGTGACCGCCGGTTCGGTGGCGGGTCTGCTGGGTCGGCGCCCGGGTTGGTTGCGGGTGCAGCGCTATTTCATGGGGACGGTGCTTGCTGGGCTGGCGGTGCACCTGCTGGTCGACCGGGCTCGTCCGGCCTGACGCCGAGTGCCGCACGCGGCCCAGCCGCGCCTTCCCCGTTCGGCGCCGTCGCCGGTACTCCCGCTTTGCCAGGGGAGAAGGGAAAGCCCCGGGTGGTCACCCGGTGGGTTGCGCTGGTGCGGGGTGGGTGGCGTGGCGCAGCGGTGAGAAGGCCAGTGTGGTGGCCGAGATGGCCAGGCCGGTGATGCCGATCCACAGTGCCGTTCGATAGCTCGCGGCGTCGGCGACCAGTCCGCCGAGTGGGGCGCCGAGCACGATCGCGCCGCGGTTGAGGGAACGGATGGTGGTGTTCATCCTGCCCTGCAGGCGATCCGGCGTGCTGGCCTGGCGGTAGGCCATTTCGTTGGGTCCTTCGACGCCCATCAGGATCCAGAAGCAGAACTGCGCCGCCGCGAGCATCGCGATGGCCGCCGGGCCGGGTGCGGCCAGGGGCACCAGCAGCCACGGCAGCGCCATGAGGGAGCGGGTCGCGACCATGCTGCGTCCGGCGCCGAAGCGCTGCGCGCAGCGGTTGGCCAACGCCCCACCCAGGACCGCGCCCACCCCGGCGCAGGCGTAGCAGACGCCGAGTTGGAGTTCGTCGAGCCCGAGTCCGCCGGTGGCCGGGGCGCGGAGCACGTAGAGGACGAAGACGGTGGTGAGCGCGCTGTGGGACAGGAACCAGAGGTGTCCGCTGAGGGCGATCGGCGCGAGCATGCGGTGCCGGTACACCCAGGACAGGCCTTCGCGCAGTTCGGCGAGCAGGTGGCGGCGGGCCGCCCGTGGTGCCGCTGGTTCCTGGATCCGGATGGTGGCCAGCAGCAGTCCGGAGATCAGGTAGGAGATCGCGTCGATGAGGATCGTCAGCGGCGCGCCGATGATCTTGATCAGTGCTGCGGCCAGCAGCGGCCCGGTGGTTTGGGCGACCGCGTCGGACTGCTCCAGTCTGGCGTTGGCGGAGGTGAGCAGTCGCGTTGGCACCAGGCGTGGCAGGAAGGCTTGGTCGGCTGCGTCGAAGAACAGCGACAGCAGTCCCATCGCCGCTACGAACAGCACCAGGCTCGGCAGGCTGAGCAGGTCGAACGCGTGCAGCACGGGGATCGCGCACAGCAGCAGCGCTCGTGCGAGGTCGGCTCCGACGAGCAGGGGTTTGCAGCGGTAGCGGTCGACGATGACCCCGGCGAGCAGGCCGAGCAGCAGGTAGGGCACCCAGCGGGCGGCGCCCAGCACGCCGAGTTCGGTGGCGGTGGCGTGCAGGGTGACGGCGGCGAGGATTTGCAGGGCCAGGCCGGTGATGTAGGTGCCGAAGATCGACACGGTCGATGCCGTCCAGAACCGGCGGTAGGCGGCAAGACCGACGAGACCTGGCATGGCCGGGACGCTAGCACCGGCGCGGTCGAGCTCCGACCACAGTGGAGCGCGGCCACCTGCGGGCTCGTGAGTGGCGATCCCGGTTCTCACCAGGACGATCACCCGCGAGCCGCGTACGGGTTAGACCATGCGTTTGCCGCCTCCGGCGTAGATGGTTTGGCCGGTGATCCAGCGGGCTTGGTGGGAGGCCAGGAAGACCGCGAGGTCGGCGATGTCGTCGGGGCGGCCGACGCGGCCCAGCGGGCTGAGTTCGGCGAAGCGGGTGGACATGTCGTCGCTGATCCAGCCGGTCTGCACTGGACCGGGCGAGATGATGTTGACCGTGATGCCCGCTGGGCCGAGTTCGATCGCCGCGGATCGGCTCAGCGATTCCAGGGCGTTCTTGGTGGCCCAGTAGGAGATCTGGTCGGCCGCGCCGGGGGCGGCGTCGGTGGAGATGTTGATGATGCGGCCCCAGTTGGCCTTGCGGCGCAGGTGGCGGCGGTGGAATTCGGCCATCAGCAGCGCGGGTGCGCGGGTGTTGACGGCGTGGTGGGCGTCCAGGCTCGCCGCGTCGAGGGTGCGGTTGCCGCGTGGCGGGTCGGGTTGGAAGGTGTCGAGGACGCAGTGGGCGGCGTTGTTGACCAGGATCTCCACCGGCCCGAAGTGCTTCTCGGCGTGGTCGAAGATGGCTGGGGCACTGCCGATGTCGGCGAGGTCGACGGCCAGGGATTCGGCGTCGGCGCCGTCGGCGCGCAGGGCTTCGCGCACGTGGTCGGTGTCGGTCGCCTTGGCGGTGCCGTAGGTGCGGTCGGCCCCGGTGACCGCGCTGCCCGGAGGTGTTTCGGGCGGGGAGGCGAGCACGACCCTGGCGCCTTGGCGGGCCAGGGCGCGGGCGATGCCCGCGCCGATGCCCAGGGGGCTGTTGGCGCCGGTGATCACGGCGACGCGGTCGTGCAGGCGGGGGTCGATCACGTGGTGGTCCTCTCGAATCGTCCGATGTGGTCGGTGATGGTGGCGATGATCCGCGAGTGCAGGGCGGCGGGCAGGGCGTGGCCGAGGCCGGGGATGGACACGCAGCGGGCGCCGGGGATGAGGTCGGCGAGGTGCTGGCCGTGCGGGGGCGGGTTGATGGGGTCCAGCGGGCCCTGGACGACCAGGGTGGGGGTGCTGACGTGGCGCAGTTCGGCGCCGCGTTCGGTGGGCACCGGGGTGGCGAAGGCGTGCGCACCGGGTTGCTGGTAGCTGCCCGCGTGGTCGATGGCGGCGTTCTCCCAGCGGCGGTATTCGGTTTCGTCGAAGGGGATTTCGCTGCCGACGAGCAGTCGCCATTCGGCGATCCGGTGCCGCAGGGCGGTGTCGCGGTCGGGTGCGGGGTCGGTGCGGTGGGCCATCGCGGTGATGATCTGCGGGGTGGGGGTGGGCAGGTCGGTGGGTTCGCCTTCGATGCCGCGGCGGATCGCTTCGGCGAAGTCGACGTCGAGTGCCGCGGTGCACATCAGGGTGAGGGTGCGCAGCCGGTCGCGGTGGTCGAGGGCGAGCAGTTGGCCGAGGGTGCCGCCCATGGACAGGCCGACGACGTGGGCGGTGGCGATGCCGTGTCCGTCGAGGACGGCGATGGCGTCGCGGGCCATGTCGGCCAGCGAGTAGCCGGTGAGGTCGAGGTGGGTGGAGCGGCCGGTGTCGCGGTGGTCGTAGCGCAGGACGTGCAGCCGGTGCGCGGTGAGGGCGTTGACGAATTTGTCGGGCCAGCCCATCGCGTTGGTGTTGGCGCCCATGATCAGCAGCACTGTCGGGTCGGTGGGGTCGCCGTGGGACTGCGACCACAGCAGGAGTCCGTCGGGGGTGGTGATGTGGCGGTCAGGCATCCAGCAGTCCTTCCCGGCGGGCCAGCGCGGCGAGGTCTTTGGGTTGTCCGGCCATGATGGTGCGGACGTGGTCGGTGATGGCTTGGATGGGCCAGTTCCACCAGGCGACGCGTTGCAGCAGTTCGACGTCGGCGTCGTAGAAGCGGCGGCGGATCACTCGCGCGGGGTTGCCGCCGGCGATGCCGTAGGCGGGGATGTCGCTGGTGACCACCGCGGCGGTGGCGATGATCGCGCCGTCGCCGATGTGCACGCCGGGCATGATCGTGGCGTCGCGGCCGACCCACACGTCGTTGCCGATGACGGTGTCGCCTTTGGCGGGCAGGGCGGCGGCGATGTCGGCGGTGGCGTTGGTCCAGTCGCCGCCGAAGATGGTGAAGGGGAAGGTGGCGCAGCCGATCATGGGGTGGTTGGCGGCGGGCATGATGAATCGCGCTCCGGTGGCCAGGGCGCAGAACCGGCCGATGCGCAGTTTGGCGGGCCCGTAGTTGTAGAGGACGTTGCGGGTTTCGAATTCGGCGGCGCCGTCGGGGGCGTCGTAGTAGGTGTAGTCGCCGATCTCGATCAGCGGGGATCTGACCACTGTGGACAGAAAGGTCACGTTGGTGAGGTCGGGCCGGGTGGTGGGGTGCACCTTGGTGGGGTCGGGCGTGTCGGGCATGGCGGCGGCTCCCCTCAGGCGCTGCGTCGACCGTTGTGCAGGTTCAGGGTGGGCCCGTTCCAGCGTCGCCGCAGCCAACGGTCGTGGCTGGCGACCACGACGGCGCCGGGCGCGGTGCGCAGGGCGTCTTCGAGTTCACCGGCCAGCGTCAGCGACAGGTGGTTGGTGGGTTCGTCGAGCAACAACACCTGTGGTGGATCGGCGATCAGCAGCGCCAGGGCCAGGCGGCGGCGCTGGCCGACCGACAGCGCCCCGATGGGGCGGGCGAGGTCGGCCGGGGCGAGCAGGCCGAGTTCCTGCAGCGCCGGGACGTGCGGGCGGTCCGCGGTGGCAGTGGCGTAGAGCTGGCGAGGGCTCTTGCGGGCATCGGGGAAGGTGACGTCCTGTTCGAGCAGGCCGATGCGGGCGCCGCGGCGGCGCTGCACGCTGCCGACGTCGGGTGCCAGCCGCCCGGCGGCCAGGTGCAGCAGGGTGGATTTGCCCGCGCCGTTGCCGCCGGTGATCAGCAGTCGGCCGGTTCCGGTGAGGTCGAGTTCGTCGATCCACACCCGGTCGCGCACCCCGGCCCGCCGGATCTGCAGCACCACGTCGGTGGTGGTGTCGCGGTCGGTGAGGGTGGCGGCGAAGCGCAGCGGGCTCGGGGGTTTGCGGACCTGCGTGGCGGTGAGTTCGTCGAGGCGCTGCTGGGCGTTGCGCACCCGCCGCGAGATCTGCTTCTGGACCCGGGCGCCTGCGTAGTCGTAGGCCATTTTGCTGGTGTTGCCGCGGGGCGCGTGGTGGGCGACCTGGCGGGCGGTGACGTCCACGGCGTGGCGCAGTGCGGTGAGTTCGTGCTGTTCGGTGGTGTAGCGCTGCTGCCAGCGGCCGCGTTCGGCGCGTTTGGCCGCCAGGTAGTCGGTGAAGGTGCCGCCGTAGCGGGTGGGGCCGTCCATGGCGGGGTCGAGGTCGAGGATGTCGGTGCAGACCGCGTCGAGGAACACGCGGTCGTGGCTGGCGAGCACGACGGTGCCGGGCAGCGCGGCGAGGTGTTGTTGCAGGAAGGTCAGCGCGGTGTCGTCGAGGTGGTTGGTGGGTTCGTCCAGCAGCAGGGCGCGGGGCTGGCGCAGCAGCAGCGCGGCCAGGCCCAGTCGGCTGCGTTGTCCGCCGGAGAGGGTGCCGATGCGTCTGGCGCCGGGGATACCGGCCAGGCCGAGTCCGTCGAGGACGACTTCGGCGCGGTGGTCGGCGTCCCAGGTGTCGTGCTGCTCGGCCCAGTCGAGGACGTCGCCGTAGGCGGCGAGGGCGTCTTCGTCGTCGGGGTGGTCGGCGAGGGTGGCGGCGAGTTCGGTCAGCCGCCGCCCCGCGGCGCGGTGCTCGGCCAAGGCGGCCTCCAGCGCGTCGGCGAGGGTGGTGTCGGGGGCGAAAGGTGTTTCCTGGTGCAGGAATCCCAGATCGTCGGGACGGGTGAGCTCGCCGACATCGGGTGCTTCGGCACCGGCGAGCACGCGCAGCAGAGTGGATTTGCCGACGCCGTTCTCACCGACCAGGCCGATGCGCTGGCCCGGTGAAGCGGTCAACGACACCCCGTCGAGGACGACGCGGTCCGCATAGGACTTGACGAGATCACGTGCAAGCAGAACGAAAGACACGAAGCGTCACACACCGGTGGTTCGATGCGTTGCCCGCCGGGCGTGGTTCGACGCGGACCGGGAAATGGGGTCGCGGAAGCCTCGGGCGCGGGCCTGGCTCGACGTCAGTTCTTCATAGTGCCGCCGATCCTAGCGGCAGCCGCGCGGCGGCTGTCAACGCGTTTTCCGCGACCGGTGTTCACCCGCGCCGCGGGGCTAGGCTGTGCGGTCATGTCGCAGCGTGAGGACGGGGTCGACCGGATCCAGCGGGCGTGGCAGCGGGAGCGCCCGGGGACGCCGGTGGCGTCGATCGGGGTGATCACCCGGATCTGGCGGATCGCGAAGCTGTTGGAGGACGAGCGCCGCCGCACCGATGCGCGCATCGGGTTGGATGCGGCGACCCGCGACCTGTTGAGCACGTTGCGGCGCTCAGGGCCGCCGTACCGGTTGGCGGCCGGGGAGATCGCGCGGCAGTCGTTGGTGAGCGCGGGCGCTATTTCGCAGCGGGTGGCGCGGGCGGAGCAGCGTGGTCTGGTGCGCCGCGGCAAGGGCGGCGCGGACGGTCGATCGGTGCTGGTGGAGCTCACCGACGCCGGGCACCGGTTGATCGAGCAGCGGGTGGACGACCTGCTGCGGCACGAGGAGACGTTGCTGAGTTCGCTGGATGCCCAGCAGCGGGAGCAGTTGGCGGGGTTGTTGCGGGTCCTGCTCAGCGATCTGGGCGAGCGGCTGGGTGCCGAAGATCGTCCGTAGTGTTCACCGACCGAGGTGGGCGCCGACGACGTGCCGGATTTGGCCGGTGATGTGCCCGGTCTGCGGGGTGGCGAGGAAACCGACGATCACCAGTGCGCCGGAGGTCGGGGCGAACAGCAGCCACGGCAGTCGGGCCTGGCGTGTGGTCCGGCACTGTACTCGCCGGGGCGAGGAAATCCGGGCACATCGGAGGATCCCGGTACCGCTGCTGCGCAAGATCTCTGGCCGACCGGCCCGGGCGTCGTGAATTCGGTTGCCCGATACGGGGTTTGGGTGTAGAGCTTGTCGAATGCTGCAGGTCAACCGCCCTGACGGGGTCGTGGTGCTCTCGCGCGAGAGCACCACGGTGTCCTACGCACCGGTCACGGGGGTGCCGCGCACCGCCCAGGTCCTGGCCGTGGACGGGCCCGACGCGCTGGAGCTGCTGCGCGCGGAGCTGCCGGGGTGGCACGTGTTGGTCACCGAAGCCGAGGGCGCGGTGCTGCTGCGGGCGGGGGCGCGGTTGCGGCGGCACGCGCACGCGATGCGGCGAGACTTGCGTTCCGACGCGCCGCCGCGCGAGTGGGCGCGGCTGGTCCCGGCCGAGCCGCTGCGGGTGGTGGCCTGCGATCGTCCTGCCGCGCAGCTGCTGCCCGCGTGGCGGGAGGCGTTCCCACCGGAGCATCCCGACCAGGTCTCCGGCGATGCACAGCAGGTGCTGACCGAACTGCTGCAGCCGCTGCTGTCCGGCCGGGTGCTGGGGCCGGTGCTGGCGTGCAGCGCGCTGGTGGTCGACGCCGAGGACCGGGTGGTGGCCGGGCTGGTGGTCAACGACCGCGGCGGCACCCCGTGGGTGGGTGATGTTTTCCGCCGCCAGGCCGCCGAATTCGCCGGGCTGGGCGGGTTGCTGCTGCGGCGGGCGTTGGCGTGGTTGAGCGCGCGGGGCTGGCCCGAGGTGGGGTTGGCCGTCACCGTCGGCAACCCGGCGCGAGACCTCTACGAACGTCTCGGGTTCTCCGTCACCGACACCACGATGACCCTGGCGTTGTCGTGAACGCGCCAAGACAGCGGGCGCCTCGGGTGCGGACGCGACGGCATGGCATCGGTCATATCGCGGCGGGCTCGCCGCCGGATCGGGTTAGGATGGGGCTGTGACGCAGAGTTCGTGCCGTGCCTGGTGGCGCTCCGGTTAGGAGCGGCCGCACCAGCACGCACGCATCGGGCCGTTCGGATGGACGGCCCTTTTTCGTGTTCTCCGCACGTCCTGGCGGGCCGCCACCGCGTCGGCCCCCAGCCTCGGACAAGGAGAACCATGACCGCCACGATCGAAACCTCCGCCGCCGTGCGCCGCAGCGCCGAACTGGAGGAGCTGATCCGGCTGCGCCCGGCGCGGTTCCGGGTGCTCACCGGTGATCGCCCGACCGGGGCGCTGCACCTGGGCCACTACTTCGGCACCCTGCACAACCGAGTCCGGTTGCAGCGCCTCGGCGTGGAGCTGCTGGTGATCATCGCCGACTACCAGGTGCTCACCGACCGCGATGTCGCCGACCGGCTCGACGTGCACGTGCGCGACCTGGTGCTGGACTACCTCGCCGTCGGCATCGACCCGCAGCGCGCCACCATCTTCACCCACAGCGCGGTGGCGGCGCTCAACCAGCTGCTGCTGCCGTTCCTGAGTCTGGTGTCGGTCTCGGAGCTGTCCCGAAACCCGACGGTCAAGGACGAGATCGCGCATTCGCGGCAGGCGGCGGTCAGCGGCCTGATGTTCACCTACCCCGCCCACCAGGCCGCCGACATCCTGTTCTGCAAGGCGAATCTGGTGCCCATCGGCCAGGACCAGCTGCCGCACCTGGAGCTGACCCGCACGATCGCGCGCCGGTTCAACGACCGCTACGGCGCGCTGCTGCCCGAGCCCGACGCGCTGCTGTCACCGGCGCCGCTGCTGCTGGGCACCGACGGATCGAAGATGAGCAAGAGCCGGGGCAACGCGATCAGCCTGTCGGCCACCGCGGATGAGACCGCGCGGCTGATCCGCGGCGCGAAAACCGATTCGCAGCGGCACATCAGCTACGCCCCCGAGGCCCGCCCGGAAGTCGCCAGCCTGGTGCTGATGGCGGCGCTGTGCACCGGGCGGGATCCGCACGAGGTCGCCGAGACCATCGGTTCGGGGGGAGCCGCGGCGCTCAAACGCACGGTCACCGACGCGGTCAACGACTTCCTGGCGCCGCTGCGGACGCGCCGCGCCGCCCTCGCCGCCGATCCCGGCTACCTGCGCGGCATCCTGCGCGAAGGCAATGAGCGCGCCAACGCCCTCGCCGAGACCACCCTCGACGAAGTGCGCTCGGCGATGGGCACCCGCTACTGACCCGGCCACCGGTTGCGGCGGGGTCAGCCGGAGGTCGTGATCGCCTCGACCAGGTGCGCCGGACGCCACCAGTAGTCGGCCAGCCGCCGGGTGGTGATTCCGGTGAAACCGGCCTGGCGCAGCAGCGTTTCCCAATGCTCGACGGACAGTTCGTAGTTGGTGCGCGCGGCGGTGCCGAACTTGCCGAGGATCACCGGCAGGATGAATCCGGCGCCGACGAGATCGCGATCGGTGTCGTACTCGCGCAGCCCGCGCTCCACCCGTGCCAGGCAGTCGCGGAACCAGGCGGGCTCCCACACCGAGGCGAGTTCGGGGACGTCGAATTCCACCAGCGCGAACCGGCCGGTGTGCGCGGCGATCCAGTGCAGCACCTGGGTTTTCTCGTGCGGCGGCAGGGATTGCAGGGCGAAGCTGGACTGGATGAGGTCCCAGTGCTGGGTGTGGGTGGCGGTGAAGTCCTGCGCGGTCTGCGGCCAGGCGTGGTGGACGATGCCGTGACGGGTCAGCTCCGCGGTGGTCTCGGCCAGCAGTGCCGCGCTGGGCTCGACGACACCGACCACGGGCCGGTGTTCGACGAGCGCGGGCAGCAGCGCCAATCCGTCCCCGGTGCCGATGTCGAGCACCCGCTGCGGCTGGTGCCGCCGGTAGATCTCCCGCAACGCCGCCGAAGTCGACTCGTACAGGTCGATGTTGCCGCCGCCGCGGATGAAGGCCCGGAACGCGGCGGGGGAGTCGTAGACGCCGCTCGCGTCGCCGCCTTTGGTGATCGTGGTCAGCAGCCGGGCCAGTTCGCTTTTCGGGTCGTGGTCGCGGGCCTGGCGGGCCGCGTGGTGCGCGGTGGTGTCGTCGCCGCTGCTGTGCGCCCAGATCGCGAGGTAGAGCGCGGATTCGGCATCGTCGGCGGTGAGGTCCGCGGGCTGCTGGCCGCTGAGGTGGGCGTGGTGCACCTCGTGGATGGACACACGTGCTCCGTTCAGTCAGGACTGTCGAGATAGGACCGTCCGCGCGAGGAGAGCTGGAATCCGGTGTCCAGCGGCTCGACGAGACCGAGTTCCCGCAGCCGCCACACGTCGGATTTGTACCGCGACACCGGGCGTCCTTGGTCGGCGGCCAACTCGGCGACGCGCGCCCCGGGGCGCTGCCGCAGCGCCTCCAGAACCTGCCTGGTCCACGGCCCGCGCGGGGCGGAGACGTCCAGTTGCGCCAGCCGCCGGTCGATCGTCGCCCGCTCCCGGCTGCCCAGCACCACGGGTTCCTGCGGCGGCATCGGGGCGGGGCCGTCGTAGCGCAGTGCGAGCCGGTAGACCGCGCCGGTGCCGTGTTTGTCCAGGGAGGACCGCAGCCCGGCGGCGGAGGTGAATCCGGCGCGGTGCGCGTCGGCGTCGGTGATCTGCCGCGGATCGACCGCGGTGACCTCGCCGATGCCGATCAGTCCGACCGCGGTGCGCAGTTGCGTTCCGGCGCTGGCCTGCGGGCTGGGCCACCGCAGGAACGCCAGGCTGATCTCGCCGCTGGCCACACCGCGCAGGATCCGGTTGCTCAACGCCACCCCATCACGCTAATACGTCAGGCGCTGACGTCGCCTGATCCCCGGGTGATGATCACGAAACGGGGTCGCCAGCTTCCGCAGGTGCGCTGAATCGGGGGAGAATCGGCACATGCTGCAGGCCTGCCTCAACGGCGCCCGATCCACGCGCGAGCACTTCCACCTGCCCGTGCGTCCGGAGGAGCTGGCCAAGGCCGCCGCCGACAGCGTCGCCGCCGGTGCCACCGACATCCACCTGCACCCCAAGTCCCCCGATGGTGCCGACAGCCTCGATCCGCACGTGGTCGCGGCGGCGTTGCGCGCGGTGCGGGCGGCCGCACCCGGCGTCCTGGTCGGGGTCACCACCGGCGCGTGGACCGTCCCGGATCCAGCCGATCGGGCCCGGATCATCCGGGCGTGGACGGTGCTGCCCGATCACGCCTCGGTGAACTGGCACGAACCCGGTGCCGACGCCGTCGCGGCCGTGCTGCTGGAACGCGGTGTCGGCGTCGAGGCGGGCATCTGCTCCGGCACCGACGGCGACCGCCAGTTCCTGCGTTCCCCGCACCGCGACCGGGTGCTGCGGGTGCTCGCCGAGGTCACCGACCGGTCTCCGCGCGGGGCGGCCACCACCGCTGAGGCGCTGCTGGAACGGCTGCGCCCGGCGACGACGCCGATCCTGCTGCACGGCGAGGCGGCCGGGGCGTGGCCGGTGCTGACCGTGGCCGCCCGCCGCGGGCTCGCCACCCGCATCGGCCTGGAGGACACGCTGCTGCTGCCGGACGGGCAGGTCGCCGCCGACAACGCCGAGCTCGTCGCCGCCGCGGTGCGGATCCTCGACGAGGCGGCCTCGTGACCGCCGTCGACCACGAGCGGCTGCTCGCCCTGATGCCCTTCGCGGTGTCGCTGGGTGTGCGGATCGAGGCCGCCAGCGCCGAGGAGGTCCGCGGGCAGCTGGACTGGGCACCACGGCACTGCACGGCCGGGGGAGTGCTGCACGGTGGTGCGGTGATGGCGCTGGCCGACTCGATCGGCGCGGTCTGCGCGGTGCTCAACCTGCCCGAGGGCGCGCATACCGCCACGATCGAGTCGAAGACGAACTTCTTCCGCGCGGTGCGCGAGGGGACGCTGCGCGCGGTCAGCCGCCCGCTGCACGTGGGCCGCACCAGCATCGCCGTGCAGACCGAGCTGCTCGACGGCGCCAGGCGCCGCGTCGGCCACACCACGCAGACCCAGGCCGTGCTGGGCGCGACCACCTAGGCATTATATTTCCGCCCAGCTATATTGATGGTGTGGCAAGTACCTTTGAAGTCCTCGCCGAACCACATCGCCGCGACATCCTCGACCTGCTGCGCACCGGGGAACGAGCGGTCGGCGACCTCGTCGACCGGCTGCCGCTGAGCCAGCCCACGGTGTCCAAACACCTCAAGGTGCTGCGCGAAGCCGGCCTGGTCGACGTCCGCCAGGACGCCCAACGCCGTTGGTACCGGCTGCGCCCGGAGCCGCTGGCCGAGATCGACGCCTGGCTAGCGCCCTACCGCCGGATGTGGCAGGACCGGCTCGACGCCCTGCAACGCCACCTCGACACCATGCCCGACCCGGAGGACCCACAGCCGTGAACACCACCGTCACCATGATCGGCGACCGCCCCGTGCTGCGCCTGCAACGCCTGCTGCACCACCCACCGGAGAAGGTGTGGCGGGCCATCACCGACCCCGCCGAACTGGGCCACTGGTTCCCGGCCCGCATCGACTTCGACCAACCCGCCATCGGCGCACCGATGCGCTTCACCTTCGAAGGCACCGAGGACAGCGACGAAGGCGAGATCCTGGAGATCGACCCGCCGAAGGTCTTCGCCTTCCGCTGGAGCGAGGACGTCATCCGCTGCGAACTGCTCCCGCGTCCCGAGGGCTGCCTGCTGGTGTTCACCCACACCCTGCGCGGCCCCGACAGCGACCGCCCGTCGACCGCCCGCCACGCCGCGGGCTGGGACGGCTGCCTGGACGGCCTGACCGCGCGCCTGGCGGGCACCACCGCGGAGTTCTCGATGCAGACCTGGTTCGAACGCGCCGAGGCCTACATCGAGCAGCTCGGCCTCGCCGAAGGCCAGCTGCACACCACCGAGGACGGCTGGACGATCCGCTTCGAACGCGACCTCGTCCAACCCCCCGCGCAGGTCTGGGCACTGCTCACCGACGGCGCCGACCCCGCACCCGGCGGCCAACCGCCGCTGCAAACCACCCACGGCTACGGCGAAACCGGCGCGCTCACCACTGTCGAAGCACCGAACGTCCTGGAATACGCCTGGCAGCCCGCCGGACTCGTGCGCTTCCAACTCCGCGACCAACACCCCATCGGCACCCGCCTGACCCTGACCCACACCGTCCCCACAGCCCAGGCCCCCACCCGAGCAACCCTGCTGGCAGCCTGGCAAACCCACTTGGAACTCCTGTTCGCCGCACTGCACGACGACATCCGCTGCCCCTGGCCCACAGCCCGAACCGAACACCTCCGTACCCACTACACCCAACACCTCAACCTGGACTGAAGAAGGAGTGAAGGGCACCTTTGACCGGCATAGTCGGTCGAAGGTGCCCTTCACCCATGCCTCATCCAGGTAACCAGCGCCCCTCACCCCGCGAGGGGTGTGCGTCGATCGGGTGGGGGGTGAAGGGCACCTTTTCCCAAGTATGTTGGCGAAAGGTGCCCTTCACCCCGCTGCTGGGCGGAGAACGCGAGCGGTGCTCGGGCCGCGGTGGGACGGGGCCGGGGTGGGCTTTTAGGATCGTGGGCGTTCTTGGGAAAGACTGTGTCCTCGCTTCAGATTGGAGTGTCCGCGATGATCTTCATCACGGCCAAGTTCCGTGTCCGTCCCGACGATGCCGACCAGTGGCCGGAGATCACCCGCGAGTTCACCCAGGCGACCCGCGCCGAGCCGGGTTGCCTGTGGTTCGACTGGTCCCGCAGCGTCGACGACCCGACCGAGTACGTCCTGGTCGAGGCGTTCGCCGATGACGAGGCCGGTGCCGCGCACGTCGGGTCCGAGCACTTCAAGGCGGCGCAGCAGACGTTGCCACCGCACCTGGCCGCGACCCCTCAGATCGTCAACACGACGGTGCCGCAGCAGGACTGGTCACTGCTGGGCGAGATGGCCGTGCCCGAAAGCTAGGCACCTGCCGCGTCATCGACGTCTGACGAGCCATCACCGGATCGCTCGTACCCAGGTCGAGCGGCTACGAGGAGTCGCTCCGCGCGGAGCTGATCGACCTGGCCAGTGGTCGTGCGTGTGCCGGGAATCCGCGGCCACCCGAAGCACGTACGACCGCCTGCCGTCATTCGGCCTTTCGCGCCAGATCGGCCAGCAGGGTGGCGACCAGGTCGGGCCGGGACCAGTTTTGGGGCAGTGCCCGCTCGGCAGTTCCACGGTGTCGACCGCGGCCCACGGCATCGCGGCGGTGACCAGTTCCGGCATCCGGTCGAGCGCGCCGCGCACGAACGTCGTGGGTATCCGCCGCCACGCGGCCGCCCGCACCCCTTGCCCGCCGATCACCGGATTGCTGGGTCGCGGCAGCGAAATCGCCAGCTCGGCCCGTTGCGGGGAGCAGTCGTGGAACAACACCACTGCCGCCGCCACGCCCGGGAGCCTAGGCGGAACGCCGCACGGCGAATGCTGGCGTCGCGGGCGGTTTCAGTCCTCGCCGTGTTGGGCCGCCATGCGCGGGAAGGTTTTGTCGGTCTCGTCCGGGTCGGTTCGTCGTCGACCCGTTTGACATGCAGCTGGTTGGCTGCCTATATTTTTGTGCAGCCAATCGGCTGCATGTTGTGGGGTGGTGGGGATGGACGAGGTGTTCAAGGCGCTGGCCGATGCCAGCCGCCGACGGCTGCTGGACAGTCTCAACGCGCGCAACGGGCAGAGCCTGCGCGAGCTGTGCGCCGGACTGGACATGGCGCGGCAGTCGGTCAGCAAACACCTCGCCGTGCTGGAAGCGGCCGAGTTGGTGACCACCACGTGGCGGGGCAGGCAGAAGTTGCACCACCTCAACGCCGCACCGATCAACGCCATCGCCGACCGCTGGATCAACCAGTACGACCGCGAACGGGCACGTGCCCTCGCGGACCTGAAGACCGCATTGGAGCGACAACCCGTGAGCGACACCGGATTCGTCTACAAGACCTACATCAAGACCACGCCGCAGCTCCTCTGGCAGGCCCTGACCGACCCGGCCTTCACCCGCCGCTACTGGGGGGTGGCCTTCGAAACCGACTGGCGCGCGGGATCGACCATGATCTGGGAGGAGCAGGGCGGCGAGACCACCGACCCCGGCCAGCTCGTCCTGGAAGCCGAGCCGTACCGGAAGCTGTCCTACACCTGGCACACCTTCACCCCGCAGTGGGCCAAGGCCGTCGGGGTCAGCGAGGAGGTGCTCGCCGACATCGCCGAGGAGCCCCGGTCGAAGGTGACCTTCGAGATCGAACCGGTCGGTGACATGGTCAAGCTGACCGTCGTGCACGACGGCTTCGAACCGGGCAGCACCGTGCTGGGCATGATCAGCGAAGGTTGGCCCGCACTCCTGTCCAGCCTGAAAACCCTGCTGGAAACCGGCGAAACACTACCCGCCTGACAGACCCCGCGCCCCGTTGCCGCAAGCGCCGACGCGAAGGATCCGTCGGTTGCCGCGGGCGGCCGAGGGGAGTGGCTGGCCCGCCTGTCCTCCGCAGCGGTCTCCCGGTGCATGCATCGGCAACAACCTGCGCGAACGCGGCACCGACGGCATGCCTTCAGCGGACCTCCCTACTCCTATCGGCGGCGGTTTCCGGCGCGGCGATGATACGAAGCAGTGAACGTCCCCCCGGTGCTTGCGGCCCTCGATTCCGAATCAGTAGTCTCGCTTTCGCGACATCACACGGCCGCGACGCACCGCCGCGTCAGATCATGGCCGCAGCTCACCGCCCATTCCCCGAACCGGGCCACCGTCTTTCTCCTTTAGAAAGGCAATACCAGGTGAATATCGCGGAAAAGATCAAAGAAGTGCTGGCAAATGATCTCTTCGTGGAAGTGCCCGTCGACGAAATGAACGAAGAAGAAAGCCTGCGCGACATCTTCGGCCTCGACTCCCTGGGGTTCGTCGAATTACGCGTCCAGTGCGAGAACATCTTCGGCGTGACCATCTCGGACGACGAATTCTCACCGGAAAACTTCTCCTCGATCGCGGCGATCACCGGGCTGATCCAACGACTCACCCCCAAAACAACCACCTGACCAGCACATTTTCCGGATCATTCCCACGACATGAACGGGACACCAAGGTGGTCTTGACCGAATCGCACGCACCGCCGCCCACCGACCTGGAAATCCTCCAACACGCCCGCGACATCCAATTCGACCACTACGGCGGCCCAAAGCTGCCGTACGCCTGCGTCGCCGCCCGCGGAATCGAAATGGACCTCATCGGAACAGCCGAAGACAACCGCGGCCGCACGCACACCGCCATCGACGCCAGCGGCGGATACGGAACCGCATGCCTGGGGGCCGGCCACCCGGAAATGCTGCGGTCGCTGCAACGCGCCGTCCAAGAAGTCGGCTACGCGACCGACGAAATGGCGTCCCTGGAACGCGCCCGACTACTGCACACCCTGTTCGGGCCCGACGGCCTCTGGAGCGACCGCTTTCCCAACGGACAATACCGCGTCAGCGGACGCAATTCCGGATCGGAAGGCATGGAACTGGCCATCCGGCTGGCACTGGAATCCCGATTCGACCCCCGCCGACTCAAACCACGCCCCGGCCGCGCACAACGCGACACCATCCTCGCCTTCGAAGGCGCCTGGCACGGCTGGACCGACGGCCTCGTACCACTGCTCAACCGCAGGCACTACCAAGTGGGGCTACCCACCCGAGCATTCGGCGGCGACTACGACATCCGCGTCGAACACATCCCCTTCGGCGACGACGCCGCCATCCACGAGTACTTCGCCGACCACGCCCACCGACTGCTCGCCGTCGTCATCGAACCGGTCCAGGGCGACGCCGGAGTGCTCGTCGCACCAGCGGGCTACCTGCGCGCGGTGTCGAGGCTGTGCACCGAATCCGACGTGCTGCTCGTCGCCGACGAAGTGCTGACCTTCGCCAAAACAGGCCAGTTCTTCGCGATGAGCGACGACACCGGCCCGATCCCCACCGACATCACGGTGATCGGCAAGAACCTCGGCATGGGCGTGGTCCCCGCATCCATGGTCATCGCCCGCCACCACCTCGGAGTCCGCAGCAGCGGCGCGGTCGCCACCTCCGACCTGCGCCCCATCACCTGCGCGGTACTCCGCGACGGACTGGCCTACCTGCGCTCCGCCGCCATCCTCGAACACACCGCCGCCCTCGGCGCACACCTCGACACCCTGCTGCGCGACCAGCTCGTCACCGAATTCCCCGACGTGTACCGGGAAAACCGCGGCCTCGGTGTCATCCACGGTGTCGAACTGCAAGAACGCGCCGCGCGGAAACTGCCACAACTGCGGCAGCAGCTGCTGCGCGCCGGGGTCTACGTCGAGTTCATGGCCGGAGCGGGCAAACGCTCCCGCGGACTGCGCTACGTGCACCCGACCATGCGCATCGCACCACCAGCGGTCACCACGCACCAACAGGCCAGCACCATCGTCGAACGCATCGCCGAGGGCACCCGCGCCTTCCGGGACTCGTGGTGACCGCCACGCTGCGACACCAGGTCGAACACGTCGACACCGACGCGGCCGGCGTCATGCACTTCTCCCGCTACGCCTCACTAGCGGAAACCGCGGTGCTGTCCTACCTGCACGACAACGGCACCGGCCTCGACCTCTTCCACCACCACGGCACCGAACTCGCCGTCACCAACCTGCAGATCCGCTACCTCGCACCCGCGACATTCCGCGACACCGTGCTCATCACCGCCGCGGTGGAACACGCGGGCGCGGCGATGCTGCGGGTCCGCGCCGACTTCGCCACGGACACCGACACCCCACTGGCGGCCGCCCGACTGGTGCTGTGCGCCGTCGACACCGCCACGTGGCGCCCGGTGCCACTGCCCGCGCAGGCATCGCGAAGCCTGAAAGGACTCACCCGAACATGACCGAAACCACCAACCGCCAGTTGGGCTTCTCCGAACTCAAGCAACTCCTGCGCCACCGCCACCCCATGATCTACATCGACCGCGTCACCAACTACGAACCGGGATCGCACCTGCAGAGCGTCCTGTCGGTCTCAGCGAACCTCGACAGCATCGCCGGTCACTTCCCCGAACGCGCGATCTTCCCGGGCAGCCACCTGATGCAAGCCTTCGCCCAATCCGGCATCGTCTTCTACCAACTCAGCACCCAACCGTTGACCGACGACGAGATCACCCTGATCGGCTCGGTCAAATCCCGGTTCACCGGCATCGTCGTACCCGGCGACCGCGTCCTTTTCGACCTCCGCCAAGACCGCTTGCAGGACAACGTGTTCTTCTTCTCCGCCAACGCCACCGTGGACGGCCGACGGATGGCGGCGTTCTCCGGCAACCTGATCAGAACAACCATCCAACGACTGGGCCGACAACTGTGGTGACCGACCAGGCGCCCCTCGTCACCGGCATGGCCTGGTGCACCCCGCTGGGCTCGGACCTCGACCAAACCTGGCGGCACCTCTGCGCAGGCCACACCGCGCTGCGCCCACAACCCGCGCCCTTCCCAGTCCGCAACCAGCTCGTCGCGGCCATCCCCGAAACCACCACCGACCCCGGACAACGCCAAGTGGCCATCACCGCCAGCACACTGCGGGCCGCCTGCACCGACGCCGGAATCAACCCCGCCGACCCCTCGGTACAACTCGTGCTCGGCACCAGCTACGCGGGCCACCTCGATGACCCCGACACCACCTCGCTGCACGACTGGGCACGCGAAAGCGCCCACCGGGCAGGACATCCCCGCGAACCGCTCACCATCACCACAGCCTGCTCCGCTGGCGCAGACAGCCTCCTCGTGGGCGCCGAACTGATCCGCACCGGCACCCACGACATCTGCGTCTGCGGCGGCACGGACGTGCTCAGCACCGCGAAACGACTCGGCCACACCGCACTCGGCACCATGTCACCCACCACACCGCGGGCCTTCGACCGCCGCCACGACGGCATGGTCCTCGGCGAAGGCGCGGCATTCCTGGTGCTGGAGTCACCCCGATCAGCACACCGGCGCCGCGCCCGAACGCACGCCGCACTCGCCGGTGCGGGATCCGCCAACGACGCCGCCGGACTGACCGCACCCGACGAATCAGGCACCAGCATCCTGCTCGCCATCGGCCGCAGCCTCGCCGACAGCGGCCTGACACCCGCCGACATCGCCGTGATCAGCGCCCACGGCACCGCGACCCCGCTCAACGACGCGGTCGAGGCAACCAGCCTGGCCACCCTGTTCGCCGACCAGACGCACCCGCCGGTGGTGTTCGGCACCAAAGGCGCACTGGGACACAGCCTCGGAGCCACCGGCGCCATCGAAGCGGTGTCACTCGTCCTGGCCCTGCGCGACCAACTCGCCCCACCGATAGCCGGAACCGAAACCCCCACCACGGAACTACCACTGGCACTGGGCGAGGCCCGCAGCTTCCACGGCACCGCCGGAGCGAGCATCACCCTCGGATTCGGCGGATTCAACACCTGCCTGCTGTTCGCCCGGATCGAGGACGGCGATGCCTGACCCGACCTCCGTGCTCGGCCACTGCACACTGCGCAGCACCAACCCCACCGAATTCGCCCACAACCGCCCGTCGTTGTTCGCCGACCCGATCGCCTGGCAGTTCACCGCAGCCATCGGCCAGGCGCTGCAACCACACCGGGACCTCGTGCTCGCCAACCGCGACCACGTCGCGACCATCACCATGTCCGAGCACGCCACCCTGCACACCATGCGGTCGGTGGCCACCGCCGCGCAACGCGGACGCATATCCCCACTGCGCTTCGCCGGAGCCAATCCCGCGACCATCACCGGCCTGCCGTGCATCCGCTGGGGCCTGCGCGGACCATCGCTGGCGCTGTCGACCGACCCCACCACCGCCACCTCGGCTGCACTGACCGTCGCGCACTCGTGGCTGACCCGCGGCCTGGCCCGATACCTCGTGCTGGCAGGACACCGCATCGACAACGCGGGCGTGCACGAAATCCGCTGCGTCGTGGCAGCCCACCCCCTCAACACCCGCGACATCCACCCCCTGATCGTCGGGAACGGAGCCGAAGATGTCGGCTGACCGAGCTCTCACCGCGGCACACCTCACCGACTTCGCCGCCCGGATCACCGACGAAACCCCCACCACAGCACCACCGAACTTCGACGACGTCCTCGACGACGTGCAACGCCTCGGCCTGCGCCCCGGCGCACTGGTCGTCGTCGCACTGCCCAACACCGCGACGACCATCCACATCCTGCTGGCCCTGCTGCACCTGGAAACCGTCCCGATGGCGATATCGCCCGCCACGCCATCGAGCAGAATCACCGCGCTCACCGGGCAACTCGGCGCCGACGCCCTCATCACCACCAAACCCGGCCCGGCACGCCACCGCACCCAACCCGTCGCAACCGCCACCGCGACCCCGCTGGGCACACCCCGCGTCCGCTACGAACCCGGCGAGTTCGTCATCCTCACCTCAGGAACCTCCGGCATCTTCAGCGCCTGCGTGCACCGCCTCGACGCACTGCTGCGCAACGCCGCCAAACACGCCCACGCCGTCGGCCTGCGACCCGACGACACCGTCCTCGTCAACCTGCCGCTGCACTACTCCTACGCCATCGTCGCCCAGGTACTCGCCGCCTTCACCACCGGCGCCCACCTCGTCATCTCCGGCCCCCCGTTCTCCCCACCCGCCTACCACGCGATGCTCAACCGGCACGACATCACCTCCTCATCGATCACCCCCACGATCGCCCGAACCCTGCTCGAACACCGCACCAAACTGCCCGACCAACTGCGAATGCTCACCGTCGGCGGCGACCACCTCGCCCCAACCGACACCCGCGAACTGCTCGCACTGCACCCCCACGAGCTGTACCTCACCTACGGGCTCACCGAAGCAGGACCACGAGTGTCCACCCTCGCCGCACACACCGAACCGGCGCAGCGCCACGGCTCAGCCGGACTGCCACTGCCCGGCGTGCACGTCGAACTCCGCGACGTACAACCCGAAACCGGCATCGGCGAACTGCTCATCACCACCGACACCGCCCTCACCCGCCGCACCGACGGCCACCCACCGCTGCTACCAACCGGCCAACTCGCCACCGGAGACCTCTTCTCCCTCGACGACGACGGCTACCTCCACTTCCACGGCCGACGATCGGAATTCGTCGTACTGCGCGGCGAAAAAGTCTCGCTGTTCACCATCCGCCAAGCAGCACACCGCATCCCCGGCGTGCTGCGCTGCACCCCACACCTCGCCACAACCCCCGACGGCACCACCCACCTCGACCTGGAACTGCACATCGACAACCCAGCCCAAGCCGAGGAAATCCGCGGCACCCTCAACCGGTTCCTCCTCCCGAAAGAACGCCCACGGCGCATCGACATCAACACCGGCACCACGCCCGAACTGCAGAAATAGTGCGATGTCCACCCGCCTCTACTGCGTCCCGCACGCCGGTGGAACCGCCCGCTGGTTCCACAACTGGCCACCGGCCTTCCCACCCGACATCCAGATATCACCCCTGGAACTACCGGGTCGCGGCCGACGCGCCAACATCCCCCCAGCCACCACCCTGCGCCGCGCCGCACACGACATCCACACCACGGTCCTCGCCGACGCCCAAGCGGACTACGCGCTGTTCGGACACAGCATGGGCGCACTCGTCGTCTACGAAACAGCCCGGCTGCTCGCGGCATCCGACACGCCGCCACCACGACTGGTCGTGCTCAGCGGACGCAACCCACCGCACCGCCGCAGCCCGTGGGGCAGGCGCGCCACCGCGCTCTCCGACGACCGGTTGCTCACCGAACTCGCCACCATGGGCGCCGTCCCAACGGGATTGAGCCGCTCCATGGCCCAGCGCTACTTCCTGCCGGTGCTGCGCGACGACCTCGCCCTCATCGAGGACTACGACCCCGGCCCGGCACGTCCGATCCCCGCCCCGATGCTGGTGCTCGCGGGACGCTCGGACCCGCTGATCGACCACGCCCGCCTGCACGAATGGTCCCGCTACGCCCAGCACCCCGTGCAGCCGGTGCTCTTCGACGGCGGCCACTTCTTCCACACCCACGCCCTACCCGCCGTCGCCGCAACACTGCACGCACACCTGCAAGCCGCGTGAGACGGCGGGGGAGAACCCTCAGGTGGGCTCCACCACCAGCAGACCCGCCATACCCAACAACACACCGCCGGTGGCCCGATCCAACCGACGATGCGCCCGCTGACTCAACCGAACCGCCTTGATCACACTCCCGGCAGCGGCGAACACCCCAGCCGCCACCGCCTCGGCAACGAGGTAGAAAGCACCGAGCACCGCCAACTGCGCGGTCACCGCCCCCCGCTCGGCCACGACGAACTGCGGAACGAAAGCGGTGAAGACCAACACCGCCTTCGGATTGGTGATCGCGACGAGGAACTCCTTGCGCGCCAACGAGAAAACCGACGACGCAGCCGACACCTCAGCGACCGCACCACCAGCTCCGGCAACCGGCCGGAAACTCGCCCACAACGTGGTGATCCCCAAATAAGCCAGGTAGGCGACCCCCGCCCACTTGATGACCGTCAACGCCCACTCCGACGCCGACAACAGCGGCCCCAACCCCGCCACCACCGCGACCACCAGAACCGCGAACGCCACCAACCGTCCGCAGACCCCGACCATCGAACCAGCGAAACCGTGCACCATCCCGTTGCGCAACGCCAACAGGTTGTTGGCCCCCGGAGTCAACGCGACCAGCAACGCAACCGCGAGAAAACCCACGACCCACACGGCAACAGCCCCCTCTGCACAGCACGGAGTCCGCCCGGAAACTAACACCACGACCAGCACCCGCGCACCGCATCCCGGGCATCGTTCAGCCGAACGCGAGCACGGTCCGCACGTACACCTCGGTCGCGGTGACCAGATCCGCGACCGACACCCACTCGTCGAGACTGTGCGCCTGCGCCAACGAACCAGGACCGAACAACACAACCGGCGAACCGAAGTAAGCGGCGTCCGAACTGGCCGGAAAACCACGCGGCTCGGTGTCAACACCGCAACACCCGGCGGCCCCGGCGATCGCACCCGCCAGCGGATGCCCGGCAGGCAGCTCGTAGGGCTCGACGGTCCACCACGCATCCCCAACCGACCACTGCCCACCGCCCCCGGCCCGCGCCAGCGAACGCACGAGCTCCTCCCGCGCCCCCGCCGCGGTTTCCCCCGGCAGCAGCCGACGGCTGAGCTGGACCTCGCACCGCGCGGGCACGATGTTCGGCCGCACCCCGCCCTCGATGACACCGACATTGGCCGTGGGCGGCCCCAGCAGGGGATGACTTCGTTCCGCCAGCAACCGCTGGTAATCACCGAAAGAGGTGAGCAACGCAGCCGCGCCGAGGATCGCGTTCGACCCGTGCTGCGGCACGCTGCCATGGGTCGCCTCCCCGGTGACGACCAGGTCGTAGGCAGCCAGCCCCTTGGTCGCATGGCAGATCGTCAACTCCGTCGGCTCGCCGATGATCACACCGTCGACGAGCGGACCAGACGCCCCCAGCGCCTTCGCCCCCTCCTGCCGGAATTCCTCGTCACCGACACCCGCCACGAACACCTCACCGGGCGGGCTGACCGCCTGCTCCGCCAGCACCTCCGCCACTTCCAGGTAGCACGCCAGCGCGGCCTTCATATCGCAGGCACCACGCCCGTAGACCCGACCATCACGCACGGTCCCGGCGAAGGGCTCGGGGTAGTCGGTGGTCTCCACGGTGTCCAGGTGTCCCGCGAACATCAGCGACCGGCCACCACCACCGGCCAACCGCCCGATCGCGTTGTACCGCCCCGCCGCGTACTCCACCACCTCGCAACCCCAACCCAGCCGCTCCAGCCGGTCGTTGAGATATTGCGCGACGCGCTGTTCGCCCTGACCATCGCGAGGCGCATCGCCGAACGGGTTGACGCTGGGCAGACCGATCAGTTCACCCAACGTCGCCGCGAGCCGCTCGCGGTCGATCCGCGCGACGCACTGCTCCGCCACCGCATCACCGGCGCCAGTCGATGCCACGAAACCCCCAACAGAATCCGCGAAACCCCGGCAACGGGAGCATATCGGGCGCACGCACACTTCTCGCTCACCCAACGGACGCCACCGTTGGACCACACGCCGAGCCCACCGCCACCGACGACGTCAGGCGGCGGGGGAGGCTTCGATGTGACCGAGGTACCGGCGAGTCCAGCCGCACATTCCGACCTGCGCGACAAACCCGCTCGGCCGCCGCGCTGATTCCGCCGGTGGCGTAACCGATTCCCGGCACGCGGCCGCAGATCTACCGTGGCCGCATGCACTCACCGATCACGGGCACGGCCGCGGGCGTGCCGTTCACCGCCCTGGCACCGGCCGACGACGGCCCCGCCCCACTGCTCGTCACCTGGCACATGCTGGACGCGCCCAGGTCGGACGCCGCGTTCGCCGCCGCACTGCCGATGAACGACCTACCCGCGTGGCGGGTGCACCTCGGCATGCCGATGTGCGGGGCGCGCATGGTCGACGGCAGCATGGACGCTGGCGTGGAGTTGATGCGCAAAGACGTCCTGATGTCCGTCCTGCACCCCTTCGTCCAACAGGCGACCGAAGAATTCCCAGCCGCACTGGCATCGATCCGTGCGCAGCTGCCAGTCGATGACGGCCCGATCGGCGTGCTCGGCGGCTCGCTGGGCGGGGCCGTCGCCCTGCGGATCCTCGCCGACACCGACATTCCGGTGGCCGCTGGCGCCATCGTGAACGCCGCCATCCGGATGCGGTCCGTCGTCGACCTGTTCCCCGGCGACTACCCGTACAACGCCGAATCCGAGAAAGCCGTCGACAGCCTGGACTTCATCCCCAAGGCGGGCGTCATCGCCGGTCGCGCGCCGCTGCTGGTCGTCAGCGGCGAGCTGGATCACCCGGCGCTGCGTGCCGACGCGTTCCACCTCGTCGACGCGTTGGGGGACCGCTCCGAACTGCTGTCGATCCCCGGGCTGGCGCATCCACTCGCCGACGAGCCCGGCATCGAGCCCGCACCACAACTGCCACTGGCTCGCGAGGTGGACGCTGGCCTGACCACGTGGTTCCGACGCCACCTCGCGGACGCGGGCTAGGCGACGCCGACGACCTGCTCGGTCACGACGTTCAGCCGCGAACTGTGCCCATCAAGTCGGGCCGAACCATCAGGACCAAACATGAAACCAGCCGCGGTGAAAGGACAGACGCCGGGCTCAGTCCCGCGCGGCAGCCGACCAGTCCCGGGAGGCGTCCGCGCCCCAGCTCGCCAGCAGGCGCAGCGCCTCCTCCGACGCCGAACCGGGCTCGGCGTGGTAGATCGCCAGCGACTGCTCCTGATCGCCAGGAAGCGTGAAGGTCTCGTAACGCAGCGTCAGCTCACCCGCCAGCGGGTGCAGCATCCGCATGCTGCCGTGCGACTTCTTCTTGACGTCGTGGGCCGCCCACAGCGTCCGAAAGTCCTCGCTCTTCATGGAGAGCTCCCCGATCAGCGCCGTGAGCAGCGGATCATCCGCATGCAAGCCCGCGTCCAGCCTCAGGTGCCCCACCACGTCGGAAGCCTTGGATTCCCAATCGACGAACAGCCGCCGGGCCGCCGGGTCGAGGAAAGTGATCCTGGCCCAGTTCCGCTCCTGCGGGGCACGCGCCGCCCAGTCACCGAAGAGCGCGGACGCCGTGCGGTTCCACGCCAGCACATCGGTGCGACGGCCCCACACGTACGCGGGTACGCCCTCCATCGCCGTCAGCAGCTCCAATAGCGCGCGCCGCACCTGCTGGCGCTGCGGCGCGGGCCGCCGCTTCTGCCGCGTCGGCTTCGCCAGGTGCAGCAGATGGGTGTGCTCCGCGTCGGAGAGCTTGAGCGCACCGGAGATCGCGTCCAGCACCTCGACCGAAACGTTGCGGCCGTTGCCCTGCTCCAAGCGCGTGTAATACGCCACCGAGACCCCCGCGAGCTGTGCCAGCTCCTCCCGCCGCAGACCCGGCACCCGACGCCGTCGACCGTACCCCGCAAGCCCCACATCGCCCGGCTTCAGCCGGGCCCGGCGGGTGCGCAGGAACTCGCTCAACTCCGTGCGCGGATCGAGGCGCCGCTCATGGCCCGGGCCCGACACGGCTGCCGGGTCGGTGCGGGAGTCGGAGTGGGTAGCCATGCCCTCCAGTATCGCGCCGCCCAGTCCCGGTTCGGGGCCAGCCAGCCTGTCCCCGCCAGTAGTAGCCACACGAGACGTAGGCAACGCCGGGGTCTGGATAACGGCCACACGACCAGCGCAAACTGACTCCACACCAGGCGCACGACGGATGGGACGGCACCACCTCCCCGGATCGTGCCCGGCCACCAAATCGCCAGCATCGTTCGCCGAGGTGAAGTGTTTTCAGCGCCGACGCGATGGGGGTTGTTTTGTCCGACTCGACAGTGGAGTTGACCTGCACGGTCAACGGTCAGCACGTCCAACTCAAGTTGGACCCGAGAGAATCGCTACTGGACGTGCTGCGCGAACGGCTCTCGCTGACCGGCACGAAGAAGGGCTGCGACCAGGGCCACTGCGGCGCGTGCACGGCGCTCGTGGACGGTCGGCGGGTGGTGTCCTGCCTGACTCCCGCGGTCCAGGTCAACCGCCAAGCGGTGACCACCATCGAGGGCGTCGCAGACACCGACGGCAGCCTGCACCCGCTGCAGCAGGCGTTCATCGACAACGACGCACTGCAATGCGGCTACTGCACACCCGGCCAGATCATCTCCGGCATCGCCTGCATCGCCGAGGGCCACACCGACACCGACGACGAGATCCGCGAATACCTCAGCGGCAACATCTGCCGCTGCGGCGCCTACCCGGGCATCGTGGCCGCAGTACGGCAGACCGCGGACGCGGCGCGGAACGGGGCGTGACACGATGCGCCCCTTCACCTACATCGCACCGCAGACCCTGGACGCCACCCTGGACGCGCTGCGCACCGCGCAACCCGGCACCAAAATCCTGGCCGGTGGCACCACCCTGTACGACCTGATGAAACTGGACATCGAGACGCCGCCCGCGGTCATCGACGTACACCGGCTCGTTGAACTCGACACCATCGACCCCAGCGAACGGGAACTCGTCTTCGGAGCCGGTGCACGCATGGCTGACGTAGCCGACCACCCAGCGATCCGCACCGACTACCCGGCCCTGTCCGAGTCGCTGTGGCGCGCCGCGTCGCAGCAACTGCGCAACATGGCCACCGTCGGCGGGAACCTGCTGCAGCGCACCCGCTGCGCATACTTCCGCGGCGGCCCGGAATTCCCGTGCAACAAACGCACCCCCGGCAGCGGCTGCGCCGCCATCGGCGGCCAAGACCGCGGCCACGCCCTGCTCGGCGGCAGCGACTCGTGCATCGCCACCTATCCCGGTGAC
Source organism: Saccharopolyspora antiqui (assembly GCF_052246905.1). Taxonomy (NCBI): domain Bacteria; kingdom Bacillati; phylum Actinomycetota; class Actinomycetes; order Pseudonocardiales; family Pseudonocardiaceae; genus Saccharopolyspora; species Saccharopolyspora antiqui. The sequence goes on from NZ_JBQQBO010000004.1 coordinate 68,172, forward strand.
TTCGCCATCGCGCTCATCGCCTTCGACGCCACTGTGGACACCCTCGGACCGAACGGGGAACGCAGCGTGCCGCTCGCCGAACTGCACGTCGAACCCGGCGAAGACCCGACCCGCGAACACGTGCTCGCCCCCGACGAACTCATCATCCGCATCCGGGTGCCCGCAACCCCAGCCGGGCGCGGATCCACCTACCTCAAGATCCGCGACCGCGAGTCCTACGCGTTCGCCCTCGCCTCCGCCGCCGCCGGCCTGACCTTCGACGCGGACGGCATGATCAACGAATGCCGGATCGCGCTCGGCGGCGTCGCCACCCGACCGTGGCGGGCCACCGAGGCCGAACAAACCCTGATCGGCCAGCGGCTGACCCCACAGACCGCCCGACACGCCGGAGAGGTCGCCTTCGCCGCGGCACGCCCCGGCACCCACAACGGATTCCGCGTCGAACTGGGCATTCGCACGGTCGCCGACGCACTGCGCACGGCAGGAGAGCGAGCCACCAGATGACTGCCACGGACACTCCCGCCACAGGTACACCACCGCTGGACACCCGCCGCGTCGACGCCTACGAGAAGGTCACCGGCCGCGCCCGCTACGCCGCCGACCGGGTACCGGAGGGCGTCGCGTACGGGGCGTTCGCCACCGCGCCGATCGGCAAAGGACACATCGTCCGCATCGACACCTCCGCCGCACAAGCCATACCCGGCGTCCAGTTGGTGATCACCAAGTTCGGGCCGGACGAAATGCACGACGTCGGCTTCCTCATGACCGGCGGGCACGCGGTGCAGAGCCTGCAACCACTGCGCGACGACCACATCGCCTACCGCGGCCAGCCGATCGCACTCATCGTCGCCGACAACCTGGTCGCCGCGACCGAGGCCGCCCAACTGATCACGGCCGAATACCAGCCAGAACCATTCGCGGTGAAGATCAACGCCGAGGGCGCCAACACCCTGCTGCAGGAACACGCGATCCCACTGCCGTTCCTAGCCGACATCAAGGTCGGCGACGCGGACGCGGCATTCGAGGCCAGCCCGAAGCAGATCGCCAGCACCTACGAGCACCCCGCGCAGCACGCAGTACCGATGGAACCCTTCGCGAGCGTCGTGCACTGGGACGGCGACAAACTCATCGTCAACGACAGCACCCAGAACGTGAACGCAGTGCGGTTCGGCCTGGCCACCCAACTCGGCCTGAACCCGACCAACGTCGAGGTCACCTCGCCCTACCTCGGCGGCGGCTTCGGCAACAAGAACTCCATGTACGGGCACCTCGGACCGATCGCCATCGCCTCCCACCGACTCGGCAGACCGGTCAAAATGATGCTGCCCAGACCACAAACATTCCACACCGGCAGTTTCCGGCCAAACTCGGTGCACACCGTGCGACTCGGCGCCGACGACAACGGCAAACTGCTCGCCGCGATCCACGAAGTCGACCAGCAGACCTCCCGGCACGACCTGTTCCCGTCCGAGGCCACCACGGTCTCGTCCCGGCTCTACGCGGTGCCCACCTTCCGCGGCCAGCAGCGCCTGGTGCAAACCGACGTGCAAACCCCCGGTTTCATGCGGGCACCATTCGAAAGCCCAGCCATGTTCGCGCTGGAGTCCGCAATGGACGAACTCGCCTACGCGACCGGCCGCGACCCGGTGGAACTGCGACTGGCCAACGACACCGCGGTCGACCCGGTCACCGGCCTACCGTTCTCCAGCCGCCACCTGGCCGAGTGCCTGCGCCGCGGCGCAGCCCGATTCGGTTGGGACAAACGCAATCCGGAGCCAGGCTCGATGATCGCCGAGGACGGTTCGATCCTCGGCTGGGGCGTGGCCGCCGGCTGCTATCCAGGCAGCATCGTGCCAGCCATCGCACACGTCTCCGCGACGGAAGACGGCACCATCACCGTAGCCGTCGGCGGGCACGAGATGGGCCAGGGCATTCGCTCAGCCATCGCGCTGCTCGTCGCACAGGACCTCGGCGTGCCGGTGAACAAGGTGATCGTGCAGGTCGGCGACACCCGAGTGGCGCCGCAGCACCTCACCGCCGGTTCCTGGGGCACCTCAAGCGCGCTGCCCGCCGTGCAGTCCGCCATCGACGAACTGCGCAAAGCCCTGGACGTCACCGAACCCGACGACGTGGACATCCCAGCCGCGCTGCGCGCCAAGGGCAAGTCGGTGATGACGGTCGAGGCCAGCACGCTCGCGCCCGGCCAACCCCCGCAGATCCTCGACCAGCTCAAGGGCGGCGGCCTCGCCATCGCCGGACCGGTCTACCCCGAGTTCGTCACATTCAGCTGGGTCGCGCACTTCGTCGAGGTCCGCGTCGAACCGACCACCCGGCGCATCAGGGTGCCGCGAGCGGTCAGCGTCGTGGACTGCGGCCGGGTGGCCAGTCCGATCACCGCGGCCAGCCAGGTCCGCGGCGGCGTGGTGTGGGGGATCGGCGCGGCGTTGCGCGAGGAAAGCGACGTCGACGACCGCTTCGGCGGCTTCCTCAACACCACGCTGGAGGAGTACCCGGTCCCGGTCAACGCGGACATCCACCAAATCGACGTCGACTTCATCGACGAACCGGACCTGCTGTTCAACCCAGTCGGCGTGAAGGGCGTGGGCGAAGTCGGCATGGTCGGCGTCGCCGCGGCCGTCGCCAACGCCGTGCACCACGCAACCGGTCGACGCATGCACCGACTGCCCATCCGGTTGGAACATGTCCTCTGAGCAATCGGCGACCGCAATGGCCACCACACCGGACAACGCCCTCAGCACCCGCCCGTCGGTCAGCCGACCGGACGCACTCAGCCCGGCCGCGCTGGCCGACGCCAGGCAACACCAGCCGCTGCGCGGCCTGATCGGCCTGGCCTTCGTCGTCCCCGTCACCGTGCTGCTGTCCATCGGCGCGGGCGGGGCCCTCCACTCGTTGACCCTGATCGGACCGATCATCACGTTCGCGCTACCGATCATGGCGATGATCGCGTTCTGGTGGGAGGACTGGCCCGGCACGCTGCTCCCACGCCCCTGGTCCGGCCTGTACAACACCGCGATCGTCGTAGTCGGCGGCGTACTGCTGACCGTGCTCGGCCAACTCGTCATCAACGGGACCGACCTGACCGGCGTGTTCGCGCCGGGCCCCGCCCACCCCGGCCTCTACCCGGCCGCGAACTCGCTGGCCGGCAGCATTTTCACGATCTTCCTGCAACTGACCCTGGTTTGCGAACGCTGGCCGCTGGGCGGCCTCGGCCGCATTCCGTCCGGCCTCGCCGCCGTCGTGCTGTGCTGGGCGCTCGGCCTGATCGCCTGGTTTGTCGCGGTGCGCTCGCACCTGGTCGAGTCGGAGAACCACGGTGCCTGGTTCACGTCGATCGGCGCATGGCAGATGCTCTTCTACGTCGCGTTGCGCGGTTGGCCGTTCGCGCGGATCGACCGGAAGTGGTTGCGGCTGCCGCTCGGCAATGTTGTCGTGATCGCCTGCGGGTGGGGCAGTTACCTGCTCGTCGACGTTGTCCTCAACTGGCCAGGAACCCGGATCACCGCGACTGCCGGCACCGCTGTCGGCTGCATCCTGCTGGTGACCATGTTGTTCGAGGCGTGGCCTGCGATCCGGGTCGACAGGATCGCGCTGGGCCGCACCATGGCCGTGCTGGTCGCGGTGATCCTCACCGCGTTGCTGGTCCGGCTCTTGCCGATGCTCGCCAGCACCCTCGGCGTGCCGCAGGCGCGCGAATGGAGCTGGACCACGCAGGTCATGCTGAACGCGCTGAGCACCGCGGTGATCCTGCACGTCGCGGTCTGGCGACGGTGGCCGGTGCGTACCCAACCATCCGAATGAACGCGGGTGCGGGGGAGAGGTGGCCATGCGCCTCGTGGACCCGGGTGATCGTGGTCAGTCGGCACGGTACGCGCACCGTGTTAACCGGCAGTGCCTCGTCGACCAGATGGCGAACGTCCAGTCGTCTCGACGTGCTTGGCCACGGCCACATTTCTTGCCAGCTACGCCGAGATCGGCCAACTCGGCCGAGACAGGACACCAGCGGAGGAGTGCGATCGTGCCTCCCGTACGATTCACTTAACATAATGTACATTATCGGCACTCTGTTGATCTGCGGTGATGGTCGTGGGAAGTGCCGTTCGGGCCGGATTTGCATGTTGCGCTGAGCGCGCATCCGTTCGTTGCGGCGCCGTGCGTGGCGGTTTGGTTGGCGCTGGCGGTTCACACGTGGTTGGCGCCGAATGGGTTTCGATGCGGCGCCGAGACCGTCGAGTCGGCGGATTTCGCGTAGGCAGCCACGACTTGCCCGGTCTCCGCCAACCTCGTTCCGCGACCCATTAACGTCACAGTGACGAATATCGGTGGGATTCCCGGGACTCTGCGGATCGGCCACAGCATGAAGGCATTGGACGTCCTCGGGTTCGACGAGCGATGTTGATCTTGACTTGGCGTGAGCCCGACGATTTCCTTGCGCTGATGTCGGATCACGACGCGAAGGTTGTTCGTTGCCTTGTTGGTCAAGGAGGCGACGCGGTTCCGGTGCGAGCTGTCGTGTCGGTCCCCCGAGGGCGGTCAGCCCGCTGGACGCCGAACCCTTTCTCCATTTGATGGATAATTAACGTTATCCATCAAATGGAGATCAAAAACCGGAGTAGCAGAACGGACGCGCCCGACCGTCGCGGTGCGGGCGAGCTTGGTCTGCCCCCGCCCCCAGCCAGCTGCCCCCTGTCGGCGATCTCGTTGGCCACTCCCCTCGTTCATGGCGTTCCCGTCCACTCCCCTCTGGCCGCGACCGGCGGCGAGAGCGAGGATCGGTGGAGTGCGTCAGGTGCTTCACCGGTTCGGTGTGGTTCGGAGGTTTTCGCGATGAGTGTTCCGCTGCCGGAGTGGTTCGCCTACCAGGCTGTCGATGCTGGTGGTGTGCGCATCAACTGCGCGGTGGGTGGTGATGGCCCGCCGCTGCTGCTGTTGCACGGATATCCGCAGACCCATCTGATCTGGCACCACGTCGCGCCGGAGCTGGCCGCCGATCACACCGTTGTGCTCGCTGATCTGCGCGGATATGGCGACAGCGACAAACCTCCGGCGGGGCCGGGTGACGTCGAGTACTCGAAGCGCGCGATGGCGCGGGATCAGTTGCTGGTCATGCGTGCGCTCGGGTTCGAGCGTTTCGGGGTGGCCGGGCACGACCGGGGTGGCCGGGTCGCGCATCGGTTGGCGTTGGACGCACCCGAGGCCGTGAGCGCGGTGGCCGTGTTGGACATCGTGCCGACGCGTTATGCCTTCGCCCATGCGGACAAGGCGTTCGGGTTGGGTTACTACCACTGGTTCTTCCTTGCTGCGGGTGGTGGGATTCCGGAGCGGTTGATCGGTGCTGACCCGGAGTTCTGGATCAGGGCGAGGATGACCGCGCGGCATCGTGGTGGGGTGCCCTTCGATGCTGCCGCGATGGCGGAGTACGTCCGCTGCTTCTCCGCTGCGGAGGCGATCGCCGCGTCGTGTGCGGACTACCGCGCGGCGGCGACGATCGACCTCGAACACGACCAAGCGGACGCGGGCCGGGTGCTCGGCGCCCCTCTGCTGGCGTTGTGGGGTGCGGACAGCTTCGTCGGGCGCAATTACGACGTGCTCTCGGTCTGGCGCGACTACGCCGCCGAGGTGCGGGGGTCCGCCCTGCCGTGCGATCACTACGTGCCCGAGGAGCAGCCCGATCTGACCGTGGCCGCGCTGCGCGAGTTCTTCAGCGGCCGCGTGTGACGACCGGGTTCGCCGGTAGCGCTCCCCCGCGCTTCATCGGGGAGCTGGCTCGCTGACGATCGCTGGGCGGACCTTGCGGTCCTGGTGTTGCTGCCGCCGGGTCGTGGGCGTAATGTCCGCACTCATGACCGGATGAGCACATTTGGTCATGGCGTCACGGGTCATTGGGTCACATTTCATTGGGTCACATTTCATGGAGGGTTTGGTGGTGGAGGGCGCTCGGGGTCGTTCCGGGCAACGGCAGCAGCGTGGGCAGCGGATTTTGGATGCCGCGGCCGAGTTGGTCCTGCGCTGGGGGTACGACAAGACCACTTTGGACGATGTGGCGAGGTCGGCAGGGGTCGCCAAGGGGACGATCTACCTGCATTGGAAGAACCGGGAGCGGCTGTTCATCGCGCTGTTGCGGCGGGAGCGGGTGGCGCTGCTGGCCGAGGTGCGGCGGCGGGTCGTCGAGGGTCCGGGGAGTCCGTCGCTGCGGAGTCTGCTGGTGCAGATGACGTTGGTGTACCTGCGTCGGCCGTTGCTGCTGGCGGTGGTGACGCGCGATAGGGATGTGATCGGCAAGCTGGCCAGCGCTGAGCGGGCGGCGCAGGCCGGGAGTGCGTTGCGCAGTGATTTCGTGCGGTACCTGGGGGTGCTGCGGGCGCAGGGCTTGGTGCGGCTGGATCTGGGGTTGGCCGAGCAGGTGCAGTTGGTCAGTGCGACGTTCCTGGGGTTTTTCCTTGCGCCGCCGATGGTTCCGGAGGAGTTCGCGGTGTCGGAGGAGGTGCGGGCGGAGTTGCTGGCCGAGGTGGTGTGCCGGTCGCTGGCGGCTGGTGGCGAGGTCACCGCGGCGCAGGCGGATCGGCTCGCGGTGGTGACGGTGCGGTATTTGGACGAGGCGTTGGAGAACGCGGAGACGAAGTATCGGGATCTGCTGGGTTCCGAGGAATGAGGGGTGTTCCGGTGTCTGTTGTGGTGCCGTTGGATGCCGCTGACGCGGATTTGGCGTTGGTGGGCGGTAAGGGTGCTTCGTTGGCGCGGTTGGCCGGTGCTGGGTTGCCGGTGCCGCCGGGTTTTGATGTGACGACGGCGGCGTATTGGGATTTCGTAGCCGCTGCGGGTTTGCGGGAGCCGATCTTGGCGGCGGTGGCGGCGGTCGATGTTGATCGGCCGGAGACCGCACGGGCGGCCTCGGAGCGCATTCAGCGGTTGTTCGCCGAGAGCGCGGTGCCGGTGGCTGTTGCTGAGGCGATCTGCGAGGCCTACGCGGCGATGGGTGCTGAGGTGGCGGTGGCGGTGCGGTCTTCGGCGACGGCGGAGGATCTGCCGGAGATGTCGTTCGCTGGTCAGCAGGACACGTTTTTGAATGTTCGTGGTGGGTCGGCGGTGGTGGATGCGGTGCGGCGGTGTTGGGCGTCGTTGTGGACGGCGCGGGCGATCGACTACCGGTTGCGCAACGGGGTGGCCGCGGATGGGGTGGCGCTTGCGGTGGTGGTGCAGGAGTTGGTGGCCGCGGATGCGGCTGGGGTGTTGTTCACCCGGGATCCGGTGACCGGTGGCGGTGCGGATGTGGTGGTGAACGCGGCTTGGGGGTTGGGTGAGTCGATCGTCGGTGGTCAGGTCACGCCGGACACCTACGTGGTGGCTCGTGGTGGTGGGTTGCGTGATCAGGTTGTTGGGGACAAGGCGGTGATGACGGTGCGCGCCGATGGTGGGACTCGGGAGGTGGCGGTGTCGGCGGATCGTCGTGGGGTTGCGGTCCTCTCCCCTGCCGAGGTCGGTGAGTTGGCGGAGTTGGGGGTGCGGATCGAGGAGTTGTACGGGCGGCCGATGGATGTGGAGTGGGCGGTGCGGGGTGGTCGGTTCTGGGTGGTGCAGGCGCGGCCGATCACCGGGTTGCGGGAGCGGCCGGTTGAGGTGTGCAACGACAGTCTGGCTGGGGATTACCTGTGGACGTGCGCGAATTTGGGTGAGGCTATTCCGAGTGTGATGACGCCGTGCACGTGGTCGTTGGTGGAGATCTTCATGTCCGAGGCGATGTCGTTGTCGCGGTTGGGGCCGCATCGGTTGTCGGGCAACATCGGTGGGCGGTTCTACCTGAACTTGAGTTTGACGTTCGCGGCGGGCAATGCGCTGGGTTTGGGAGAGTTGGCGCGTGGGGAGATCGATCGGGAGGCGTTCGTGCGGCGGTGGGGGCATCGGTGTCCGGACGAGTTCGAGGTGTCGGTGCCTCGGCCTGCGGAGGATCCGGAGTGGATCGATCGGCAGTTGGCGGGGTGCGGCTGCGGGGACTGATCCGCTGGAGCTGTTGGGGCGGCAGGAGCGGGCGCGGGATGCGGCGTGGGCGCGGTTGGCGTCGCGGTTTCCGCGCAGGCAGCGGGCGTTGCGGCGGCGGGTCGCGAGCGCTGGGCGGGCGGCGCGGGGTCGGGAGGCGGCTCGTTCGGAGGTGATCCGGGCGTTTTGGGTGTTGCGGGCGTTCGCGTTGCGGGCTGGTGAGTTGATCGGATGTGGTGGGGATGTGTTCTTCTTGCGGATCGAGGAGGTTTTGGCGGTGTTGGGCGGGTCGCGGGAGCCGTTGGTGGCGGTGGCGGATCGGCGGCGGGCGTATCAGGCGTGTGTGGCGTTGGGGCCGTATCCGACGTTGATCCGGGGGCGTTTCGATCCGCTGCGGTGGGCGGCGCGGGCGGATCGTCGTTTCGATGTGTTCGATGAGTCGACTCGGTTGGCGCCGGTGTCGGGTTCGGTGCGCGGGTTCGCGGGTGCGGCTGGTGTCGTGGAGGGCGTGGTGCGGGTGTTGGGGTCGGTGGCGGAGGGTGATGCGTTGCGGGCTGGGGAGGTTTTGGTGACGACGGTGACGAACGTGGGGTGGACGCCGTTGTTCCCGAGGGTGGCGGCGGTGGTGACGGATGTGGGTGCGCCGTTGTCGCATGCGGCGATCGTGGCTCGGGAGTTGGGGATTCCGGCGGTGGTCGGGTGTGGGAATGCGACGGCGCGGTTGCGCAGTGGTGATCGGGTGCGGGTGGATGGTGCGGCGGGCACGGTTGAGGTGTTGGTGCCGGTCGGGGGTTGAGGCGGCGGGGTGTGTTGTGGGTTATCGGGGGTGGTGGGCGGTGGTGGCGAGTTTGGCGGCGAGGTGTTCGGCCCAGCGTCCGGCGCGTTGTGGTTCTGCTGGGCGGGGTGTGCCGGTGGTGTCGAGGTAGAAGCTGTTGGCGGGTTCGGTGATGATGTGGAAGCCGGCTCGGCGGAGGTGTTTTTCGGCGGTGTGGGTGGCCAGGCCGGGGGTGTTCTCGGTGCGGGTGTCGAAGGTGGCGGCGTGCACCGGGTTGAGTCCTTTGTGGATGGTGTTGAGCCAGTTGCGCAGCCCGTGTTCGGTTGCGGGGTGGTTGGGGTCGAAGGCGCTGGTCGGGCCGCCGACGACGAGTAGTCCGGCGTGCTCGCCGATGCAGGTGGGGGCGCTGGTGACCTCGGCGAGGTCGACCTCCATCCAGCGGGCGAGTCCGGCTGCGATGTGTTCGGCGATGGTTTCGGTGTTGCCGGGCGTTGATTCGTAGACCACCAGTGCGCGCATCGGGGCCCCCTCCCCTGTCTTGGTGTGTTGCCGCCCATGGTCGGTTGGGGTGTGGGGGTGGCGACCAGGGTCGAAGGACCCTGTGCTCGTTGGTGCGGGGCCTGGGTTTTGGCGATTTCGCGCGAAATCGCCGGTGGGGGGGGGGGGCGGGTGGCGCTGTGGCGGGAAACCGCCACCCGCTGTCATGGGGGGTGGCCAATCTGTCGGGGTGGGGTTTGGTGCCGATTCGGCGCAGGGATCGGTCCAGCAGGGTGACGGTGAGGAACAGTGCGGCGCTGGCGATCATGAACGTGGCCAGGTGGTGCAGGCCGGTGGTGTCGGCGCCGAGGATGAGGCAGGCCAGTGATAGCGGGATGTCGACGGAGAAGGTGTGCGCCAGCCGCCGAGGCCGATGAGCAGTCCGCCGAGGGTGGGGCCGATGACGGAGATGGTTTGGCTGGCGACCGACAGTGCGGTGAGGACTGTGTTGGGGCTGTCGCGGCCGGTGCGTTGGGATTCGCTGCGGATGAGGAACATCGCGGCGGGGTATCCGGCGCAGGTGCCCAGTCCGAGCAGTACTCGGGCGAAGATCAGTGCGCCCAGTGTTGGGGCCAGGGTGGCGAGGTAGAGCGCGGAGATCAGCCAGGCGGTTTGGGATGGTGGCGCGCCGAAGGCTGCGCCGATGGGGATCAGGGACACCGCGATCATGGAGGAGTTCACCGGGTTGAGGACTGAACCCAGGATCATCGGGGCGATGAGTTTGCGGTTGAAGCCCTCCGGTGCGGCTGGGGTGCGGTGGGTGTGTGCGGGGATCACAGGTGGGTGAGGCGTTCGAGCAGGGCCATCGTCTCGATGATGCGGTGGCGTTCGTCCTAAGATCTTCAGTTCAGACTGTTCAGTTTTGGCTGTGTAATTCGCGGCACTGCCAGCACCGGGGGGCTTCGGTGCGGGTCAGGGGCGCCAGCGGGAGGCGTAGCCGGGGCGGTCGGCGTAGGGCAGGCCGAGCAGGGCCCGGGTGGGGCAGCCGCGTTCGTCTTCGGGCGGGTAGCTCTCCCCCAGCGTGTCGCAGGGGCCGCCGCCGCTGCCGCAGTGGTGGTGGGCGGCGAGCAGGCGGGTTTTGAGTTCGCATTCGCGGAAGCCGCGGATCGGGGTGATCAGGCAGGCGCGGCCGGCGCCGGTTTCGGCGTCTTCGCGGGCCAGGCGCAGCAGTTCCAGGTCGATGTCGAGCTGGCGGCGCAGGAACTGGACGAACCGGTCCATCTGTCGCACTCCCGTTGTCCGCGGTGGGTGTTGGTGACAGACAGGGGACGCGGCGACGGTTCGGTGATGACGGCGGCTGATCGAAAAGTGATCGTGCCATCCCCGCGTGGGGCGGTGATTGATTGACCGGATGTTGGCGGATTGTCGCCAGGAATTCTCCTCGCCGGGGGCTGCTGCGTACCGTTTCGATTCCTAGGCTCGGCCCAGATCATGATCGTTCGTCCGTTTTGGGAGTGGTTATGGTGCTGCGTGGTGTGCGAGTGGCTCGGCGGGCGTTGCTGGCCGGTGGGCTGGCGGTCACGGCGGTCGGGGTGGGCGCAATACCGGCGGTGGCGCGGCGGGCGAAGGCCGCGCCGGAGATCGCCTCGACAGCGGATTGGCAGGCCCGCGACCCCAGTTCTCCGGTGACCGTGCTCGACAGCGAACCGGTGCGGATCATCGTGCACCACACGGCGACCGCCAACAGCGACGACACCTCGCGGCAGCACGCGTTCGAGCTGTCCCGGCAGATCCAGAACTTCCACATGGATTCCAACGGCTGGATCGACACCGGGCAGAACTTCACCAACTCCCGCGGCGGTTGGCTGACCGAAGGCCGCCACGAGAGCCTGGCCGCGTTGACCGCCGGCGATCAGCACGTGGTGGGCGCGCACGCGGGCGCGCAGAACTCGGTGTCGCTGGGCATCGAGAACGAGGGCCTCTACACCGAAGCCGCGGTGCCGGAGGCGTTGTGGGCGTCGTTGGTGGAGCTGTGCACCTACATGGTGGCGCAGTACGGCATCGAGCCCGGCGAGATCTACGGGCATCGCGACTTCATGGCCACCGAATGCCCGGGCGAGGTGCTCTACGGCCGATTACCGGAACTGCGGGAGGCGGTCGGCGCGGCCACCGGCAAGACCGTGACGCATCCGGGGACCTGGCCGCTGCTGCGGCCGGGTGTGGCGGGACCGGCGGTGACCGCGCTGCAACTGCTGCTGCGGGCGCAGGGCGCGCTGCTGCCGGTGGACGGCATCTTCGGCGAACTGACGCAGGCCACGGCATGCCAGCTGGCCGCCGCGCGGGGCGCGGCGGGCACGCCGTGCTACGCCACGCGGCTGCCCGAACCGGGGATGTTCGGCGGCTTGGGTTGGGCGGGCCTGGCGCCGGTGCTCGGTTCGGGCGCCACCGGCGAGGCGGTGCGGGCCGCGCAGGTGCTGTTGACCTCGCACGGCCGGTACCTCAACCCCGACTCGCGGTTCGCCGACCGGATGATCGCGGTGGTGCGGGAATTCCAGGCCGCGACCGGCCTCGCCACCACAGGCGTGGTGGACCAATCCACCTGGCAACGACTCCTGTGCTGACCCCGGTGGCGCACCCGCGCCGACTGGAGGTCGCAAGCGGTTGTTGCGGCCCGGTCGCTGGTGGTGTCAGAGCAGCACGGCGCAGCCTCGGTGGCGCAGGTCGGTGAGCCAGTCGGGGTGGTGGTCGAGTTTCGTCCAGCGCAGGTCGAGCTTGGTCAGCCGCGGCAGGGACCGCAGGCCTTCGGGCAGCTCGCGCAACGCGGTGGCGCGCAGGTCGAGGTGGGTCAGTTCGGTCAGTGCCGCGACGGCGTCCGGGAGGCGTCGCAGCGGGTTGTTGCGCAGGTCGAGGTGCCGCAGCTCCCGCAGCCCGGAAAGCGATTCGGGCAGTTCGGTGAGCCGGTTGTCTTGGGCGTGCAGTTCCCGCAGCCGGTGCAGCTGCCCGAGGGTGTGCGGCAGTGCGGTGAGGGCGTTGCGGTACAGCCGCAGCTCGCGCAGGGCGCTCATGCCGCCGAGGGTGGCGGGCAGTTCGGTGAGCCGGTTGTCGGTGAGGTTGAGGTAGTCCAGGCGGTCGAGGTTGCCCAGCGCGGCGGGGATGCTGCGCAGCTGGTTGTCGCTGAGGTACAGGTAGTCGGTGAGCTGGGGCAGGTCACCGATGGCGGCGGGGATGTCGCGCAGCTGGTTGTGGCCGAGGTCGAGCATCCGCAGCGCGGCGAGTGCGCGCACCGCGTCGGGCAGTTCGGTGAGCTCGTTCTCGGCGAGGTTGAGGGTGTGCAGGGTGGTGGTCTGCCACAGCGCGTCGGGCAATGCGGTGAGGTGGTTGCGGCCGACGCTGAAATGCCGCAGTGCGGGACCGAATTCTGTTGGCAGGCTGGTGAGTTCGTTGTTGTAGAGCAGCAGGGTGTGCAGTCGGGGCAGGGTGGTGGTGGTCGCGGGCAGTGCGGTGATGGCGTTGCCGTCGAGGTCGATGTGCCGCAGCTGCCGCGGCAGCGTGGTGGGGATCGCGGTCAGTCCGGCGTCGGCGGCGAGCACCGCGTGGGGCTCGCCGTCTGCGTAGCGGATCGCGTCGTCGGGCAGCTGCATTCGCATCAGTGTGGGCTCACCGGGGCGGGCGGGCGAAACGCAGGGTGCGGATCTCGAAGGGGCGCAGCCGCACATCCAGTGCGTCGGTGGTGGCGTCCGGTTCGGCCAGGGCGCGTTCGAGCAGGTCGGTGCGGGTCACCGAGGTCGCCGGGAAGGAGATGCTCAGTCGGGCCTGTGCCCGCCCGCCGCGGGATTCGTACAGGCGCACGACGAGGTCGCCGCTGCGGTCGTCGGCGAGTTTGACCGCTTCGACGACCACCGCGGGGTTGTCGACGGCGAGAAGCGGCGTGACCGGCCGTGATCCGCTGATGGTGCGTTCGGGCAGGTTGATGCGGTAGCCCTCGCGGACGGCGTCGCCGATGTCGGCTCCGGCGATCAGGGCGTAGCGCAGCCGGTGGTGGCCGTGGTCGGTGTCCGGGTCGGGGAAGCGGGGTGCGCGCAGCAGCGACAGCCGCACGGTCGTGGTGGTGCCGCCGTCGGGGCGGGTGTGGCGGGTGACGTCGTGGCCGTAGGTGGCGTCGTTGACCAGGGCGTGGCCGTAGCCGGGTTCGCCGACGTGCAGGAAGCGGTGCGCGCAGATCTCGAACTTGGCGGCGTCCCACGAGGTGTTGGTGTGGGTGGGGCGCATGACGTGCCCGAACTGGGTTTCGGCGGCACAGCGGTCGGCGTGCACGTCCAGTGGGAAGGCGACCTTGAGCAGTTTCTCGGTTTCGTGCCAGTCGATGTCGGTGTCGATGTCCACGCGCCGGGATTCGGCGGCGAGGCTGATGTGCTGCACCACGCTGGAGTGGCCGAAGCCGCGGCGGATGCGGACGGTGTGTTCGTGGATGCTCACCTCCTCGACGTCGGTGAGGTCGTGGACGTGGTGGCGGTAGAAGGCGTCGAGGTCCCAGGCGTCCCAGGCGTTGGGGTGGTCGGCGTGCAGTTGCAGCAGGTTGCCCGGCGCGCCCAGTGCTTCGCGGTCGGCGGCGTGGTCGTAGATCGAGGTGAGCAGGCCGCGTTGGTCGATGGTGACGCGCAGCAGCCCGTTGTCGAGGGTGATGGTGCCGTCGGGGTGGCGGGTGGCGGTGGGTGCGGTGGTGTCGCTGGCCGCGGCCGCGCCCAGTGCGGGGATGCCGTGGCGGGCGTGCGGGGCGGCGTTGAAGGTCAGCGGCCGGGCGGGCTCGCCGGCGAGGGCGTGCAGGGCGCGGCTGGTGATCGCCTCGGCTTCGGTGGCGATGCGGGCGTAGGCGGCTTCGGCTTCGCGGTGCACCCATGCGATGGACGAGCCCGGCAGGATGTCGTGGAACTGGTGCAGCAGCACCTGCTTCCACAGCCGGTCCAGCGCCTGGTGGGGGTAGTCGCGGCCGGTGGCGATGGTGGCGGTGGCGCACCACAGTTCGGCCTCGCGCAGCAGGTGTTCGCTTCGGCGGTTGCCCTGTTTGGTCTTGGCCTGCGAGGTGTAGGTGCCGCGGTGCATCTCCAGATACAGCTCGCCGGACCACACCGCTGGGCCGCTGTGGTCGGCTTCGGCGGCGGTGAAGAATTCCGCGGGGGTGTCCAGTTGGACGCGTGGGGAGCCTTCCAGGTCGGCGGTGCGGTAGGCGCGGGCGAGCATTTCGCGGGTGGGTCCTCCCCCGCCGTCGCCGTGCCCGAAGGGCAGCAGGGATCGGGTGGCGTAGCCGTGTTCGGCGAAGTTGCGGGCGGCGTGGGCGAGTTCGGCGCCGGTGATCTCGGAGTTGTAGGTGTCGGCGGGCGGGAAGTGGGTGAACACCCGGGTGCCGTCGATGCCTTCCCACCAGAAGGTGTGGTGCGGGAACCGGTTGGTCTGGTTCCAGGAGATCTTCTGGGTCAGGAACCAGCGGGACCCGGACAGGGCGACCAGCTGCGGTAGCGCGGCACTGTAGCCGAAGGAGTCCGGGAGCCACACCTCGCGGGTTTCGATGCCGAATTCTTCCAGGTAGAAGCGTTTGCCGTGGACGAATTGGCGGGCCATGGCCTCGCCGCCGGGCATGTTGGTGTCGGCTTCCACCCACATCCCGCCGACCGGCACGAACTGTCCGGTGTGCACGAAGGTGCGCACCCGGTCGAACAGCTGCCGGTGGTGCTGTTTGATCCAGTCCAGTTGTTGGGCTTGCGACATGGCGAAGTGGAAGTCGGGGTGCTCGGCCATCAGGGCGGTGACGTTGGCGACGGTGCGGGCGACCTTGCGGACGGTTTCGCGTAGCGGCCACAGCCAGGCGGAGTCGATGTGGGCGTGGCCGACGGCGGAGATCACGTGCGCGCTGGGGTGGGCGGGCTTGGCGAGGGTGTCGGCGAGTTCGGTGCGGGCGGCGGGCGCGGTGGCGGAGATGTCGTGCAGGTCGAGGCGGTCGAGCATGCGTTCCAGTGCGCGCAGGATGTCGTGGCGGCGCGGGGAGTCCACGGGCAGTTGCCGCATGAGCTGGTCGAGGACTTCGGTGTCCTGGATGAGTTGCCACACCGGTTCGTCGAGGACGGCGAGTTCGGCGCGGCGCAGGTGGTACAGGGGTGGGGTTTTGGTGGTGGGTTTGGTGCCGAGTTCGGTGGGTTGGAAGCCGTGGGGGCCGAGGATGATCGGGTTGGCGGCGGCTTCGACGTACCAGCTGCGGGTGCGTCCGGCGGAGTTGCGTCCGACGGGCAGGTGGGTGTTGCGGGGGTGCAGTCCTTTGATCGGGGTGCCGTCGGCGGTGTAGGCGAGGCCTTCGCATTGGAATCCGGGGCGGTCGTCGTCGAAGCCGAGGTCGACGACGACTTCCACGGTCCGCCCGTCCCAGTGCTCGGGCACGGTCGCGGACAGCCGGAACCAGCTGGTGCCCCATGCCGGGCCCCATGCTTGGCCGACGGCGGTGGGCGTGTAGTCGGCGCGCAGTGCTTCGGCGGCGGGCACCGGTTCGCCGGGGGCGTGCCAGACGGCGACGTCGCAGGGCACTGCGTCGGCGTATTGGGCGGGGCGCAGGCGTTCGGCGAGCACTCGGTCGAGGCGCTGTTCGACGATGCGGCGGTCGTCGTGCATGGCTGGTCCCCCGATTCCTCGGCGTGATCGTGATCATGCTGGCACAACCGGGCCTCGGGTGGGCAGCGGCGGTGCGGGTGATGGGGGGTCCTTTTCGGCGCGGTTGCTGACCCATGCGTGCGGCCGCATGCTGCGGGTGTCTGGCCAAATTCCCGCGGAAAGGCAAGATCATGGCGACGTGCGAAGTCTGCGGCAACGACTACTGGATGACCTTCGAGGTGCGCACCATGGGCGGTGGGGTGCACACCTTCGACTGCTTCGAATGCGCCGTGCAGCGTTTGGCGCCGCAGTGCGAGCACTGCGGGTGTCGGATCCTCGGGCATGGTGTGGAGGCCAGCGGCCGGTTCTTCTGCTGTGCGCACTGCGCGCGCCAGTCGGATATGGCGATGGCCGGTGAGCTGCGCGACACCGTGGGTTCTCACCCCGGTTGATGCGGCTGTCCGGCCCACGCGCTCGGCGGCCATCCGGGTGTGTGCGCTGCGCTTTTTGACCGGTGAGCACGCCAGCCGATACGTTGTTATCAACACGTTATGTAGTGCTGGAAACACGGGGACTACCTGCGGCGACATGGCGGGTGAGACGGGTTCTTTCCGCCCGGTTCGCGCTGGTTGTCGCAAGCCGGGTATTGACAACGGGACGGAGCACCGTCGATTCATTCCCTCGATGTAGTGGAGGATGCCCCGATGGCAGGTCTGGTTCGCTGGCTGGGCAGCGTGTCCCGCGAGATGCAGCGGGCCCGCATGGTGATGCGGCACCCGCAGTCCAGCGCCAACGCCGAGCGCACCGCGTAACGGGGGGCCGACGAACGTCGGTTCCCACCCCTGCCCGGCCTGCTGGCCGGGCGTGGTCGAGGCATCGGTCCGGAGGTGTCCGCAGTGGCGGGCACCGGGGCAACCAACAACCGGGGGCCCGATGCCTGGGACTTGCTGGTAAGACGAGGGCGCGCAGGGCGGGGCCCGGCGGGACGTGGTCGTGAGTGGAAATCCCGGTTCGCACCGGAACAACCGCCCACGAGCGCCAGCCGTCACCCGCGCCGATCCGCGCAACCTCCAACTGGTGCCGTGGCCACCCGGCCACGGCACCAGTTGTGTTCCAGGCTTTCGACCTCCGCAGCCACACGGTCCTGTGCACCGCTTCCCCGAGGGCGCGGATACCGACTTGCTCGGCCGATGGAGGTACTCAGCCGAGGTGGCCGCCACCTCCACCGCACCGGGCGGGGCGCGCGCCTGCGGTCCGGGTAGTGTTGCCGCCAACGCGTACGACCGAAGGAGGTGAGACCCATTACCGCTTCAGCAGGTCGGGTGCTCCCCTCTTACGGCCGTGATCCGCGTCGGTGATGCGGGAGGGCGCTCGCTGGCACCGAAAGGCACTCCCATTTCCACCTCTCATCCCACCCCGCTGGCTGCCGTCGTCACGAGACTTCGGGACGCGGGTTGTGTTTTCGCCGAAGACGAGGCGCGGTTGCTCATCGACGCCGCGCGGGACCCGGTCGAGCTCGCCGAGCTGCTCCAGCGGCGCATCGGCGGTCTGCCCTTGGAGCAGGTGCTCGGTTGGGCCGAGTTCTGCGGGCTGCGGATCGCGGTGGCATCGGGGGTGTTCGTGCCGCGCCGCCGCACCGAGTTCCTGGTCCGCCAGGCCGCCGCGCTCGCCGGGCCGCGGGCGGTCGTGGTGGACCTGTGCTGCGGTTCGGGAGCCGTCGGCGCCGCACTGGCCGCCACCCTCTCCGGGGTGCGGTTGTGGGCCGCGGATGTGGATCCCCGCGCGGTGCGCTGCGCGCGCCGCAACATCGCCGCTGCCGGTCGGGTCGTCGAAGGCGACCTCTACCGGCCCCTCCCAGGAGGGTTGCGGGGGCGGGTGGAGATCTTGGCGGTCAACGCCCCGTACGTGCCCAGCGGTGAGGTGGGGCTGATGCCCCCGGAGGCCCGGCTGCACGAGCCGCGGGTGGCGCTGGATGGCGGCGCGGACGGGCTGGACATCCAGCGGCGGGTGGCCGCGGGCGCGGCGGGGTGGCTGGCGCCGGGCGGGCATCTGCTGGTGGAGACCAGCCGTGCGCAGGCGTCGTCCAGCCGCGAGTTGTTGGCCGCTGCGGGGCTGCTGCCACGCGTGGTGACCTGCGATGAGCTCGATGCCACCGTGGTGGTCGCGGCGCTGCCCCGCTAGGCGTGCTCAGCGTTGTGCTTGGCGGTGTTTGGCGGCCATGGTCACGTAGCCTTCGGCGGCGAGCTTCAGGCGGTCCTGCTCCTGCGGGGTCAGTTCGCGGCGAACTTTGCCGGGGGTTCCGGCGACCATCGAGCCCGGTGGGATCTCGGTGCCTTCCAGGACCACGGCGCCGGCGGCGATCAGGGATCCGGTGCCGATGCGTGCGCCGTTGAGGACCACCGCGCCCATGCCGATCAGGCAGTGGTCTTCCACGGTGCAGCCGTGCAGCACGGCTTTGTGGCCGACGGTGACCCCGGTGTGGATGTCGGCGGGGAAACCGGGGTCGGCGTGCACGACGCAACCGTCCTGGATGTTGCTGTCGGTGCCGACGCTGATGTTCTCCTGGTCGCCGCGCAGCACGGTGTTGTACCAGATGCTGGCACCGGCGGCCAGGCGCACGCGGCCGATGAGCGCGGCGCCGTGGGCGACGAAGGCCGCCGGGTCGATCTGCGGGCTGATGCCGTCGATGGCCAGGGTGAACGACTGCGCTGCGGTCACTTGTCCTCCGGTGTCTCGCGTTGTCGCCGCAGCCACTGCAGCGCCGCCTCGGTGTGTCCGTCCACTTTGTCCTCGATGCCGTCCAGGAAGGTGCGGTCGCCGTGCACGGCGAGCTCGGCGAGCACGGCGTCGGGGTCACCGCCTTCGATGATCGAAAGCAGCCGCTGGTGGCGGGCCAGGTCACCGGCGAGGCTTTCCCGGTCCCGGCGGGCCTGCCGGTTGAGCGCCATGGACAGCAGGACCTGCAGTTGCAGCGACCGGTAGGCCTCTTCGAGGCGCTGGTGCCCGGACAGGCCGACCACCGACAGGTGGAACTCGAAGGAGCATTCCCGGTAGCCGGGTTCGTCACCGGCCTCGATGGCCTCGCCCATCCGCCGCAGCGCCAGCTCGCAGCGGCGCAGCCGGGTGGGTTCGGTGACCGGCACGCCCAGCCGCACCGCCAGCCGCTCGAATTCGGCGCGCAGGGTGCAGATCTCGTAGATGTCGTGCAGCGTCAGCGGGGTCACGATCACGCCCTTGCGGGGGACCTGGCGCACCAGGCCTTCGCGTTCGAGCACCCGCAGCGCTTCGCGCAGCGGCGGGCGGCTGATGCCCAGTTCGTGGGTCAGCCGGTTCTCCACGACGCGCTGCCCGCAGAGCAGTTCGCCGCCGATGATCATGCGGCGCAGTGTCGCGGCGGCCAGTTCCACCAGGCTCGGTGGGCTGATGATGCTCGGGGCGCGGGTGTGAGCGGTGGGGCTGTCTTCAACGGATCCGGTCACGACCAGCAGTGTCTCCTTCCGGGGCCGGCGCCGGAGGCGCTTCGCGTGTCAGCGGCGGCGCACTGGTCCGCATGGAGCAACCTCGACGGGTAAGCTTGTCAGCTTCATCCTGCCTGCTGTAGACAAAAGTCAGGTGATGCCGATCACGGTATCCGGTTTTGTCCCGGATTTCTTGGAGCCGCGCATGACTTCCTCACCTGCTACCGCCCAGGCCCCGTTGCGCGGGGTGCGCGTGGTGGAGATCGGCGCGTTCATGGCCGCGCCGTTCGCGACGATGCAACTAGCCGACCTCGGCGCCGATGTGATCAAGGTCGAAAACCCCGCCGGAGGTGACCCGGTCCGCCAGAGCGGACCCTTCCTGCACGGACACAGCTCCCCCTTCGTCCGGCTCAACCGCAACAAACGCTCGGTGGCACTGGACCTGAAGACCGACGAGGGCAAACACCTGCTCGACACCCTGCTGGCGACCGCCGACGTGCTGGTGGAGAACCTGCGGCCGGGGGCGCTGTCCGCACTGGGCTTCGGCTACGACAGCGTGCACGCCCGCAACCCCCGGCTGGTGTACGTCTCGGCCTCGGGATGGGGCCAGGACGGGCCGCTGGCCGCCCAACCGGGCCTGGACATCATGGCGCAGGCCCGCGCCGGACTGATGAGCATCACCGGCAGCCCCGGCGGCGAGCCCACCAAGGTCGGGGTCCCGATGTGCGACCTGGTGTGCGGGTTGTACGCGGCGATGGGCGCGATGGCCGCGCTGCGCGCCCGCGAGCACACCGGCGAAGGCCAGCACGTCGACGTGTCGCTGTACGAGGCGGGCGTGTCGTTCGCGGTGTGGGAGGCCGGGAACTACTTCGCCACCGGCGAGGTCGGCCGCGCGCACGGTTCGGCGCACCAGAACAGCGCCCCCTACCAGGCGGTGCGCAGCAAGGACGGCTGGGTGACCGTGGGGGCCACCACCACCAAGACGTGGCCGGCGTTCTGCCACGCCCTCGGCCTGGCCGAACTGCTCGACGACGACCGCTACACCAACTCCTACGACCGCTACCAGCACCGCGACAGCCTCATCCCGGCGATCGAGGTGGCCACCACGACCCGCACCACCGCCGACATCGTGGCGGCGCTGACCGAGGCGGGGGTGCCGTGCGCGCCGATCGCCACCATGGACCAGGTGTTCACCGACGAGCACCTCGGGCAGCGGGAGTTCTTCTGGAACGCACCGCATCCCGAACTCGGCGAGGTCCGCCAGATCGGCTCGCCGATGCGGATGTCGGCGACCCCGACACGCCGCGACGCCGCCGGTCCGGGTTTGGGCGCGCACACCGCCGAAGTGCTCGCCGAGGCCGGGATACCGCCCGCCGAACTCGACCGGCTGCGCCAGTCGGGGACCTTCGGCAGCGGCCAGTAGCGGCGCTTGGCGCGGTCCCGGGGTGCTGGCGGCCCCGGCCCGCGCGAACCCTCTTTGTTCATCTTTTCCGCGACGCAGCTCAAGGAGGAGCGATGCGCGCGTTGTCCCTTGCTCGCGGCGTGCTGGCCGCGGTGTGCGCGGCGGCGCTGGCGGGTGCGTGCGGCACCGGCAGCGCCGGGCAGGACTCGGCCGGTACCGGCGGGCCTCGGCCGGTGGGGAACGTGACGATGGTGGTGCCCTTCGCCGCCGGTGGCGGCAGCGACATAGCCGGGCGCGCGATGGCCGACGGATTGGTGTCGGTGCAGCCGGATCTGCGGATCACCGTCGACAACCGGGAGGGCGGGCAGGGCGCGGTGGGCTATTCCTACTTCCTGGCCAAGGCCGGATCCCCGAACTACCTGCTGGCCACCGAGACGTCGCTGCTGTCGCTGCCGCTGAGCGTGGACGTGGCGTTCTCGCACCGCAGTTTCACCCCGATCATGAAGGTCGGCGAGGACTACACGCTGCTGGTGGCGCGACCGGATTCGGCGATCACCAGCTGCGCCGACGCGGTGGCGCAAAGCCGCAAGCGGCGGGTGCTGGCCGCCATCTCCGGCGCGGTCGGCCCGGATGCCGTGGTGTTCTCCCAGCTGGAACGGGTGGCGGGCGCCGATGTCGACACCGTCCCCTACGAAGGCGGCGGGGAGGCCGTCGCCGCGGTGCTGGGCGGACAGGTGGAGCTGGCGTCGCTGAACCCCAGCGAGGTCATCGGGCAGTTGCGGGCCGGGCAGCTCAAGGCGTTGTGCGTCTTCGCCGACCGGCGCTACACCTATCCGGAGCTGGCCGGGATCGCGACCTCGGTGGAGCAGGGCGTGCCGGTGACCTTCGCGCAGTTCCGCGGGATGATCGCGCCGGGCGGGCTCAACCCGCAGGCCACCGAGTACTGGATCGGGCTGGCCCGCCGCTTCGCCGCCTCCCCCGCCTACACCGAGTACATCGAGTCGGAGTACCTGCAGCCGCGGATGGCCTTCGGGGCGGAGTTCGGGGCGTATTTGCAGGACAGCGAGAAACTGCTGGCGCAGGTGGTGCGGCGATGAGGGATCAGCGGTTGGGCCAGGTGGTGCTCTTCGCCGGGTTGACCCTGGTGGGCGCGGGTTTCGCGATCAGCGCCCTCGGCTATGGCGTGATGCTGCCGGAATCGCGGATCGGGCCGGGTTTCCTGCCGCTGGCCGCCGGTGGGCTGCTGGCGGTGCTCGCCGCGCTGCTGCTGGTCGAACAGCTGCGGCGACCCGGCCAGACCGACACCGGCCAGACCGACACCGAGCAGGGCACCGATGATTTCGGGCGCAGCCCAGCGCAGCGCAAGTGGATTCTGCGGCGGGTGATCGTGCTGCTGCCGGTCGCGCTGCTGGTGGTGCCGGTGGTGGGCATGGTCACCGCGTTCGGGCTGCTGGTGCTGGTGATCTCCACGTGGCTGGAGCGCCGCCGCGTGCTGCCCGCGTTGGCGTTGTCGGCGATCTCGGCGGCGGGCATGTACGTGATCTTCGCGGTGGTGCTGCGGGTACCGCTGCCCACCGGCGTGTTCGGGTTCTAGGCGGGATGGCGATGCACACCACGCGACGTCCGCGCCCGCCGAGTACCGCCATCCTGTCAGCCGCGCACCCTCTCAACCGGCGGAGGCGCACGTGATCGACAACCTGTTGTTGGGCTTATCGACGGCGTTGACCCCGACGAACCTGCTGTGGTGCTTCGTCGGGGTGGTGCTGGGCACCGTGATCGGGTTGCTGCCCGGTCTGGGCTCCAGCACAGGAGTGGCGATCCTGATCCCGTTGACGCTGACCGTGGAACCGGTGACGGCGCTGATCATGCTGGCCGGCATCTACTACGGTTCGCAGTACGGCGGCACGATCACCTCGGTGCTGCTGTCCACCCCGGGCGAAGCGGCCAGCGTGGTGACCACTTTGGACGGTTACCAGATGGCGCGGCAGGGCCGGGCGGGGGCGGCGCTGGCGATCGCGGCGATCGGCTCGTTCGCCGCCGCGATCCTCTCGCTGATCCTGCTGGCCGCGCTGGCACCGCCGTTCGCGGCGTTCGCGCTGCGGTTCGGGCCGCCGGAGAACCTGGCGGTGATGGTGCTGGCGCTGGTGACGATGGTGGTGCTCTCGACCGGGTCGAAGCTGCGGGCGGCGGCGATGGCCTGCGCCGGGGTGCTGTTGGCGTGCGTGGGCATCGACGCGGGCACCGGCGAGGCCCGCTACACCTTCGGCAACATCAACCTGCTCTCCGGCATCCCCTACATCGAGGTCGTCATCGGCCTGTTCGCCGTCGGCGAGGTGCTGTACCAGATCCGGGTGGGTGCGGCCACGCCGATCCGCGCCCGGTTCCGGGATCTGGTGATCCGCCGCCGCGACATCCGCGACTCCGCCGGGGCCATCGGGCGCGGCAGCGTCATCGGGTTCCTGCTGGGCACGCTGCCCGGCGCGGGTTCGACGCTGGCGTCGTTCCTGGCCTATGGGCTGGAGAAACGCCTGTCCCGCAACGCCGCCCAGTTCGGGCACGGCGCGATCCAGGGCGTGGCGGCACCGGAGAGCGCCAACAACGCCGCCGCCAACGCCAACTTCATCCCGACGCTGACGCTGGGCATCCCCGGCGGCGCCACCACGGCGGTGCTGCTGGGCGCGTTGACGATCTACGGGGTGCAGCCGGGGCCGCTGCTGTTCGCCGAACAGCCGGAACTGGTGTGGGGCCTGCTGGTGTCGTTCTTCATCGGCAACGTGATCCTGCTGGTGCTCAACCTGCCGTTGGCGCCGGTGTTCGCGCAGCTGCTGCGCATCCCCTACGCCTACCTGTATCCGCTGATCCTGTTCACCAGCTTCGTGGGCGCCTACGCCATCGACAACAACTTCTTCAGCGTGTGGCTGGTGCTGATCTTCGGGATCATCGGCTACGGCATGAAGCGCTTCGACCTGCCGATGGCTCCGCTGGTGGTCGGGGTGGTCATCGGGGCGCTGTTCGAGAAGGCACTGGTGCAGTCCTCGGCGCTGCTGGACGGCAACCTGTGGCTGGTTTTGACCAAACCCATCGCGGTGGTGATCCTGGCGCTGGCGTTGGTGCTGCTGGCAGGCCCGGTGCTCACCCGCCGCGTCCGCGCCCTCCGGAAGGCGACCCCGGAGGCATCCCGCACCGAGGAGAAGGACCATGTCTGACGAACTGTTGGTCACCCGCGACGGCGCCGTGCTGCAGGTGACGTTCAACCGGCCGGCGCAGCGCAACGCGATGAGCTGGCAGATGTACGACGGGCTGGTCGCGGCGTGCGAGGCGGCCGAAGCCGACGACGACATCCGGGTGATGGTGTTGCGCGGCGCCGGGAACGACGCGTTCGTGGCCGGAACCGACATCGCCCAGTTCGCCGATTTCACCAGCGGCGACGACGGGGTCGCCTACGAGCAGAAGATCGAGGCCGTGCTGGAGCGGTTGGAGACCACCAAGGTTCCCACCGTGGCGGCGATCTCCGGGTACTGCGTGGGCGCGGGGATCGCGTTGGCGGCGGCCTGCGACATCCGGGTGTCCACTGTGACCGGACGCTTCGGGGTGCCGGTGGCGCGCACGCTGGGCAACTGCCTGGCGATGAACACCTATTCGCTGCTGGTGTTCCACCTGGGGCCCGCCCGCGCGAAGGACATGCTGCTGCGGGCCCGGCTGTTCAGCGCGCAGGAGGCGCACGCGGCCGGGTTCGTCGCGGAACTGTGCGAGGTCGACGAGCTGGACGCGACGGTGGCGGGTGTGGTGCAGCGGCTGGTGCAGCACGCGCCGCTGACGATGTGGGCGTCCAAGGAGGCGGTGCGCAGGCTGCGGTTGGCGAACCTGCCCGACGGCGACGACCTGGTGCGCGCGGTGTTCGGTAGCGACGACTTCCGCCACGGCGTGCGCGCCTTCCTCGACAAGACCCCGCACAACTGGACCGGCCACTAGAGCCACGCCCCTGGGCGCGCAGCCACCCGGTCGGCGAGCGGGTCGTGTACTCGGGGTGGTCGCTAGGGTGGTTGTCGTGCTTTGACGTTCGCGTGGCCCGCCCACTGATGCTTCGTTGCTCGGTTCGTTCGTGACGAAGGAGTGGTTGATGTCGTTTTCCATGGTGGTTCCGGCCGAATTGGCGGCCACCCACCGCAAGGTCTTCGGTTCATCGGAGTGGATCGCCACGCTGCCCGAGCTGGCCGGGCAGCGGATGGCCGCGTGGGATCTGCGGCCCGATGGGGCGCCCCGGCACGGCATGGTGGCGTTGGTGCTGCCGGTGCTGCGCGCCGACGGCACGCCCGCGGTGTTGAAGCTGCAACCGGTCACCGAGGACACCGTCGGGGAACCGGTGGGGTTGCGGGCCTGGGCCGGGCGGGGCGCGGTGCGGCTGCTGGAGCACGAGCCTGCCTCCGGGAGCATGCTGCTGGAACGCCTGCGGCCGCGCTCGCTGTCGAGCATCGACGATGATCTCGCGGCGCTGCGGCTGCTGTCCGAACTCCTGGCGAGGCTGAGCGCGCTGCCCGCACCCACTGGGCTGCGGCGGCTGGCCGACATCGCCGCCGCGATGCTCACCCAACTCGACGGCGCGTGCGCGCGGCTGCCCGATCCGGGGCAGCGGCGGCTGCTGCGCCGCTGCGCGGGCGCGGTCACCGATCTGCTCGACGAGCCCGGCGACCGGTTGCTGCACTGGGACCTGCACTACGACAACGTGCTGGCCGCGCAGCGGGAACCGTGGCTGGCCATCGACCCGCAGCCGTTGGCCGGTGACCCCGGGTTCGAACTGCTGCCCGCCTTGGACAACCGGTGGGACGACATCGTCGCCACCGGCGACATCGCCGCCGCCGTGCGGCGTCGGTTCGCGGTGCTGGTCGAAACCCTGGGCCTGGACCGGCAGCGCGCGGCGGGCTGGACGTTGGGGCGGGTGCTGCAGAACTGCCTGTGGGACATCGACGACGGCGCCACCACCCTGGATCCGGTGCAGGTCGCCATCGCCGAAGCCCTGGACCCGCTGGGCCCGTGAGCGGTCCAACTGCCCTACCCGCCCGCGGTCGGGGCGGGCGAGACTGGTCGATGTCGCAGCTCGGTGTCGCGGCCGAGGAGGCGAGGCGCCATGCATCCACGCGCATCCGTGGCGGGCGGGCCGCCCCAAACCGACCCGCAGCAGTATCAACAGTGGGATCGGGAGGTGGCCGAATCGCTGCGGGCCGCCTTCGGCGCGGCCACCGGCCGCCAGGTCGCCGCCGCCTACCGCCAGGCGTTCCCCCCTGGCTACCGGGACGACTCACCGGTGCCGCAGGCGGTCGAGGACATCGCGATCATGGAAGGCCACCCGGACCAGTCGAGGCTGGGCCGGGTGTACCGG
Organism: Saccharopolyspora antiqui; assembly: GCF_052246905.1. Taxonomy (NCBI): domain Bacteria; kingdom Bacillati; phylum Actinomycetota; class Actinomycetes; order Pseudonocardiales; family Pseudonocardiaceae; genus Saccharopolyspora; species Saccharopolyspora antiqui. Next base: position 94,286 of record NZ_JBQQBO010000004.1, read on the forward strand.
GCGCCGAACCAGCCGCTGGGCGGGGTGCGGCTGCGGATCTGCTGGCCCGATGCCGCACCACTGCTGCAGGAGGTGCTGCCGATCTTCGCCGGGCTGGGCCTGCGGGTGGCCGACCACCGCAGCTACGAGGTCCACCCGGCGGGTCGCCCGGCGGCCCGCGTCGACGATTTCGGGCTGCTGCACGATCTCGACGAACTCACCGATACCTCCGCGCGGCTGGTGGAGGACGCGTTCGCGGCGATGTGGACCGGCCGCGCCGAACGCGACGGTTTCAACCGGCTGGTGCTCACCGCCGGACTGCCGTGGCGGCAGGCCGCGCTGGTGCGCGCGGCCTACCACTACCTGTGGCAGGCCGGGTTCACCTTCAGCCGACCCTACGTCGAAGCGACCCTGGCCGGCCGCCCCCGGTTCGTGCGGGCGCTGCTGGGGTCCCGGACTGGTGAGGTCGCGTATTCAACTGTCGCGAGTTCGCCGTGAAGCTGGTGGTGTGTGATCGCCTGGGGCGTAACGGCTCCAGGTCGTGCCCACTTGGCTGGCGAGTCTGGTGGTGGTGACGTGGTGGTAGCCGAGAGCCTCGGCGACGACCGGTGCTGGCATGTCGAGGACGTGCTGGATGATGGCGGATGTCCGGCCGGTAGTCGTGGGGACTCGGCACCGGATTCTTCTACCGCCTGGAGGAGACCACCGGGGTCAGCGCGCCGGATGCGGTGCGCGCCTACCTCGCGGTGCGCGACATCTTCGGCCTCAACGCCCTGTGGTCCGAAGTGGACGGTCTCGGCGCCGACTGCCCACCCCCGGTGCGCACCGAGATGTTCCACGACCTGCAACGGTTCTGCCAGCTGGGCACGTTGTGGTTCCTGCGCAACCGGCGCCCCCCGGTGGACATCGCCGCGGAGGTCGAGCACTTCCGCAAGCAGATCCGCCAACTCGCCCCGGTGCTGCCCGCCGCGCTGGCCGGTGCCCAAGCCGACGCGGTGGCGCGGCGCACCGGTGAGCTCACCGAACACGGCGTGCCGGGGCTGCTGGCCGGCCGCGTCGCCGCGCTCGCCCCGCTGGCGGCGTCGCTGGACGTGGTGGAGATCGCCGGGGACCGCCGCGACGCGGGGTTCGTGGCGGCGGTGTATTCGGCGCTGGACGTGGGGTTGCGGATGGACTGGTTGCAGGAGCAGATCGTCGAGCTGCCCTCGGAGTCGCATTGGGCGCTGCTGGCCAAGATCTCGCTGCGCGACGACCTTTTCGCCCAGCGGCGGCGACTGACCAGCGCGGCACTGTCGCGGTTCGTGCCAGGAGTGGGCGCGGGGGAGTTGGTCGAGGACTGGTTGCTCGACAACGCGGGCCCGGTGCGACGGTGCCGGGAAACCCTGGAGGAACTGCGCGGCGCCGGGCGACTGGACGTGCCGATGCTGTCAGTGGCGCTGCAAGACCTGCGCAACCTCGCCCAGATCAGCACCGACCCCCGCACGGTGTGACATCGGGTGCGCCGAACCATTCGGTCAAGGCGTCGGTGAGTCCTCGGGAACCGGCCCAGGCGAGGTAACCGTCGGGGCGCACCAGCAACCCCGCCGCCGGCGGATCCGGGTGCCGTGCGGCCACCGCGTCCACCCGATCCGCCCACGGGCGGGCCATTGTGGACAGTTCACCGCCGGTGAAGTCCAGCAGCAGTGGGCGCGCGGTGCGGGCCAGTTCCGCCAGCCGCCGCACCCCGCCCGTGGTGGTCACGGTGAGCTCGGGCGCGAAGTAGCCGGTCAGCGGGTGCGCATCGGGCGCGGTCGGGTAGCGCAGGTCGGTCCCGGCCAGCAGCGCGGCGATGCGGCGGCGGGTGGGTTCGTCGCGGAACAACTCGGCCACCACACCGCGCAAGGCGGTGGTCTGCTCTCCGGGCGCCAGCAGCGCGGTCTGGGCCTGGGTGTGGGCGCCGACGCGCTGGGCGGCCGGGCGGCGTTCGGCGTGATAGGTCGCCAGCAGGCCAGGTGGTGCCTGGCCGCGCAGGTCCGCGGCGAGTTTCCAGCCGAGGTTGGCCGCGTCCTGCAGGCCGACGTTGAGTCCGGGCGCGCCCATCGCGGAATGCACGTGGGCGGCGTCGCCGACCAGCAGGACGCGGCCCCGCTGGTAGTGCTCGGCCAGGCGGGTGTTGGCGCCGTGGCGGCGGCGCAGCACCGGCGGCCCGTCCGAGGGCAACCGCATCACCAGGTCCACGCCGACAACCCGCCGCAGGCTGGCGCGCAGTTCCGCCACGGTCATCGCAACGTCATCGCCAGGCGGTGCCTGATCCCATTCGATGCTGCTGATGTGCACAACGTCGCCGCCGGTCGGCATGATCGCGTAGGTGCCGGTGGCGGTGCGGGTCCAGGCGAAAAGCGGCAGCCGTCGGCCGCCGAGGTCCACCTCTGCGGCATCCGGGTGCAGCACCGCTTTCTCGACGATCACCCGGGCGGCGCGCCAGCAGGTGTTCTCCCCGGTGGTGCCGGGGAAGGCGATTCCGGCGTGGGTGCGCACGGTGCTGTGCGCACCGTCGCAGCCGACGAGGTAGCGGGTGCGGAAGGTGCGGGGCCCGTCGGGGTCGTGCGCGTGCACGGTGACGTCGTCGGTGTCCTGGGCGAAGCCGGTGAGTTCGATACCGCGACGGATCTCGACACCGAGTTCACCGGCGCGCTGCGCCAGCACCCGTTCCAACTCCGGTTGTGCCACCGCGATCCCGTGCAGCGGATTGTCGGTGAGGTCGCGCAGATCCAGTGGCAGCGCACCGAAGAGGAACTGCGGTGCCGGGCGAGGTCCCTCGGGGTCGCCGCCGAGCCGGTGGTGCAGGCCGCGGTGATCCAGCAGCCGCGCGGCCTGGCCCATGATCGCGTTGGCCTTGGGTTCCTGGCTGGGTTCGAGCCGGGATTCCAGCACCAGCGGGCGCACTCCGGCCAGTGCGAGCTCGCAGGCCAGCATCAGCCCGTTGGGTCCGGCCCCGGCGATGACGACGTCAGCGGTCATGAGCGCTCCCCGGTGAGTTCGGCCAAGGCGGTGACGGTTTTCCAGTTGCGGGCGGTGACGCTGACCCCGAGCCGCTTTTCCAGGTATGCGGCGGTCAGTTTGGAGCGGCCCACCCCGGCCGGGTAGTGCAGGTAGAGCTGCCGCCCGGCCAACTGGAGTTCCTCGGGCGCCCCGGCGGGCACGGTCAACCGCGCGGCTAGCTCGGCGTCGGGTTGCTCGGCGAGGAAGGCCACGAGCAGTTTGGTGTGGTCGGGTTGGCGGTCCAGGAACGGGTTGTGCCCGGCGATGTCGGCGATCTCGGTGCCGGTGCGCACCACGACCGGGGTGTCCACGCCGACTTCGGCGGCCAGCCGATGCCGCAGGTCCGCGGCCAGCACCACCGGATCAGCGGTATCGGAGGTGAACACGACGTTGCCGCTTTGCAGGTAGGTCGCCACGTCAGCGTGACCGGCGGCGGCGACCACGGCCCGCAGGTCGGCCATCGCGATGCGGCCGTGACCGCCGAGATTGACCGCGCGCAGCAATGCGACGTAGGGGATCACCCAACAATTCTCCCAGCCGGATCGGCGTGACCGATTGCATGGGTGATCACCGGTGGCCACGGCCGCTGCGAGTAAAATACGGGCCGATGACGTGGTCATCGGCCCGTGATCATGTTCTCCCGATCACCTGGTTTGCCGCGGCCCATCACCCAGCACCGCTGGGGGTTCACGCACGGGCTTCGGCGACCGCTTCGGCGGCGGTTTCCCGGCAGACGAACCTCTCCCGCAGCCGGGTGATCGTCAGCAGCCGCAGCATCGCCCCGGCGCCGGGCACCACGAACAGCCGGATGCCCCGGTGTTCGGCGCGGCGCTGGGTGTGCAGCAGCAGTTCGACGGCGGCGCTGCTGGCGAAGGACACCTCGGAGAGGTCCAGCACCACGGTGTGCAGGGCCGCCGCGGTCAGTCGCTGCCGGATGAGTTCGGTGAGCCTGGGCACCGTGGCGAGGTCGATCTCGCCGCGGATGCGCACCACCACGATTCCGGGGGCGGGCCATTCCACCGCCAGCCGCAGCGCGGAAGTGCAGGTACCGCGACCGATGACCGGATCGTCGGGCGTGCGTGGTGCCACGATCTCGTGGCCGCGGGAGGTCCACGCGGCCGGTGGTGTGCTGGATCTGGAAACGATCACGCTACCTCCCCTGGTGCGTATCGACGGTTCGCTTGGCCACGGACCCGGGAACTCGTCGCTGCGCTCAACGCAAGAGGTACGCCGTGGCGGCTGCGTGGCCGCACCTCCCACCGTAGGAGCCACCAGCCCACCCAACAAGGCTCGCCACGTTCGTGTGACACGAGGCCTAGATCAGGCGATCACCGGTCCGATTTGTCCGCTACGCGCCACAGTACTTCATCACACAACGTGACAACACGGGGTTGGTGGTGTCGCTGGATCGCGGCGCGCCCTTAAACGTCCGGTCGAGGCATCACAACCGAGCCAACACCGCCTCCCGCACCACCTGCGGATCCTCCAGGTGCAGCATGTGCCCGGCGCCGTCGACCACCTCCCACCGCACCCCCGCCAACTCCGGTGGCACCGGCAGAATCCGATCCGCACCACCCCACAACACCGTCACCGGCGCGGCCACCGCCGCCAACAACCCCGGCGTGTCGATCGCCTGCCGATCACCGTCGAGCAGCGCATCCTGCAACGTCTGCAGCGCCTCGGTCACCCCATCCAAGCGCTTGTACTTCAACAAATCCTCCACCAACCGGCGAGTGACCAGCGCCGGATTGCCGAACAACTTCACCACCTGCGCCTTGAGATCACGGCGCGCGCTCGCCGCCGCGAAACCACGCACGAACCCCACGTTGATCTCAGCGGTGCACCCCGCCGGGGCCACCAGCGTCAGCGACGCCACCCGCCGCGGCTCGGCCCGCGCCACCGCGGCCACCACCGCACCACCCAACGAATGCCCCACCAAGTGCGCGCGATCGAGACCGACAGCGTCGAGGAAACCCACCACCGACGCCGCCAACACCTCCAGACTGCCGTCCCCGACGTCCTTGCTCGACTCACCATGCCCCGGCAAATCCAACGCGAACACCCGCGCCGCGGCCGCCAACGGCTCCTGCACGAACAACCACGAATTCTTGTCCCCACCAAAGCCGTGCACCAACACCACCGCCTGCTCGCCACCGCCCACACCCGCATAGCTCAACCGCCGACCCCCGACCTGCACGGCCTGCACCGCCACACCGGGCTCCTCGACGACCACACCACTGGCCAACTGCTCCCGCGCCACCGCCACCACCTCCGCCACCGGCTCCTGCCCCACATCCTCACCAGCGACGACCGCGATAGTGGCACCCACCGGCACATCCCGACCCGCATCCGCCACGATCGCCCGCAACACACCCGACTCACCGGCCTCCAACGTGCCGGTGATCTTGTCCGTCTCGATCTCCGCCAACTCCGTGCCCGGCTCGACCCGATCACCCTCAGCCACCAGCCACTCGGTGATCCGCCCCCGCGACATCGACAAACCCCACTTGGGCATCACCACCGGCCGCACACCCGCCGCGCTCACGACCGATACCCCACCGTCGACTTCACCGCACCGACCACCCGCTGCGCATCCGGCACGTACAGGTCCTCCAACGCATCGCTGAACGGCACCGGCGTGTGCGGAGCCGTCACCAACTCGATCGGCGCCCGCAACGACGCGAACCCCGCACCAGCCACCAACGCCGAAATATCAGTAGCCATGCCGCACCGCGGCGTGGCCTCATCAACCACCACCAACCGACCGGTGCCCGCCACGCTTTCCAAGATCGTCTCCGAATCCAGCGGAGAAAGAGTGCGCGGATCCACCAACTCCACCTCCACCCCCTCCGCCGCCAACTGCTCAGCCGCCTGCGCCGCCACCGACACCATCCGCCCGATCGCCACAACCGTCACATCCGAACCCTCACGCACCACCTCGGCCTCCCCGAACGGCAACGCATACGAATCCTCCGGCACCTCACCCACCACGTCGTACATCGCCTTGTGCTCGCAGAAGATCACCGGATCGTCATCGCGGATCGCCGCGATCAACAAACCCTTGGCGTCATACGGCGACGACGGCGTGACCACCTTCAACCCCGGAATATGCGTGAAAATCGAATACAACGACTGCGAATGCTGCGCCGCCGCCCGCAACCCCGCCCCGTACATCGTGCGAATCACCACCGGCGTGACCGCCTTGCCGCCGAACATGTACCGGAACTTCGCCGCCTGGTTGAAGATCTGATCGAAGCACACCCCCAGGAAATCCATGAACATCAACTCCGCCACCGGCCGCAACCCCCGCGTAGCCGCACCAATAGCGGCACCGATGAACGCCGACTCCGAAATCGGGGTGTCCAACACCCGGCCCGGGAACTCCCCGAACAACCCCGAGGTCACCCCCATCACCCCACCCCACGCATCATCCGCGCCCGGCGCCCCCGCACCACCGGCGATGTCCTCACCCATCACCACCACGCGCTCGTCACGACGCATCTCCTGCCGCAACGCCTCACCGATCGCCTCGCGATAACTGATCGACCGTGCCATCGAATGCTCCCTCCACCCTCAGTACGACACGTAGACGTCGGTTTCCAAATCCACTTCGGACGGTCTCGCCGCCGCCCGAGCCTCACCCACCGCGGCCTCGATCAACGCCGCGACCTCGGCATCCACCGCATCCAACCGCGAAGCCGAAACCTGACCCGCCTCGGTCACCCGCGCCCGAAACCGCGCCAGGCAGTCCAACCCCCGCCGCGCCTGCGCCACCTCATCACCCCGATAGCTCTGCTGATCACCCTCGAAATGCCCGTAGTAACGGGTCAACTTCACCTCGACCAACGTCGGACCACCACCCTCCCGAGCCCGCGCCACCGCCTCCCCCGCGGCCTCGTGCACCGCGAAGAAATCAAACCCGTCCACGATCACCCCAGGCATCCCGAAACCCGCCGCCCGATCAGCGATGTTGTCCGAAGCCACCGACCACCGACTCGCCGTCGCCTCCGCATACCCGTTGTTCTCCGCCACGAACACCGCAGGCAGATTCCACACCGACGCCAAGTTCATCGCCTCCAACGTGGTGCCCTGATTGCTCGCACCATCACCGAAGAACGCCACACTCACCGCACCATCACCCGCCAACTTCCCCGCCAACGCCGTCCCGCAGATCAACGGCGGCCCACCACCGACGATCCCGTTGGCCCCCAACATCCCCTTGCTCAAATCCGCGATGTGCATCGAGCCACCCTTGCCGTTGCACGACCCGGTCCGCCGCCCGAAGATCTCAGCCATCATCGCCTTCACATCCACCCCCTTGGCGATGCAATGCCCATGACCACGATGCGTACTCGCAATCGAATCCCGATCATCCAAATGCGCGCACACCCCCGTCGCCGAAGCCTCCTCCCCGGCATAGAGATGCACGAACCCCGGAATGTCACCCGTCGCGAACTCCTCGTGCACCCGATCCTCGAACGCCCGAATGGTGCGCATCGTGCGATACGCCGCCACCAAATCCGCCCCAGCGGGCGCGGCGGCATGCTCGGACACCGTGCCGGTCATGGCAACCCTCCATCCTCACTCCACCAACAACGACTCCTCGGCCGCCCGCCGCAACACCGCCCGCACATCCACACACCACGGGCCCTCGGCGCACAACCGCACACTCGGAACCACCCCAGGACCGAACTCGATCTCCCGCTCCCCATCAACCGCGATCACCCCCGACGCCGTCCGCACCACCACCGTCTCCCCCACCCCCAAAACCCGGCACTCCCGCACCCCAACCGACCGGATCAACCCCGGCGCGATCGGCGCCCGCACCACCCGACCACCCGCACCCAACCGCAACGCCACCCCCTCCGCCTCATCCCGACCACTCGGCCGCAACAAACCGGCCACACTGGACAACCCGATCCCATCCGGCTCGGCGAACGTGCAGTACAACTCGGTCAACGTCGAGGGATCCCACAACGCGCGACTACCCACATGCAGCGCCGAAGACACCGCCACATCCACCAACGCCACCTCACGACGCGACCCAGCCACCACCCGCAACACACTCGCCCGCCGCAACACCGAACCCCCAGCCACCGCACCAGTGGCCACCAACCCAGCCGCCAAACCCGCGACCGTGGCCTCCCGCAACTGCGGAAAAACGTTGTTCGTACCCGTCGACAACGGCAGCAACGGCACCGCCCCCACCGCCTGCGCAGCCACCCGAGCAGTCCCATCCCCACCCAGGCACACCACCACCCGCACCCCGGCCCGCACCATGTGCTCCACCGCGCGCACCGTGTCCGCCGCCGACCCCGCAGGCACCCACCCGTCGAGGAACTCCACCTCCGGCCACGGCGCATCCCGACCCGGCCGCCGCTGCCGCCACGCCCGCAGCACCCCAGCCGAAATCCCACCCAGATCCGTCGACACCAACACCCGCCCAACCCCCACGGCCGCCAACGCCCCCAACAACCGCTGCACCATGTTGGCCTTCTCCGCCGTCGGGAACACCGAGGCCTGCGCCACCAACCGCCGCACATCCCGACCCGACATCGGGTTGGCGACGATGCCCACCAACGCCTCGGCCACTGCTCCTCCTCGAACAGCGCGATCCACGGCTTGCGCCCCGCTCCACTGTCCGACCCAACCCGCCCATCCGGAAGAGCCACAACGGGTTGCACCCAACCACCATCACCCGATCGGCGGCCCACCGACACGATCCAGAACCACCTGGACGACACCCCACCACACGGTCCAGCCGGTGGCGGCGATCGCTTCCCACCAAACGCCCAGCAGGCTCCACAGTGGCCGGTTGACAGCCAGCACCCGCATGGTTGAATGACGCACGTGCCGCGTGGCACCGACCAAAGAGCAGTGGGCAGGTCGGCAGCCGGGCGAGCACCTTCACCAAGGGACCACGCCATGAGTTCGCACTCCGCGCCCCGCGCCTGACACCCAAGCGCCCCGCGCGTCGTCCCTCAGCAGTGCCCGACACTGCCCCCCAACACCAGCGCCGCCCCAACCGCGGGCCGCGCGCACTCGACCTCACCCAGGGGCACGCGCGACCAACCCACCCCAACACCCCTGGAGACACCACACCGCATGTCCTTCAACCACGCCATCATCGAAGAATTCCGCGCCAACGCAGGCAACGTCGGCGGCCCCTGCACCGACAACGACCTGCTCCTGCTGACCACCACCGGCGCCAAAACCGGACAACCGCACACCGTCCCCCTCGGCTACGTCCGCCACGGCGACCAACTGCTGATCACCGCCTCCAACCTCGGCGCACCCCAACACCCCGCCTGGTACCACAACCTGCTCGCCCACCCCCTGGTCCAAGTCGAACTCGGCACCGAAACCTTCGAAGCCATCGCCGTCCCCACCGAAGGCCCACACCGCGACCAGCTCTTCGCCCACCTCACCCGAGCAGCACCCGGCTACGCCGACTACCAGGCCCGCACCAACCGAACCCTGCCGGTCATCACCCTCCAACGCACCGAAGACGACACCCCCGACGAGATCACCAACCTCGCCGACAAACTCCGCCAAGTCCACACCTGGCTGCGCACCCAACTACGACACGTGCGCACCGAAGCCGACACCCACTTCACCAACCCGACCAACCACCCCGCACCAGGCCTCGGCATGCAAATCCGCCAACACTGCCTGGCCTTCTGCGAATTCCTGACCTTCCACCACACCAGCGAAGACCAGCACATCTTCCCCGCCCTCGCCCACCACCACCCGCACCTGCGCAACACCCTCGACCGACTCCACCAACAACACCGCACCGTCGCCCGCATCAAAGACGACCTACTCGCCCTGCTGGCCGACATCACCACCGCCGACCCCCACCACTTCCACACCCAACTCGACCACCTGGCCGACGAACTGCACGCCCACCTCGACTACGAAGAACACACCCTCATCCCCGCCCTCGCCGAAATCCCCTGGCCCCCCACCCCCGAAACCACCTGACACCAGCCCAAACCCCGGCCCGCCGGTGGGGCGGGCCGGGCCCTCACCCGAACACGCTGTGCCGCTGAACCGGCTCCGGACGCACCACACCAGCCGCCGCATGCCGACCACCCGACACCGGCTCCCACAACGACGTCACCACCAACGACAACTCCCCATCGAGCACATCCACCGACACCTGATCACCCGCCGCCAACGTGCCCCCCAACACCATCGACGCCAACCGGTTGTCCAACTCCCGCGCGATCACCCGCCGCAACGGCCGCGCCCCGAACTCCGGCTGAAACCCCCGCTCGACCAACCAATCCAACCCCGCATCCCCAACCACCAACCGAATCCCCTTGGCCCCCAACTGCTGCCCGGTGCGCTCCAACAGCAACGACGCGATCCGCCGCAACTGCACCGCCGCCAACGGCCGAAACACCACCACATCATCGATCCGGTTGATGAACTCCGGCCGGAAGAACGCCCGCAACTCCTCCAACACCACCAACGCCGACTCCCCGGCATCCACCCCCGCATCCATGATCCGATCCGCCCCGATGTTCGAGGTCATGATCACCACCACATTGCGGAAATCCACCAACCGGCCCTGCGAATCCGTCAACCGACCCGCATCCAACACCTGCAGCAACGTGTTGAACACATCCGGATGCGCCTTCTCCACCTCATCCAGCAACACCACCGAATACGGCTGCCGCCGCACCCGATCGGTCAACTGCCCCGCCTCCCCATAACCCACATACCCCGGCGGCGCCCCCACCAGCCGCGACACCGTGTGCTTCTCCTGGAACTCCCCCATGTCCAGCCGCAACAACCGCTGCACATCCCCGAACAACGCATGCGCCAACGCCCGCGCCAACTCCGTCTTGCCCACCCCGGTCGGCCCCAAGAACAAAAAACTCCCGATCGGCCGCTCCGGATCCGCCAACCCCGCCCGCGCCCGACGCACCGCCTCGGCCACCGACGCCACCGCCGCATCCTGACCGACCACCCGCGAACGCAACACCTCATCCAAATCCAACAACCGCTGCGCATCCTGCGCACTCACCTCCGCCACCGGAATCCCGGTCCGCGACGCCACCACATCCGCCACATCATCAGCACCCACCACCGGCTCGAAAACCGCCGACTCCCGCACCTCACCACCCCGCCGCAACCGCACCCGCGAACACGCCTGATCCAGCAGATCCACCGCCTTGTCCGGTAAGAACCGATCCGCGATGTAGCGCTGCGACAACTCCGCAGCCGCCGACAACGCCGCATCCTCGATGCGCACCCGATGATGCCGCTGATACCGATCCCGCAACCCCCGCAACACCACCACCGTGTCCGCCACCGACGGCTCCGGAACCATGATCGGCGCGAACCGCCGCTCCAACGCCGGATCCTTCTCCACGTGCCGCCGGTACTCCTCCACCGTGGTCGCCCCGATCAACCGCACCTCACCACGCGCCAACGCCGGCTTGAGCATCGTGCCCGCATCCATCGATCCCTCACCCGCACCCGCTCCCACGATGCTGTGCATCTCATCGATGAACACCAGCACGTCCTCCCGGTGCGCCCGGATCTCCGCCAGCACATCCCGAAACCGCTGCTCGAACTCCCCCCGGTACTTCGCCCCCGCCACCATCCCGGCCAGATCCAGCGACACCACCCGCATGTCCGCCAACGACCACGGCACCGCCCCATCGACGATCCGCCGCGCCAACCCCTCCACGATCGCGGTCTTGCCCACCCCCGGATCACCCACGAACACCGGATTGTTCTTCGACCGCCGCCCCAGCACCTCGATCGCCTGCTCGATCTCCGCGTCCCGGCCCACCACCGGATCCAACTTCCCCGCCCGCGCCAACTCGGTCAGATCCAACCCGAACTCGTCCAACCGCGGCGTCACGCTCAGCACCGACCGACCCGCACCCCGATCACCCAACTCGATCGCCCGCGCCAATGCCCGCCCAGCCACCGAATCCGCATCCGCCGCCAACCCCAACACCACGTGCCGCGCCCCCACCACATCGGCGCCCTCCCCCAACGCCTGCTGATAAGCCCCCAACAACGCCCGCCGCGCCGCCGACGACAGCACCGGCCGCCCCGACCCCACCGGCTCCTGCGCCACCACCGCCGAGCGCACCGCGGACGCCAACTCCGCCACCCGCACCCCGGAGGACACCAGCAGATCCGCGCTCGCCCCCACCTGCGTCACCGCCCACAGCAGATGCGCGCTGTCCAGCTCCCGACTGCCCCAATCCACAGTGGCCCGAACGGCCTTCGACACCACCTCGTGCGCCTGCGCGTCCAGCAACGTCCCCAACGCCAGCCCGCGCTCCGAAGCCGAAGCGCCCTCCGAAGTTCCCGAGAGCACCTCGCCGAACAGCGAATCAAAGGCGGCAGAGGAATCACCGACACTGCCGCGAACCAACCGGGCCACCTCCACAACACGCGCAGGCACCCGCCTGCGACCAGACTCCAGCAGCAGACCAGCACATCGCCCACCCACCAGCGGGACCGGCGCCCGACCGCCAACCCCACCAGCCGGCCCACCAGCAGCAGCGCACTGATCCCCGCGACCACGCCACCGAGCCGGTGCGACCCCGGACCACCCGGAGCTGCGGAGCACAACTCGATCACCGCAGTCGCGATGTTGGGACCAACATACTGAGAGCTCCGAAACAGCCCAGCAGCCGTCCCGGCATCACGCACCGGCACAACGCCGAGTTCACATCGCGCACCGATCCGGGCGGACCCCCGAGATCAACTCGCCCGCTGCTGCGCCCGCTCGATCGCCTCGGCCAACCGGCCGAGCTCCTTGCCGATGTGCGACAACCGCTCCGACATCACGCTCGCGTGCCCGGACAGCGGACCGACATGACCGGCCGCCCGCAGCCACTCGGTCACCCCGTCCAGGCCGACGGACATGCCCTCCACCGTCAGCGAGAACCCGCGCATGACCTTCTCGATCTCCTCGACGGTGTGCGCCACCGCCGGGTCCCGCAGCCGGTCGCCCAACGCGACGGCCGCCTCACCCACCTGCCAGGCCACCTCGGCCGAATAGCCGGACTCGCTGGAATCGGAACTCCGTCTCGTCCCCGCCCGCCGAGGTGGCGTGTGCCTACCCGCCTGCGGCGGCGTGTTGTCGGAATGTCCAGCGGCAGTCATAACGAACCAATCAACCCGAGACGGATGTCGACCTCCACCCCGACGCGCCCGAAGACCCCCAACCGGTGACACGAGACCACCCGATTCTCAGCTTTCGGCAGCGCAGGAGTAAGTGCCGCCGAGGCTATCGCGTCCGAGCCGCAGTTGGTGAGGGTTGATCCGGAGGATTAACTTTGGTCCACACTGAAATAACGAGAACTACCAAAACCAATGCTGCCGCGAGACGGCCCGACCCACGGTGAAACCGCTCTTCACAGCCGCCTTCGCCAGAGCATCACCACCCAGCCCCACCAGGCAAGATCCAACGACGCGGACTCAGCACGCCAACGACGCGCGCTGCCGCACCCCGTCGAAAGAAGCACCCAACAGCCGCAACGCGGACTCCGACAACGAACCCGGCCCCGCCGTGAACAGCTCGAAGCCATCTCAGCGGCAGAGCCGCTGACCGAACGGCGACCCTCCCCTGACCTGGAAGCCCGATCCGACCGCCTAGCGGACCCGCCTGTTGTTCTAGGCGTCGGTTTTGCGCCTCGGTGAGGCGATAGTTTTGGTAAACACTGAACCAGTAGGAATTATCGAACCATCGAGAGCTCGTGCGATTTGTCGTGGTAAGAACCGGGATTCGCGCTCACGAGCGCGGCTTCTCAGTCGAAGTCGCGGAGGATCTGGTGGATCTCCTCGTCGGTGGTGGCGCTGAAATCGCGGTACCACTGCCCCACCGCGGCGAAGCCGACCGGTTGCAGCACGCAGACCACCACATCCGCCTCCTCGCGCAGCGCGCTGACCGCATCCGGCGAACCCACCGGCACGGCCAGCACCACCCGGTTCGGCGACGATTCACGCAGCATCCGCACCGCCGCGCGGGCCGTCGCCCCGGTGGCCAGCCCGTCGTCCACCAGCACCACGTCCCGACCGGCCAGCGGCACCGGCTCGCCGTGCTGGAAAAGCCGCTCGCGGCGGCGAGCTTCGGCGCGCTCCCGCTCGCAGGCCGCCTGGAGGGTTTGCTCGTCGAGGTGGAAGGAACGCACCAGGTGGGCGTCGAAGCTGGCCGGACCATCGGCGGTCACCGCTCCGATGGCCAGTTCCGGCTGGCTGGGCGCGCCGATCTTGCGAGCCACGCAGACCCGCAGCGGCGCCGCCAGCATCCGCGCCACCTCCGCGGCCACCGGCACCCCTCCCCTGGCCAACCCGAGCACCACGGGGTCGACCAGTTTCAGCCCGGTCATCCGCTGGGCCAGCGTCCGACCGGCATGCCTGCGATCGGCGTAGCCGGTGGCGGTTCGTTGCGGGAAACTCATGCGAGGCATCGCCCGCCTCCCGTCCGCCGCGTGCGCGCACGGCAGCACATCGGGAAACCACTCGCCCCGATGATGCCCGTTCAACTCCGGTGGGCAAACCTCCTCAGGTGCGAAAACCGATCACCCGCATGACGCGCAACCGGTTCAACGCCGCGGCCAGCTCGAAACGCCGCGGCACCGCGAAATCGCCCACGTAGTGCTCGTCCACCGCCGCCACCCCGCGCCCGGCGACGTCGGCGGCGAAGGCGTCGAGCACCTCGGCGACCGTGCGGGTGCCATCCAGCACCCCGCGCCGCGCGCAACTGACCAGCGCCAACCCGATCCCGGTGACCTGCGCGGGGTCGACCACCTGCTCCACCCCCCGAAGCTCCACAGTGGACTCCCCCAGTGCCAGCGCGTCCACGCCCCGGGCGCGGATCTTCGGCCGCTCGGTGGGAATCGAGCGCGGATCCACCACCCGGTGGCGCACCGGCGGGAACACCTCGGCCTCGGCGCGGCGTCCGGTCGGCGCCGCCGCCAACCCCTTCGCGCGATCGGTGACGTCGCGGGCGTGGTAGGCGTCCAACATCAACACCTGGTCCGCGACGTCCATGTAGTCCCCCGAACCGCCCATCACCAGCACCGTCGACACCCCATGCGCGGCCCGCAGCGGCCGGATCAGGTCCACGAACGGCGTCAACGGCTCGGACTCCTTGGCCACCAGGGCCTGCATCCGGGCGTCCCGGATCATCAGGTTCGTCGCCGCGGTGTCCTCATCGACCAACAGCACCTTCGCCCCGGACTCCACCGCCTCCACGATCGCCGCCGCCTGCGAAGTGGAACCGGAGGCGTTGTCGGTGGAGAAGTCCGCCGTGTCAGCGCCGGTGGGCAGGTGGCTGACGAACGCGCTGACATCCACCCGGTGCACCCGCCTCCCGTCCTCGGCACGCACCTTCACGGTGTCCTCCCGGGACACCACCAGCTCCCGCCCGTCACCGGGCACGTGGTCGTAGACACCGAACTCCAGCGCCCGCAGCAACGTCGACTTGCCGTGGAAACCACCGCCGACGATCAGCGTGATCCCCTCCGGCACCCCCATGCCGCGCACCGCGCCCCGGTTGGGCAACTCCACCTCGACGCGCATCGACTCCGGCGACGCGAACGGCACGCCACCGCAGAGCGGGCGATCGTCCACCCCGCTGCGCCGGGGCAGCATCGCGCCGTCGGCGACGAAGGCCACCAACCCCAACCGAGGCAGCATCCGGCGCAGCGCATCGGTGTCCTCGATGGAATCCACGAACTCCCGCAACCGCGCCTGATCGGCGGTCTCCCACCGCAGTGCCGCCGCGACCACATCGGGCAGCTCATCGCACAGCGCCCGCTCCGCCTGCCGCCCGTCGATGGTGCGGCCCCGACCGGGCAGGTCGATGCCCAGCCGCAGCGCCACGGCACCGTCCACCAGCTGGCACGCACTGCGGTCCAGCACCTGCTGCCGACCGGCGTCCACCCGCAACCGGCTGTCCCGCAACCGCGCATGCGCCGCCCGCACCAGGTATCCGGCCAGCCCGCGGGCCCGCACCGCGGTGGCCCACAGCCGCTCCGGGAAACCGGCGACCGCCGCATCCACCCGCACCTCGCAGCGGCTCGCGGGCGCATACGGATCCGGCTGCACCCGCTGGATCTCCAGGGTGAACCCGTCGAAGGACCACCGGCCGCTCAACGACTTGTAGCGGCCGTAGCTCGCCCCGTGCATCGCGCGCAGCTCCTGCCGCAGCGCCTGCTCATCACCGCGGTCACCGCTGGGCCGGTCGAAGCGCCTGCGACCGCCCGACCGCTGCCGATCTCCGCCGCGCCCCCAGCCGGGGCCGCCCGTTCGCTGTGCCATGCCCGAGACCTACCCCACCCGGCGCGGATTCTCCAATCGGGAGACGCAGATCACCTTCGGCCACCACAGTGGACAGCCACGATCGGCCCACTCGGGGCAAATCCGGCGAAACGCCGCTCCGGAACGCAGCGCGACCTCAGGTAGCGGGTTATTCTCCCAACGCGCAAGATCCGCATCACCCCCGGTCGGACGCCCCGTAGTCCGGCCCGGTCCCACTCGACGACGATCCCCCGCGTTGGTGAGGAGGCGAGCGCAGTGCAACACCCCGAAGGCAGCAGTACCCGGCAATGCCTGTCCCGCAACGTTTGTCGTCGTCCACGTAGGACTCCGACGCTGTTGGCCGTGCTGCTCACCGCCGCCGCGCTCATCGGCGGCACCGCGCACGCCGCCCCACCGCGCGAGCAGGCGCGCAGCGCGCCGCTGCTCAACCCCGACGATCCCAACGGCGCGTGGGCCGGGTACAGCGTCGAAGGCACCGGCGGCGCCCAGCCGCGCTCCCAGCTCGCTGGCGCGATCACCGGGATGGACGTCAGCGGTCACCAGGGCGATGTCGACTGGCCCAAGGCGTGGGCGGACGGCGGCCGGTTCGCCTACGTCAAGGCCACCGAGGGCACCGGGTTCCGCAACCCGCACTTCGTCCAGCAGTACAACGGCTCCTACGAAGTCGGCATGATCCGCGGCGCCTACCACTTCGCGCTGCCGGACCGCTCCACCGGCGCGGCGCAGGCCAACTTCTTCGTCGACAACGGCGGCGGCTGGTCCAAGGACGGCAAGACCCTGCCGGGTGCGCTGGACATCGAGTACAACCCCTACGGCGACACCTGCTACGGCCTGGACGGCGCCGCGATGTCGCGGTGGATCGCTGATTTCAGCAACACCTACCATGCGCGGACCGGCCGGTTCCCGATCATCTACACCACCACCGACTGGTGGAACCGCTGCACCGCGTCCAACCCGGACTTCGCGCCGAACAATCCGCTGTGGATCGCCCGCTACGGCCCCGAGCTCGGCGCGCTACCGGCGGGCTGGGGCTTCCACACCATCTGGCAGAACAGCGATCGGGGTCCGTTGCCCGGTGGGCAGGACGTCTTCAACGGCAGCACCAAGCAACTCACCCGATTCATCACCTGATCGTCCCTCCCAACGGCGATGTGGGCCGCCCCGGTTTCGGGGCGGCCCACATCGTCTTCCCACCTCGGCGCCTACTGCTCCAGCACGTCCGGTGGAATGGGTTGATCGGCCGCGATCGCCTCGAACATGCGCTGCGCGCCGTCGGAATCCCAGACGACCACCGAGCCGCCGTTGGAGTCCTCACCGAAACGACCGAACGGCACGCTGGTGGTCACGCCCTGACCACCGCTGATGTCACCCATCGCCAGCGCGAGCGACGCCAGGTGCCACAGGTGGTCACCGTCGTTGACCAGGAACGTCTTGCTCGCCCCGGACGCCAGTGGGAACAACCGGAACGGGTTGAACAACGTGGTAGGGCTGGTCGTCTTTTTGACCAGGGCAGCCAGCAGCTTGCGCTGGTTCTCGGCCCGCTCCAGGTCACCTCCTTTGAGGGAGTAGCGGGCCCGCACGAAGCCCAGCGCCTGCGGTCCGTCCAGCTCCTGGCAGCCCGCCTCCAAGTGCACGTTGGCCATGTCGTCGTTCATCGGCTGGTCCAGGCACATGTCGACCCCGCCGACGGCGTTGACCAGGTCGGAGAACCCGCCGAAGCCGATCTCCGCGTAGTGGTCGATGTGCACCCCGGTGGCCTGCTCGACGGTTTGCGCCAGCAGCTGCGGCCCACCGAAGGAGAACGCCGAGTTGAGCTTGGTCTTGCCGTGACCGGGAATGGCGACGTAGGAGTCGCGCGGCAGGCTGATCAGCGCCGGTTGGCCACCGCCGCTGGGGATGTGCACCAGCATCATGCTGTCGGTGCGCCGCCCGGCGGCGTCCCCGGCCGACAGTTCCTCCCGCTGCGCCTCGTCGAGGCCTTCGCGGCTGTCCGAGCCGACGATCAGCCAGTTGGTGCCGGCCGAGTCCGGGGCCTGCCCGTCGAAGCTCAACGCGGCGGTGCGCTGCAGCGTGCTGTCGAAGTAGAGCACCAGCCCGCCCAGCAGCAGCACCAGCACGACCAGCGCGATGCCGATGCGCCGCCCCCACCGCTTCTTCTTGCGGCGCGGCGGTGGCGGCCGGTCGTCTGCCGACGGCCGCGCCCCGCGAGGCGGCGGGGGTGGTGGCGGCGGAGGTCTGCGCCCCGGCGGCGGTCCGCCGCGGCCATCGCGGTAGTAGTCGTACCTCTCGCCGCCGCCTTGCGGTCTTCGGCTCCTCGGCGGTTGTCCCGCCGACCAGTCGCTCATGCGCACACCTGCGTCGGTTCGAACCGGCGCGTCCCGCACGCGCCGATGTTGGCGTGAAGCATTCCAGACCGCCGTGTCGGAAGCACCCACCGCTATCGAACGGTGATCCGCGATCACCCGTTTCGGCTGGTGGTGAGCGCGAGCGCCAAGTCACACCCACCACCAGCCGGGGTGGTTCAGCCGGTGACGGCCTGCCGCATCGCCTCGGCCCAGCGGCCCACCGCGTCGTCGACCTGCTCGGCGGTGACGATCAGCGGCGGGATCATCCGCACCACGTTGCCGTGCGGGCCGCAGGTCAGCAGCAGCAGCCCGTGTTCGGCGGCGGCCCGGTGCGCGCGGGTGGCGGTGTCGGTGTCCGGGGTGCCCTCGGGCGTGGTGAACTCGTTGCCCACCATCAGGCCCAGTCCCCGGACGTCGCCGATCACCGGGTGCTCGGCGGCGACCTTGCGCAGGCCCTCTTGCAGCCGGGCGCCCTGCTCGGCGGCGTTGTCGACCAGCTTCTCGTCGCGCACCACGTCGAGGGTGGCCAGGGCAGCCGCGGCGGCCACCGCGTTGCCGCCGTAGGTGCCACCCTGCGAGCCCGGCCAGGCCTGGCTCATCAGCGCCTCGGGCGCGGCGATCGCCGACAGCGGGAAACCGCTGGCCAGGCCCTTGGCGGTGATCAGGATGTCGGGGCGGATCCCGGCATGGTCGTGACCCCAGAACCGGCCGGTGCGGCCGACGCCGGTCTGCACCTCGTCGACGATGAGCAGGATGCCGTGCCAGTCGGCGCGCTCCCGCAGGCCGGTGAGGAACTCCGGCGGGGCCGGGATGTAGCCGCCTTCGCCGAGCACCGGTTCGACGATGATCGCCGCGGTGTCGCGCGGGGAGCTGATGGTGACCAGCAGCTGGTCGAACTCGGCCAGCGCGAAGCGGACCGCCTCGGCCGCGCTGCACCGGTGCCGGTAGGCCTCCGGGAACGGGGTGAACACCACGCCCGGCATCATCGGGCCGATCCCGGCCCGCACCTTCACCCCGGAGCTGGTCAACGCACCGGCGCCCATGGTGCGGCCGTGGAAGCCGCCCTGGAAGGCCACGATGTTCTGCCGCCCGGTGGCCTGGCGGGCCAACCGGACCGCCGCCTCCACCGCCTCGCTTCCGGAGTTGACGTAGAACAGCCGGTCCAAGCCGACGGGCAGCACGTCGCCGAGGCGTTCGGTCAGCCGCAGCAGCGGTCGGTGCATGACGGTCGTGTATTGACCGTGAATGAGGGTACCCACCTGGCGCTGGGCCGCCTCGACCACGCGCGGGTGGCAGTGGCCCGTGCTGGTGACGCCGATCCCGGCGGTGAAGTCCAGATAACGGCGGTCCTGCTCGTCGAAGAGGTAGACCCCTTCGCCGCGGGCAGCCAGGACCGGTGTCGCCTGCTTCAGCACCGGCGAGAGCTCAGCCATGATCGACTCCAAGCTTCGAAGCGTGCAAAATGTAGGATTGTTGACAATCTCCGGTGACATGCAACCATCACCGGGCAACGCTGTCCACCTCCGAGCCAGAAGGGTTCGTCGTTGTCATGACCATCTCAACCGAACAGCACCCCAGAGAGGCCGCCGTCGTCGACGCCGCGCCCAAGCAGCTGCTCATCGGCGGAAAATGGCGTGCCGCCGATGGGGACCGCGGCTTCGAGGTCGAAGACCCCTCCACCGGCCGGGCGCTTTGCTCGGTCGCCGACGCCTCCCCCGAGGACGGGCTGGCGGCGCTGGCGGCCGCGGCCGACGCCCAGCCGCAGTGGGCCAAGTACCCACCCCGCGAACGCGGCGAGATCCTGCGCCGCGCCTTCGAACTGATCATGCAGCGGCACGAGGACCTCGCGCTGCTGATGACCCTGGAAATGGGCAAGCCGCTGACCGAGTCGCGCGCCGAGGTCAGCTACGCCGCGGAGTTCTTCCGCTGGTTCTCCGAGGAGGCCGTGCGCATCGGCGGCGACTACGCGGTGGCTCCCAACGGCACCGGCCGATTCCTGGTGATGCGCCAACCGGTCGGCCCGGCGCTGCTGATCACCCCGTGGAACTTCCCGATGGCGATGGGCACCCGCAAGATCGGCCCGGCCATCGCCGCAGGTTGCACCTCGGTGATCAAACCGGCCCACCAGACGCCGCTGTCGATGCTGGCACTGGCCGAGATTCTCCTCGAAGCCGGGCTGCCCGACGGGGTCCTCAACGTGGTGACCGCGCGCAGCGCGGGCGAGCTGATGGAACCGATGATCCGCGACGGCCGCGCCCGCAAGCTGTCGTTCACCGGCTCCACCGCGGTGGGTCGCAAACTCATCGAGCAGTCCGCCGACCAGGTGCTCAAGGTGTCGTTGGAGCTCGGCGGCAACGCCCCGTTCCTGGTCTTCGACGACGCCGACCTGGACGCCGCGGTGGACGGCGCGATGCTCGCCAAGATGCGCAACATCGGCGAGGCCTGCACCGCGGCCAACCGCTTCTACGTGCACGCCGACGTGGCCGGGGAGTTCTCCCGGCGCCTGGCCGAGCGGATGAGCGGGCTGCGGGTGGGCCGCGGCGTCACCGACGAGGTCCAGGTGGGCCCGCTGATCGACAGCACCCAACTGGACAAGGTCACCGAACTGGTGCGCGATGCGGTGCAGCAGGGCGCCGAGGTCGTCACCGGCGGTGCCGCCCGCGACGGTGCGGGCTACTTCTACCAGCCCACCGTGCTGGCGAACGTGCCGCGACAGGCCCGGATGGGGCGCGAGGAGATCTTCGGCCCGGTCGCGCCGATCACCACCTTCACCGACGAACAAGCCGCCATCGCCCAGGCCAACGACACCGAGTACGGCCTGGTCAGCTACCTCTACACCCGCGATCTGCAGCGCGCCCTGCGGGTCTCGGAGGCGTTGGAGAGCGGCATGGTCGGGCTCAACCAGGGCATCGTGTCCAACCCGGCCGCACCGTTCGGCGGGGTGAAGCACTCCGGGCTGGGCCGCGAGGGCGGCAAGTTCGGCATCGACGAGTTCCTGGAGACCAAGTACGTCGCCGTCGGCGGCCTGTGAAGTCCTGTCACGGACGACGTGCCCAGCGGTCGGCGGTTCACCGGGCACGTTGCCCGTGCGCAGCGGGCGGCGGTTTCGCGCGAAACCGCCTGCCCCGCCCGCGGCGGTGCGAGTCGGCCCGCACCGCCGTGCCTCAGTTCGCCATGGAGCCGTTGAGGCGATCGAGCGCGTCGTTCATGTGCTCTTCCAGCCGGTGCAGCAACAACTGCTCGTCCCCGGCCTCGATCGCGTCGACCAGTCCCTTGTGCTCGTCGACCAGCGCCTGCACGTCCGCGTGGTACTTGTCCTGCAACGCCGTCAGGCACATCCGCTTCTCCACCAGCAGCGTCTGCGCCATCCGCTGCAACCGCGGGCTACCGGAAACCCGCACCAGGGTCTCGTGGAACTCCTGGTCGGCGTCGGCCAACTCGATCGGATCGCCCTTACCGGCCGCGGCCACCATCCGGCTCTGCGCCGCGGTCAGCTCGGCGACCGCCTCGACCCGGTGGTGGCGCACGATCTGCTCGCACGCGGCCCGCTCCACCGCCAGCCGGGCCAGGTAGATGTCCTGGACGTCCTCGGCCTCCAAGGTCATCACGAACAACCCGCGGTGCGGTTCGCTGCGCAACAGCCCTTCGGCCACCAGCCGCTGCATGGCCTCGCGCAGCGGGCCCCGGCTGACCCCCAACCGGGCGGCGAGTTCGGCCTCCCCGAGCTGACCGCCCGGGGGCAGCGACCCGTACATGATCGCCGCCCGCAGCTGGTCGGCCACGATCGCCGCGGTCGACTTGCGCTGCACCGGCTCTAACTCACCCGGCTGCGGGTTCTGCTCGTCGGTCCCGAGCACCTGACACCATCTCCTCATTCCGGGGAGGCATCGCGCTCCCCTCCTGTTCCCTGCTGGAACAGCGTTCCCAATCCGTCGTGCGCGCCGCCGTCACCGGCCAGCCGCAGCGCCTCCCAGGCGCTGACCTGGTTGGCCGTCAGCACCGGCTTGCCCAGCCGCTGCTCCAGATCCGCCAGCCACCCGGCGGTGTGCAGCGCGGTGTCCGGCATCAGCAGCGCATCGGCCCGGTCGTCGTCGTTGGCCGCAGCGAACTCCAGCACATCCTCGCGCCCGAGCGTGCCCACCTCGGCGGCGGTGACGATGCCCCGACTGGACAGCCGCACCACCTCCAGATCGGCGGCCTGCAAGAACTCCACGAACTTCGCCGCCACATCCGCCGGGTAGGTGGCCGCCACCGCCACCCGCCGCACCCCCAACCGGGCCGCGGCGTGCACGAAGGCGAACGAGGTGCTGGAGGTCGGCAGGCCGGTGACCGCCTGCAGCTTCTCCACCTGATCTCGGGCGCCCTGCCAACCGAAGACGAAACTCCCGCTGGTGCAAGCCCAGATCACCGACTGCACGCGGTGCTGCTCGACCAGCTGCCGGGCACCGTCGGCCAGCACATCTGCCGAGCCGATGTCCAGCAGCGCGTCGACCCGGTGCGCGTCCTCGCGCATCAGGGTGTGCACCAGCGGCAGCCGGATGCCCGCACCGAGCAGACCTTCGAGGGTGGGGTAGTCGTCTTCGGCGCTGTAGCCGGGGTAGAGAATTCCTGCGGTGTGGGACACCGGGGGAGCTCCATCCTTCGTCGACGTCGGTTTGCGACACCGCGGCGGACCGGGTGAACGGCCCGTCCGAGACGGCAACGGCCAACACTGGACGACCGGTCGATTGTTGACAATGTTACCGCACGGTCAACCGCGGCTTGCTCAATCTTGATGCGATCGTCACGCGGCCGGGGCGTCCACGGCCTGCATCAACCGCTGTTCCGGGGCCACCGCCTGCAGGCCCATCTCGCGCAGCGCCGCCCAGATCGTGACCTGGTTGGCCGTCAGCACCGGCTTGCCCAACTCCTGCTCCAGCGGCCCGATGATGTCGTAGGTCGGCAGATTCGTGCAGCTGATGAACATCGCCTCGGCCTCCGGGCGGTCCGCCGAACGCACGATCTCCACCACCTGCCGGTAGTTGACCTTCCAGATCTGGCCGAGCAGACCCAGCCCAACGCTGGTGATCACCTCGATGCCGTGCTCGTCGAGGAACCCGTGCAGCCGCTCGGTCACGCTCTCCACGTACGGCGTGGCGATCGAGATCCGGCCGATGCCCAGCATCCGCAGGGCATCCACCAGCGCACCGGAGGCGGTCACCGCGGCCGGCGCACCGGCCTGCAACATCACCTCGATCAGCGCGCGCTCGCCGGTCGCCCCGTTGACGAAGCTGCCGGAGGTGCACGCGTAGGCGACCACCTCCGGCTCCGGGACCAGCAGGTCGCGGGTCGCACCGTGCACCGCCGCCTCGTCGCTGACCAGGCTGGCCTGCTCGACGGTCACCGGCACCGGCACGAACGCGGTACGCGTCAGGTACAACGAAACATCCGCTGGGGTCCACCGCCACAACTCGCGGTCCAGCGCCAGGTCGAACGGAGCGATCACTCCCACGCCGCGTTGCGGCTGCGGGCCGGATACCGCCCCGAGGAAGTCAGGCGGCATGTGTACCCCCGTCAACCCTGGTAGCGGTCGTAGCGGAGGGTCTCACCGACGCTGCCGGAGCGCCACACGTCGTTGCACGCCTCGGCCATCCGGTCCAGCCCGTCGACGATGGTCGCGTAGACGTTGCCCGGCACCCAGCCCACATCGCCGTTGAGCAGCAGGTTGTTGCGCCCGTAGAAGATGGCCAAGTCGATCACGCCCGGCAGTTCGTGGATGTTCTTCTCCTCCTTGAACTCGCGGTCGAGCATGCCGCCGTGGAAGGAGAAGTACACGACATCGCCCGGGATCGGGGTCACCGTCGGGTTCTCCTGGCCTGGTTCCTCGGCCGCGAACCGCGGCACCATCGTGTAGATCTCGTTGCGCGCGTATTTGGCGTGGTGCACCGGCCCGACCTGCGGCAGCGCTTGCCACACCGCCTCACAGGTCCGGGGCGCGTCCTTGTCCAGCAACTCGGCCACACAGGACACACCGCGCTTTTCCAGCGTGATCGACAGGTACCTGGGCATCGTGATCTTCCGTTCGCAGGAGTGGGGACGGCTGGCGCATCTCCTCCGGTCCCGCCCGGTGGCGCCGCGCGGGCGGGAATCGCCTCGTTGGCCGAGGTTACCCGTGGATTGTTGACAATCCTACGAACGCTTCCTAGCGTGTCAATGCCCAGACGCGAGCGCGTTTTCCCGCTCTGCGTGGGGGAAACAAACTCTTAACCGGCACGCCGCCGATCATCGCTGTCAGCACCCGCAGACCCGCAGCACCTTAAGGTCAGGTAATGATCAATCGCACCCCCACGGTCGTCGTCCTGCACGACGGCAACCCGCCGGCGGCGATGACCCGCATCGAAGCCCACGCCGACCTCCGCTACGCCACCGCAGACGAACTGCCCACCACCCTGCCCGGCGCCGACGTGCTGTTCGTCTGGGACTTCCGCACCGGGGCCATCGCCGACGCCTGGCCCCGCGCCGACGCGCTGCGCTGGATGCACGCCGCCAGCGCCGGAGTCGACCGGCTGCTGCTGCCCGCCGTGCGCGACTCCGAGGTCGTGGTGACCAACTCCCGCGGCGTCTTCGACCAGCCGATGGCCGAATACGTGCTCGGCACCGTGCTGGCCTTCGCCAAGGACCTGCACACCACGCTCCGGCTGCAGGACCGCAAGCAGTGGCAACACCGCGTGACCGAACGCATCGCGGGCAAAACCGCCCTGGTGGTGGGCACCGGACCGATCGGCCGGGCCATCGCCCGCCAGCTATCCGCGGCCGGACTGACCGTCGCCGGTGCCGGTCGCCTCGCCCGCGGCGGCGACCCCGACTTCGGCGACGTGCACGCCTCCGCCGACCTCGCCGAGGTCATCGGCGCCTTCGACTACGTGGTGCTCGCCGCCCCGCTGACCGAGCAGACCAAAGGACTCGTCGACGCCGAAGTCCTCGCCCACTGCCGACCCACCGCACGGCTGATCAACGTCGGGCGCGGCGAACTCGTCGTCGAATCCGACCTGGTCACCGCCCTGCGCGCCGGGCAACTGGCCGGGGCGGCGCTAGACGTCTTCGAAACCGAGCCGCTACCGCAAACCTCACCGCTGTGGGAGATGCCGGGCGTGCTGGTCTCCCCGCACATGTCCGGCGACACCGTCGGCTGGATCGACGAACTCGTCGATCTCTTCCTCGCCAACCTGCGCAGCTACACCGAAGGCACCCAGCTGCGCAACGTCGTCGACAAGCAACGGGGATACGTCAGCGGAACGGAGCACTGATGGCCAACACCCAGCCCACCCGGACAACGGCGGCCGACCTCACCGCAACCGAACTGCTCACCAGCTACGCCGCGGGCGAGCTGTCCCCGGTGGAGGCCACCGAAGCCGCGCTGCGCCGCATCGACGAGGCCAACCCGGCGGTCAACGCCTACTGCCTCGTCGACGCCGACCGGGCGCTGCAACAGGCCCGGGCCTCCGAACAGCGCTGGCACCGCGGCGAACCCATCGGCCGACTGGACGGCGTGCCGACCTCGATCAAAGACGTCTTCCTCACCCGGCACTGGCCGACGCTGCGCGGCTCCCGCACCATCGACCCGCACCAGCAGTGGACCGTCGACGCGCCCGCCGTGGCCCGGCTGCGCGAGCACAACGCCGTGTTCGTCGGCAAGACCACCACGCCCGAACTGGCGTGGAAAGGCGTCACCGACAGCCCGCTCACCGGCATCACCCGCAACCCCTGGGATCCCGCACGCACCCCCGGCGGTTCCAGCGGCGGCGCGGCCGCCGCCGTCGCGCTGGGCATGGCGCCGCTGGCCATCGGCACCGATGGCGGCGGATCGGTGCGCATCCCGGCGGCGTTCTGCGGCATCGTCACGCTCAAGGCCACCTACGGTCGGATTCCGCACTACCCCGCGAGCCCCTACGGCACCCTGGCGCACGCCGGGCCGATGACCAGCACCGTCGCCGAGACCGCGCTGCTGCTCGACGTGCTGGCCGAACCGGACAGCCGCGACTGGTCGGCCCTGCAAGCACCCAGCACGTCGCTCGTGGCCGATCTCGACGCCGGGGTCCGCGGCCTGCGCATCGCGGTCAGCCTCGACCTCGGCTTCGACACCTTCGTCGACCCCGAGGTCTCCCGCGCCGTCACCGCCGCCGCGCAGGTCTTCGAAGAACTCGGGGCGGTCGTAGAGCACGTCGACCCCGACATCAGCGACCCCGTCGAGGACTTCCACGTGCTGTGGTTCGCCGGCGCCGCCAAATCCGTCGAACACCTCACCGCCGAACAGCGCGAACAGCTGGATCCCGGGCTGCACGAGATCTGCCGGCAGGGCCTGACCTACTCCGCCCAGGACTACCTGGAGGCCACCAACACCCGGATGTTGCTCGGCCAGCGCATGGGCGCCTTCCACGAGACCTACGACCTGCTGCTGACCCCGACCGTGCCGATCCCGCCGTTCGAAGCGGGCCGCGAGGTCCCCAGCGGCTCGACGAGTCCGCGCTGGACGAGCTGGACCCCGTTCACCTACCCCTTCAACATGACCCAGCAACCCGCCGCCAGCGTCCCCTGCGGACACACCACCGAAGGCCTGCCCATCGGCCTGCAGATCATCGGCCCCCGCCACGCCGACGGCCGGGTGCTGCGCGCGGCCCGCGCCTACGAAAAAGCGCACCCCTGGCACCGCCCCCGCTGAACCCGATTTGAGCTGGCTGACCGCGGTCACCATCGCAACTCACCGGATCAGCCGCGGCCCTGCTGGCCATCGCCATGCGCACCCCGGAAACCGGCGGCTAGCGGCGCGAACACCTACCCCTCGTCCCAGGCCGACATCACGTGCTTGATCCGGCTGTACTCCTCCAAGCCGTATCGGCCGAAATCACGCGCCGACGCCGAGTGCTTGAACCCGCTGTGCGGCATCTCCGCGGTCAGCGGTTCGTGCGTGTTGATCCACACCGTGCCCGCCTGCAACCGCCGCGACACCCGCAACGCCCGCGAATGATCACGCGTCCACGCGCTCGCCACCAGCCCGTAGCGCACCCCATTGGCCAGCTCCACGGCCTCCCGCTCGCTGCCGAAGCGCTGCACGGTCAGCACCGGGCCGAGTACCTCGTTCTGCACCAGCTCGTCCTCCTGCTCCACACCGGCGACCACCGTCGCCTCGTGGAAGAACCCGCGCTCCCCCTTGCGCCGCCCACCTGCCACGATCCGCGCGTGCTCGGGCAACCGATCCAGGTGCGCCTGCACGATCTCCAACTGCCCCAAGCTGTTCAACGGCCCGAACGCCGCATCCGGATCCTGCGGCGGACCCGGCCGCATCACCTCGGCCCACTGCGCCAACCTGGCCACCAGCTCCTCGAACACCTCCGGCCCGGCCAACACCCGGCTGGCCGCCGTGCAGCTCTGCCCCGCGTTGCCGAAGGCAGCCGCCGCGATCCGCCGCGCCGCCCGCGGTACATCCGCATCGTCGAAGACCACCGCTGGGGCCTTGCCGCCCAGCTGCAGGTGCACCCGCTTGAGGTCGGCCGCCGCCGAACCCGCGACCTCCATCCCGGACCGCACCGTGCCGGTGATCGAGAACATCCCGGGCACCTCGTGCGCCACCATGGCGCGCCCGCTGTCCCGGTCACCGCAGATCAGGTTCAACGCACCCGACGGCACGAATTCACCCGCGATCTCCACCAGCAGCGCGGTGCTCACCGGGGTCGTCTCGGCGGGTTTGAGGACCACCGTGTTGCCCGCCGCCAACGCCGGTGCGAACTTCGCCGCGGCCAGCAGCAGCGGATGCGTCCACGACGTGACCTGTGCGCACACCCCGATCGGTTCCCGCCGGGAGAACGAGGTGTACCCGGACTGGTACTCACCGCCCGCGCCGTCCTCCTGCACCCGGGCGGCACCGGCGTAGAAGCGGATCAGGTCCACCGCCATCGGCAGCTCGTCATCGCGCACCACCGACCAGGGCTTGCCGGTGTTGCGGCACTCGGCCACCACCAGCTCCTCGGCGCGGTCCTCGACGGCGTCGGCGACGTCCAGCAGCACCTGCTGCCGCTGCCGGGGCGTCGTCTGCGACCAGGACTCGAACGCCGTAGCGGCCACCGCCATGACCGCGTCCACGTCCATCCAGCGCGTCAACGGACTGGTGCCGTACTCCTCGCCGGTGCTGGGATCCACCAGCGGCAGGGTCTCCCCCGCCAGGGTGTCCGCGGGCTCGCCGCCGACGAAGTTGTGCAGTTCCAGCGCCGTGGTCAAAAAGAGCCTCCATCGCCGGGCCGACCGCCGTTGGCCGACCGGGTGCCGCGTCGCCAACCGACCCTATCCGCCCGGCCGGAGGTGTGAAGGCGGCTCGCCGGGACGCGATCAGCTCGCCTTCGGCTCCCGCAACCGCCACTGCGCCAGGGTGCCCGCCACCGACAGCACCAACACCGGCGCGAACGCCCAGCGGTAGGCCTGCACCGCGGGCAGCAACGACGCCGCCTGCAACACCGCGCCCACCAGCAACTGGATCAGCACCGCCGCGGTGAACCCGCCCATGTTCACCACACCCGAGGCGGTGCCGGACCGGTGCGCCGCGTTGGCCAGCCGCGCCCCGTCGAAGGCCAGCATCGCCCCGCCGCCACCGACACCGATGGCCACCAGCGCCACCACCAGCACCGGCGGCGGCAGCACACCCGGCCAGCCGACGAGCACCGCCCAAACCACGACGATCACGCCGGACAGCGCCAGGGTGAAGCGGTCCCTGCGCCGCGGCCGACCGGAGATGTGCTGCCCGGCGAACCACGCGCCACCGATGAAGCCGAGCACGCTGAGCAGCAGCAGCGAACCCACCTCGGCCTGGCCGTGGCCCTGCGACTTCGTCAGCCACGGCGCGCCCCACAGCGTGGTCACGGCCAGGAACTGCGCCATCAGCACGAAGTGCACCCAGAAGGCGCGCCGGGTGCCGCGCTGCGCGAGCACGTCGCGCAGCGCGTGCCTGATCCGCTCCGGCGGCTGCGGCGCTTCGTGCGCCAGCGGGGCGTGTCCGGGTTGGTCCCGGATCACCAGCCCCGCGACCGCCGCCAGACCCAGGGTCAGGGCGGCCGCCCCCAGGAAGGTCGGCACCCAGCCGAGACCGTGCAGGGACAGGCTCAGCGGCAGCGTCGAGACCACCTGTCCCAGCCCACCGGCCAGCCCGGTCAGCGCCGCGACCTTGCCGAACCGGTGCGGCGGGAACCAGTGGGCGGCCAGTCGCAGCACGTTGGTGAACATGAACGCGTCGCCGAAGCCGATGAGCATCCGACCGATGATGCCGCCGACGACCGAACCGCTGACCGCGAAGACCGCTGATCCGACAGCCAGCGCCACCATGCCGCCGGTGATCACCTTCCGGGGTCCCAGCCGGTCGGCCAGCAGGCCGGACGGCACCTGCAGGACGAGGTAAACGCCCAGCTGCAACGCGGAGAACAACGCCAGGACCGTCGGCGGGGTGTGGAAGCGTTGCAGGGCTTCCGGCGCGGCGACGCCCAGGCTGGCGCGGTGGAACAGCGCCGCGCAGTAGCAGATCGCGCCGACGCCCCACACCAGCCACGACACGCGCGCGCGGTGGCGGCGTTCGGCCTGCTCCCGGGCCAGTGGCGTGGTCTTGACCGTGCGGGACACCTGAGTTCCTCCCCACCCATCTTGTATCCATCATAGATACAAGATGGGTGGAAGTACGATGCCCTCGTGTCGAGCGCAACATCACGCGAAACCGCGTCCTCCGCCGCCAACAACGCGGAGGCCCCCGCCGCAGACCGGGCGTACCAGCACGTCAAGGCAGGGCTGCTGGACGGCAGCTTCCCCGACGGCTACCTGCTGTCCGAAGGCGAGGTGGCCGGTGTGCTGCAGATGTCGCGCACGCCGGTGCGCGAGGCGTTCCTGCGGCTGCAGACCGAAGGATTCCTGCGGCTGTACCCGAAACGCGGCGCGCTCGTGGTGCCGGTGACCCCCACCGAGGCCCGCGCCGTCGTGGAAGCCCGGCTGGCGCTGGAGAGCTTCGCCATCGACAAACTCGCCGTGCAGGGCCAGGAGGCGATGGTCGCTGTCGGCGACCAACTCGCCGCGCACCCGGCCTGCGACACCAGCGAACTCAGCGACGCCGAGATGCACGAGGCGGACCGGGCCTTCCACGCCACGCTCGTGGCCGCAGCAGGCAATCCCGTGGTCGCCGATCTCTACAACGCGCTGCGCGACAAGCAGATGCGCATCACCGCCACGGCCCGCACCCACGCGATCCGCCCCCGGATCACCCACCAGCACGCCGAACTGGCGGCAGCGGTCCGCGACGGCGACCCGGAACTGGCCAAGACCCGGCTGCGCGAGCACCTGCTCGGCACCGTCCGCGCACTCGGGGTTTCCGGCGGCCCCTACCTCGACCCCGACGACGCGTAGCGTTCCGAAGCTTGTTGTTTAGGTCTGGCGCGGTCCGAGATCGATAATTTCGTTCGACACTGAAGTGATTATGGTTATAGAATCATCGCGCCGACTCGGACGGGTACCGCATTCGTGCCGCATCCGTCAGGGGCACCGCCTAGCCTTCGGGGCGTGGCTGAGATGCAGGCCGTCACAGCGATGCCACCGCCCCGGCTGCGGTCGCTGATCACCGACTGCACCGGATACCGCGTGCGCTCCGCGCCCGGCGTGCACCACGGCTGCCATCGCGGAGCCTGACCGTGGTCATCGCCCTGGACGACACGGTCGACATCGCTGCCACGACCGGACCGGATCAGTCGCTCACCGCACTCGCCGCCGGTCTGCACGCCCAGGTGGTGCGGATCAACCACGGCGAACTGCAACACGGCATCCAACTGGGCCTCACCCCGCTGGGCGCCCGCGCCCTGCTGGGCATGCCCGCCGGTGAACTCGTCGACCGCAGCGTCGACCTCACCGCGATCCTCGGCCGGGCCGCAACCGAACTCGCCGAGCGGCTGCACACGGCGACCACCTGGACCGAACGCTTCGCGCGCCTCAACGAGGCGCTGCTGCGGCTCGCCGCCCCGGCCGCCCTGCCCGCCCCTGAACTCGGCTGGATCTGGCGGCGGATGACCGAGACCAACGGCCACCTCCCGATCGCGGCATTGGCCGCCGAAGTCGGCTGGAGCCGCCAACACCTCGGCGTGCGGTTCCGCCGCGAGTTCGGGCTGTCCCCCAAGCTCATCGGTCGCGTGATGCGCTTCGAGCAGGCCCGCCGCCTGTTGATCGCCGGAGTCCACCGCGGCTTCGCCGACGTCGCGGTCGCCTGCGGTTACTCCGACCAGGCCCACTTCAACCGGGATTGGCGGGAGTTCGCGGGACTGTCCCCATCGCGGTGGATGTCCCAGGATCTTCCATTCCTCCAAGGCGCCGCGCACCTGCCGGACGCATCCTGATGCCATGACGACGAACCCAGGAATCTGGCCACTGGTCCCCTACGCCGATCAGAAGGCGGGCATCCGCTTCCTGGTCGAGGCCTTCGGATTCGAAGAAACCCTGATCGTGAACGACGACGACGGCAAGATCGCGCACGCCGAACTGCGCTGGCCGCACGGCGGCGGCGTCATGATCGGCACCTGCGAAGCCGGGCACCCGTTCGCGAAACCGAAGGGCTCCGCCGGGATCTACGCGGTCACCGACGATCCCGACGAACTCTACAAACGCGCCGTCGCCGCCGGAGCCGAAGTCACCCACGAACCCCGGGACCAGGACTACGGCTCCCGCGAGTTCGCCGTCCGGGACCCGGAGGGCAACAGCTGGAGCTTCGGCACCTACGCGGGCATCTGACCAACACCCCGGGGGACCGAAGGGGGCACCCGCGACCGAGTGCCCCCTTCGACAGGAAGTCCTAGCGGAATGTGGGCCGGTGCTCCGCCTTCAAGACGGAGGTGCGGGCCCACACCACGCGGACCAGGGATGGCCGCGCCTTCAGGCCGAAGCGGACATCACTCGGACCGGTCCTCATCGGACACCGGGGGTTGCGCCGGGGCACCGGGCTCCGCGATGGCCGGGGGCACGGCCGCCCCGCCGACGCTCGGGCTGGGCACCTCCTTGCGGGCCACCGCTTCGGCGGCCCGAACCGCCTCCGCGACCTCCGGGGTCGTCGAGGTGTCGAACCAGGCCTTGACCGACTCCTCTTCCTCTTCCGGCGCGATGGCCGGAACCTCCTCGGTCGGCGGCTCGTAGCGGAACACCCCGTCGTCGCCGGGGGCGCCGAGCATCCGTGCGAAGCCCTCCAGGGACTTGCCGAAGTCGCTGGGCACCACCCACACCTTGTTCGCGTCGCCCTGCGCCATCTGCGGCAACGTCTGCAGGTACTGGTAGGCCAGCAGTTCCGGGGTCGGCTTGCCGCGCTTGACCGCCGCGAAGACCTTCTCAATGGCCTTGGCCTGGCCCTGCGCCTGCAGGTACCGGCTGGCCCGCTCACCCTGCGCGCGCAGGATGCTGGACTGCCGGTCGGCCTCCGCGCCCAGGATGGCCGCCTGCTTCTGGCCCTCGGCGGCCAAGATCGAAGCCTGCTTCTGACCCTCGGCGGTCTTGATCGCCGACTCCCGCTCGCCTTCGGCGTTGAGGATCATCGCGCGCTTCTCCCGGTCGGCGCGCATCTGCTTCTCCATCGAGTCCTGGATGGACGGCGGCGGATCGATCGCCTTCAGCTCCACCCGCGCGACCCGGATGCCCCACCGTCCGGTCTCCTGGTCGAGTACGCCGCGCAGCTGCGTGTTGATCGCATCCCGCGAGGTCAGCGTCTCCTCCAGGCTCATCGCCCCGACCACGTTGCGCAGCGTGGTGGTGGTCAACTGCTCCACCGCGATGATGTAGTTGGAGATCTCGTACACCGCCGAGCGCGAATCGGTGACCTGGAAGTACACCACGGTATCGATCGACACCGTCAAGTTGTCCTGGGTGATCACCGGCTGCGGCGGGAACGACACGACCTGCTCACGCAGGTCGATGCGAGCTCGAACCCGGTCCAGGAACGGCACCAGGAAGTTCAGGCCGGGCTCGGCCACCGAACGGAACTTGCCGAGCCGTTCGATCACCGCCGACTGGGCCTGCGGCACCACCATCACGGACTTCACCGCGACGATGAGCACCAGCAGCACCACGACCACCAGCACGATCAGTTCGGTCACGCGAACATCCCTCTCTTCACGGCTCCGCCCACACGACAGCGGTCGCGCCCGCGATCTCCATCACGGTGACGGTCTCGCCGACCTCGATGACTTGGGTCTCGTCGAACGCCCGCGCCGACCACAGTGCTCCCTCGATGCGCACTTGGCCACCGTGCGCATCCACTTTGGATTCCACCTGGGCCCGTTTGCCGACCAGCGCATCCACATTGGTCTTGAGTTCGCGCTGCACCTGCATCCGGCGCTTCAACGCGGGTCGTGCCACGAAGATCAACCCCAGTCCCAGCACCGCGAACACCACGGCGTCCACCATCAACGGCGCGCCAAGTGCCGAGGCACCGGCGGCACCCAACGCCGCGACACCGAGCATCACCAGGACGAAGTCCCCGGAGAGCACCTCGGCGGCGACCAGCAGTACCCCGGCGATCAGCCACAGCAGCGCGGGAGTCATATTTCCCATGGTGGCAGACATCCGAAGCCCCCGAAGGCGGATTCGGCCGGTGTGATCAACGCGTGACTCCGGAGGCTCGCCGCCGCGACGGCACGCACCACTTCGCCGGGTCTGCCGCCTGCTCCGTCACCGGCCACCCGATCGCGGCAACGCGGGCTCCGGTCACGAGCCGTGCTCGGTGACGAAGTCGATCAGCTGCTCGACGGCGGCCAGCAGCGGAGCCTCGACGTCCCGGAAGCTCGACGCGGCCGCCAACACCCGCCGCCAGCCCTCGGCCGGTTCACCCCAGCCCAGCTCGGCGCACACCCCCTGCTTCCAGTCCGTCCCGCGCGGCACCCGCGGCCAAGCCGGGATACCCACCGCCTGCGGCTTGACCGCCTCCCAGATGTCCACGAACGGATGGCCGGTGACCAGCACGTGCGGGTCGTCGATGCCCTCGACCAGGCGCGACTCCTTGCTGCCCGGCACCAGGTGGTCCACCAGCACACCGACCCGGCGCCCCGGCTCGGGGCCGAACTCGGCCAGCAGGCCCGGCAGGTCGTCGACGCCGTGCAGCGGCTCCACGACCACACCCTCCACCCGCAGGTCGTGCCCCCAGATCCGCTCCACCAGCTCGGCGTCGTGCAGGCCTTCGACCCAGATCCGGCTGCCCCTCGCGGTGCGCGCTCGCAGGCCCTCGACGCGCACCGACCCGGACGCCGAACGCGTCCGTTTCGCCTCGGCGCCACCGCGCACCGGCACCAGCGTCGCCGGTCTTCCTTCGAACAGGAACGCCGCCGGGCGCATCGGGAACAACCGCTGCGTCCCGTGGCGGTCTTCCAACACGACGGTGTCCTTGTCCACCCGCAGCACCGCGCCGCAGAACCCGCTCGCCGGGTCTTCGACCACCAGGCCCGGCTCGGCGGGGATCTCCGGGACTTTCCGACGTCGCGGGCCCGCGAGGATGTCCTTGCCGTAGTTGACCGAACGCACGAGGCGCCACGGTAATCCGATCGGGGACATCGTGGGGTGCGGCGCGCCGCGCAGCGTAGATCACAGTCGAAAGCCCCCGAGCAACGCGCCGGTGGATCGGTACGTACCCTCCTCGACGTGCCTTGCCCAAGCGCCACGATGGTTGTCTGGACGTCCGCCTGGCTACACGGTGCTGCCGCCTCGGACGACGTGCTCGATGCCCTGCAAACCTGGGCCGAGTCGCAGGAAGTACTAGCCGCCGACGCGGATCTGGCCGCGCGGCTGGACCTGCCCGGCCCGCAGGAAACCCCAGCCGGTCCGGCGCTGCTGCTGGCGGCGCTGCGCAAGGCGGGGGCGGGCAACGGTGAGCTGGTGCTGCCGGTGCCCGGCGACGCCCGCGGTCTCGGCGGGTCGAGTCCGTTCGCGAAGCTGGCGATGCGCGTCGGTGAAGCCGTCGTGCTGCCGGAGGCCGGTCTCGGGCTGGTCCCGCAGCGCATCGCCGAGGGAATCCTGCGCTGGACCGCCTTCGGCATCGAAGATCTGCCACCGGCCGAGCACCTGCCGATCGGCGAGGCCGAGCACGGCATGGCCTCGGCGATGCGCGAAGCCGCGAGTGCGCTGATCGATCTCGGGGTCGCCAAGCAGCGACCGGGCGTGCGGGAGGAGATCGCCGAGACCATCGCCGCCCGCCCGGCGCCGCGGTGGCCGGAGCAGGTGCCGCAGCGCGCCCTGCGGATCTTGCAGCGGGCCACCGAGGTCGAGGCGATCCTGTGGGTGGCCACCGACGACGCGCCCGGCGGCGCCTTGTCCGCCTCGGCGATCCGGGGTCGCACCGAGGCGCTGCGCCCGCTGTTCGACGCGGTCCGAGCCGCCCGCCGCGCCTCGGTGGCCGAAATGGTCCGCGTCCTCGCCGACCGCGCCGGAAAAACCTGAACCACCCGATCAGACAAAGGTGAAGGGCACCTTTTCCCAAGTAACTGGGTAAAAGGTGCCCTTCACCCGTAGCCGCACAGGCGAATTCGACCGGCTCGCCACCACCTCTCAGCGCGCATAACCATCGATCGAGTGGTAGGTGAGGGGCACCTTTAGCCAAGTTACTTGGTGAAGGGTGCCCCTCACCTCGAAAAACTCACTCGAACGGGGTTAGCAGCCTGGGGCGCAGGGTTGGCCGTTGGTGGTGGAGCCTGCGATCGGCATGGTGGAGAGTTTGCGCGGTTGGGTGCCGTCGGTGTGTTCGGCGATGAGCTCGACGATCAGCTTCGCGAAGCGGGGGTCCGGGCCCGCCGTCGCGGCGCGGACGAAGCCCATGCCCAGCTCGGCGGCCTTCTCCTTGGCTTCGCTGTCGAGGTCCCAGATCACTTCGAGGTGGTCGGAGACGAACCCGATCGGGCTGACCACCACCGCATGGACGCCCTTGGCGTGCAGGTCGTCGAGGTGGTCGCAGATGTCCGGTTCCAGCCAGGGCACCTGCGGCGGCCCGGAGCGCGACTGCCACACCACGTCGTAGCCGTCCACCCCGACCGCCTCCGCGACCAGCCGGGACGCCTCGGCGACCTGCCGCGAGTACCAGTTCGGGCGGCCGTCCGGCCCGTCCTGCGCATCGGCCCGCAGCGGCACCGAGTGCGCGGTGAACACCAGCCGAGCCTGCGCGCGCAGCGCCGGGTCCAGCTCGGCGAAGGCGCGGCGCACCGCGTCGGCGCCTGCCTCGATGAACAGCGGGTGGTCGAAGAACTGCCGCAGCTTCACCAGCTCCGGGGCCCGGTCACCGACGGCGGCGCGGGCCCGCGCGATGTCCTCGTGGTACTGCTTGCACCCCGAGTAGCCGCCCCAGGCGGAGGTGGCGAACACGAGCGCGCGGCGCACCCCGTCGTCGGCCATCTCCGCGACGGTGTCCTCGATCATCGGATGCCAGTTGCGGTTGCCGAAGTAGACCGGCAGCTCACGGCCCTGCGCGGCCAGCTCGCCCCGCAGCGCGCCGATGATGTCCTTGTTGAGCCGGTTGATCGGCGACACCCCGCCGAAGTGGTGGTAGTGCTCGGCAACGTCATCGAGGCGTTCCGGCGGCACTCCCCTGCCTCTGGTGACGTTCTCCAGGAACGGTCGGATTTCCGCCGGACCCTCGGGCCCTCCGAACGACAGGAACAGCAACGCATCGAAACTCACCCAACCATGATGCCGCTGCACAGCCCCTCGGCCGGAATCGGGTGGTGGTCCCGGCCGAGGGGTGTTTCAGATCCCGAGGGCGTGCACGCCGCCGTCGACCATGATCATCGAGCCGGTGGTCTTGGGCAGCCAGTCCGACAGCACCGCGCACACCGACTTCGCCACCGGAGTGGGGTCGTTCACATCCCAGCCCAGCGGAGCGCGGTCGCTCCAACCGGCCTCCAGGTCGCCGAAGCCCGGAATCGACTTGGCCGCCATGGTGCGCACCGGACCCGCCGACACCAGGTTGACCCGCACGCCGTGACGGCGCCCCAGCTCACGCGCCAGGTAGCGGGAGGTCGACTCCAGCGCGGCCTTGGCCACGCCCATCCAGTCGTAGGCGGGCCAGGCGACGCGGGCGTCGAAGTCCATGCCGACGATCGAGGCGCCCTCGCCCAGCAGCGGCAGCGCGGCGGTGCTCAGCGACTTCAGCGAGTACGTCGAGACCTCCAGCGCGGTGGAAACGTCCTCCCACGGCGCCGCCAGGAAGTCGCCACCCAGGCAGGACGGCG
The DNA here is from genome assembly GCF_052246905.1 of Saccharopolyspora antiqui. Classification (NCBI taxonomy): domain Bacteria; kingdom Bacillati; phylum Actinomycetota; class Actinomycetes; order Pseudonocardiales; family Pseudonocardiaceae; genus Saccharopolyspora; species Saccharopolyspora antiqui. The sequence continues at coordinate 132,174 of NZ_JBQQBO010000004.1, forward strand.
GTGCGAAGCCGATCGAGTGCAGCACGCCGTCGAGCCCGCTGACGTGCTCGCGGACCCGGTCGGCGAGGCTGTCGAGGTGCTCGGTGTTGGTCACGTCGAGCTCCAGCACCGGCGCGGGCTTGGGCAGCCGACCCGCGATGCGCTCCACCAAGCTCATCCGGCCGAACCCGGTGAGCACCACCTCGGCCCCCTGCTCCTGGGCGACCTTGGCGACGTGGAACGCGATCGACGCGTCGGTGATCACGCCGGTGACCAGAATCCGCTTGCCTTCGAGCAATCCGCTCACGAAAACCCTCCGCTGTGCTTGATCAGGTGCGTCGGCACTCGGAATTCCCACCGGTACCGCTGTCCGGCGCGGGAACCCGAATCGTCCACTGTGTCCGTCCGAGGTGGCCTCAGAGTCTGGCTTTGATCTTGTTCTTGGCAGCGGCGCAGCCGCTTGGCTCACCTGAGCGACCCGCACCGCCACGTGAAGCGAGTGCGGCGACAGGCATTCAGTGCCCCATCCCGAGGCCGCCGTCGACCGGGATCACCGCGCCGGTGATGTAACCCGCCGCGTCCGAGGCCAGCCACTCGACGGTGGCCGCCACCTCGTCGGCGGAGGCGAACCGGGCCAGCGGGATCTGGCCGAGGATCTCCTTCTTGCGCTCCTCGGGCAGCGCGTCGGTCATGTCGGTGGTGACGAAGCCGGGTGCGACCACGTTGGCCGTGATGCTGCGCGAACCCAGCTCGCGGGCGATGGAGCGGGCCAGGCCCACCAGTCCCGCCTTGCTCGCCGCGTAGTTGGCCTGCCCGGCGCCACCGGAGAGTCCGACCACGGACGAGACGAAGATCATCCGGCCCCGGCGGTTGCGCAGCATGCTGCTGGCCGCCCGCTTGGCCACCCGGTAGGAACCGGCCAGGTTGGCGTCGATGACCCGGCTGAACTGGTCCTCGCTCATCCGCAGCAGCAGCGTGTCGTCGGTGATACCGGCGTTGGCCACCAGCACCTCGACCCGGCCGTGCGCGGCTTCGACCTCGTCGAAGGCCGCCGCCACCTGCTCCGGGTCGGTGACATCGCAGCGCACCCCGAACAGGTCGTCCGGCGCACCCGATCCGCGGTGTGTGACCGCCACCTTGTCCCCGGCGGCTTGGAAGGCCTTCGCGATGGCCAATCCGATGCCGCGGTTACCACCGGTCACCAGTACGGACCGTGCCACTGTGGATCTCCCCTCGAACAACACCGCAAGATTCGTTTCAGCCGCGACATTATCCGCTCGCGGTCACCGGCCGCTCATCGCCTCCATACAGAAATACCTGCACCGTGTCGTGGTCCACCTACAGCGACGACGACCGGCAGACTGCGCTAGGCGCGTGTTCTTCAACTCGTTTGCGTAGCGTGCGGGTAGCCGAACCCCAAGATCAAACGCAAGGCACCGAGGATTACCGAGATCCGGGAGGCGCTTCGATGGCCCGAACGTCCGACGAAATCGCCGCCGAGCTGCGCGCGGTACTGGCCGGGTCGGCCCGCTTCGACCCCGGTACGCGCGCGCTGTACGCCGCCGACGCCTCCAACTACCGCCAGGTGCCGATCGGTGTCGTGTTCCCGCGCACCGAGGACGACGTGGCGGCGACGGTGGCCATCGCGCGCCAGCACGGTGTGCCGATCACCGGTCGCGGCGCGGGCACCAGCATCGCCGGGAACGCCGTCGGGCCTGGTCTGGTGCTGGACTTCGCGCGGCACCTCAACAAGATCCTGGAGGTCGACGCCGAGCGCGGGCTGGCCCGCGTGCAGCCCGGCGTCGTGCTGGACTCGCTGCGCGCCGCGGTCGCCGGTGACGGCCTGACCTTCGGGCCGGATCCGGCCACGCACAGCCGCTGCACGCTCGGCGGGATGATCGGCAACAACTCCTGCGGTACGCACTCGGTGGCCTGGGGCAAGACGGTCGACAACGTGCGCTCGCTGGACGTGCTGCTCGCCGACGGCACCCGCATCGAGGTCGGCGCGACCCCGACGGCCGAACTCGACCGGTTGTGCGCGCGTGGCGACCGGACCGGGCGGCTGTACCAGCAGCTGCGCGCATTGCGCGACGACGTCGGTGACCTGGTCCGCCGGTCGTTCCCGGATCTGACGCGCCGCGTGTCCGGCTACAACCTGGACCAGCTGCTGCCGGAGAACGGGTTCCACCTGGCTCGTGCGCTGGTCGGCACCGAGGGCAGCTGTGCGGTGGTGCTGGGGGCGACGGTCGAACTGGTGCCCTCGCCGCCGGTGCGGGCGATGACGGTGCTCGGTTTTCCCGACAGCTACGCCGCGGCCGACGAGGTACCCCGGCTGCGCGGGCTGGCGGCGCTGGCCATCGAGGGACTCAGCGCGGAACTCGTGGACGTGGTGCGCCAGCGCAACCCGAGCTCGCCCGCGCTGCCGCTGCTGCCGGGCGGGCGCAGCTGGCTGCTGGTGGAATCCGGCGGCGCCGACCGGGGCGAGACCGAGGAGGCGGCGCGGCGCATCGCCGAGGCGATGGGTGAGCGCGCGCAGAGCGTGATCCACACCGATCCGGCGCGGATGGCCGCGCTGTGGAAGATCCGCGAAGAGGGCTCCGGGTATTCGACGCGGATGGCCGGTTCCGAGCGGTGGTCCGGTTGGGAGGACGCCGCCGTGCCACCCGAGCGGTTGGGCTCCTACCTGCGGGAATTCGACGCGCTGCTGGCCCGCTTCGGCCGCCGAGGGGTCACCTACGGGCACTACGGCGATGGCTGCATCCACGTCCGCATCGACTTCGACCTGCTGTCGTCGACGGGGGCGCGCGAGTACCGGGCGTTCATGGAGGCCGCCGCCGACCTGGTCGTCGCGCACGGCGGTTCGGTCTCCGGTGAGCACGGTGACGGCCAGGCGCGATCGGCGCTGCTGACCCGGATGTACCCGGCCGAGGTGATCAAGGCCTTCGAGCGGTTCAAGGCCGCCTTCGACCCCGAGGACCTGCTCAACCCCGGCCAGATCGTGCGTCCGCGTCCGGTCGACGCCGACCTTCGGCTGCTGGTCGCACCACCCCGGCTGCCGACCCGGACCGCGCTGGCGCTGCACGCCGACTCCGGCGATCTCGCCGCCGCGACCCGCCGCTGCGTGGGCATGGGCAAGTGCCTGAACACCACGGGCGGGGTGATGTGTCCGAGCTACCGGGCGACGAAGGAGGAGAAGCACTCCACCCGTGGTAGGGCGCACCTGCTGTTCGAGATGCTGGCCGGGCGGGTGATCGGCGGCGGCTGGCGTTCGCCGGAGGTACGCGATGCGCTCGACCTGTGCCTGTCGTGCAAGGGCTGCAAGTCGGACTGCCCGGTCGACGTCGACATGGCCACCTACAAGGCGGAGTTCCTGCACCACCACTACCGGCACCGCGTCCGCCCGGCCGCGCACTACTCGATGGGTTTCCTGCCGTTGTGGCTGGCCCTGGGCAAGCACGCACCCCGACTGGCCAACCGGGTGCTCACCGGACCGCTGGCGCCGGTGCTCAAGCGACTCGGCGGCATCGACCCGCGTCGCGCGGTGCCGCGCCTGGCCGCGCGGACACTACAGACGTGGTGGTCGGACCGGCACCGGCCCAACGGCGCGGCAACCACCCGCGTGGTGCTGTTCCCGGACACCTTCACCAACCACTTCGACCCGCACATCGGCCGGGATGCGGTCGTGGCGCTCGAAAAGCTGGGCCAGGCGGTGGAAATCCCGCGCGAACCGGTCTGCTGTGGACTGACCTGGTATTCGACCGGACAACTCGGCACCGCCCGCGCGGCGCTGCGCCGCACCGCCCGAATCCTGCGCCCCCAGCTGGACCAGGGTCTGCCGGTCGTGGGGCTGGAACCGAGCTGCACCGCTTTCCTCCGCAACGACGCGTTGGAACTCGCGCCGCACGATCCGGATGTCGCGGCACTGGCGGCGGCGACGCGGACCTTCGCCGAGTGGATCGAGCCGACCCGCGCGCAGTGGCAGCGCACCGCAACCGGCCCGGAGGCGCTGGTGCAGGTCCACTGCCACCAGTACGCCGACCTGGGTTTCGCCGCGGATCGGGCCGCGTTGGACGCCACCGGAACCCGCGCGCGGGTGCTGGATTCGGGTTGCTGCGGTCTGGCGGGCAACTTCGGCTTCGAGCGCGGCCACTACGACGTCTCGATCGCCTGCGCCGAAGCGGCCCTGCTCCCGGCCGTCCGCGATGCGGGCCCGGATACCGAGGTCGTCGCCGACGGCTTCAGCTGCCGCACCCAGCTGCGTCAAACCACCGGCACCGAACCAGTCCACCTCGCCACGCTCGTCGCCCGCGCCCTCGACACTTGAGCGTCCTGATCCCAATTCACCACCCGGCATCCTCCGCCCGGCCGACGGGAATGCCGGGTGGGCAGCGCGTGTTGCACGGGTGCAATGGCAAGCAGCCAGGAAGGAACGCAGATGCCGACGGTCGAGCTGACCACCGAGAACTTCGACGAGGTCGTCTCCGCCAACGACTTCGTGATCATCGACTTCTGGGCTGACTGGTGCGGCCCGTGCAAGATGTTCGCGCCGGTCTTCGAGCGCAGCGCCGAAACGCACGACGACATCGTCTTCGCCAAGGTCGACACCGAGGCCCAGCCACAACTGGCCGGTGCCTTCAACATCCGCTCGATTCCGACGCTGGCGATCGTCCGCGACAACGTGCTGGTCTTCCAGCAGCCCGGCGCCCTGCCGGAGAACGTCTTCGAGGACCTCATCGGCCAAGCCCGCGACCTCGACATGGAAGAAGTTCGCAAGACCGCGAACTGACCCCGCTGCGGTCGCTAGAACCCCGGTTCGAACGCTTCGCCGACGGCCGCGTGCAACACCCCCGGCAGGGCGCTGATCTCCTCGACCAGCGCCGCCGCCGGGACCTTTCCGCGCAGCCGCAGCGCGACCACCGCGGTGCGCTGCGCGCGATCATCGGTGTCCTCGCGCTCCACCTGGAGGTCCATCACCGTCCAGCCGCGACTGGTGCACAGCGTCAGCACACCGCGCAGCACCCCGAACCCGTCGAGGTAGCCGATGCGCAGCACCTGCGGCTCGCGCAGCGATTTGCGCATCAGGTGCAGCAGTCGCGGATATCCCATCGCCACCAGGAAGTGCACCGCTGTCGTCGCGGTGGCCAGCACCACCAGACCGCTGCCGCAGGCCATGCCGACCGCGGCCACCAGCCACACCGTGGCCGCCGTGGTGAGGCCGCGCACCGCGTCGCGGCGCACGAAGATCAACCCGCCGCCGATGAACCCGATGCCGGAGACGATCTGCGCCGCCACCCGCGACGGGTCGAAGGAGACCCGGTCGAACACCAGCAGGTCGCCGAAACCGTACTTGGACACCAGCATGAACAGGGCCGCGCCGACACCGACCAGGGCGTGGGTGCGCAGTCCGGCGCTCTTGGCGCGGATTTCCCGTTCCAGCCCGATCAGGCTGGAAAGCAGCAGGGCGGTGCCCAACTCGACGAGCAGCGGAAACTCGCCCAGCCCGGCCACGACCGCATCCGTCACCCCAGGAACGTAACCCACCGCTGTCGGCGGGTCACGATCAGGCCGCCCGGTGCGGCCGTCGGGCCAGGTAGACCACGGCGGGCGGTAGGTTGCGCCAGACCGTTCGGCTGATCACCGTCTCCTCGAACTCCGCGCGCAGGTCGACGAGCTGGCGGCGGGCCGGTGGCGCCCAGCGCGTCCACGTGTAGGCGAACTGCGTGAACGACCCGCCGGGGGTCAGCGACTCGGCGATCAGCCGGATCAGCGGCACCCCGTCGACCGGCGCGTGCGCCACCCACGGCAGGCCGCTGACCACCACATCGGCACGCAATCCGCGATCCCGCAACAACTCCGGCAGCTGCCGGGCGTTCGCGCACACCGATTCCACCGTCGGAAACCGCTGCCCGAGCTGTGCGGCCCACCGCGAGTTGAGCTCCAGCGCCAGATGCCGCCCCCGGCCGCCGAGCCGACGCTGGATCACCTCGGTGAAGGCGCCGGTTCCCGGGCCCAGCTCGACGACCACCGGCTCACCCCGGTGCGGGATCGGCGCCACCATCTGCTCGGCCAGGGATCGCGAGCTCGGTCCCACTGCGGCGGTGGTGGTCGGCGATTTGACGAACTCCCACAGAAATTCCGCGGTTCCCACCGGCCAGCGCTCCTGTCGCGAAGAAAGTGCCCGGAGCGGCGCGGTTGCCCGAACCGTCCGAACTACGGCAATCGACGACCGGCGAACAGCGCGAGCCCGGCCGAGATGATCGCCGCGAGCGTACCGAGCACCAGCCAAGGCTTGCTGGCGTCTGTGTGCTTGGTCTCGTAGCCGATCTGCTCGCCGAGCGTCTCGTAGACCTCGCGGAGCTGTTCGGCGCTGGCCGCCTTGTGGAACTCCCCGCCGGAGAGCCGGGCGATCTCCTGCATCGCCTCGTCGTCGACCTCCACCCACTCCTGCTCGCCCTCGATCTCGATGCTGCCGTGCTTGGTGCCGAAGGAGATCGTGGAGATCGGAATGCCCGCCTGCTTGGCTTCCTTGGCCTTCGTGTAGGCGCCTCGCGGCGCGTCCAGCTCGCGGGGAATGGTCTGCCCGCCGTCGGCCATCAGCACGATCCGCGCCGGTGGGGCCCCGGCCGGACCGCCGACCATCTTGCCGAAGGAGTCGATCGCCTGCATCGCCGCGTTGATCCCGTCTCCGGTGGCCGTCGCCTCGGCCAGCTTCAGGCTGTCGATGGCCTGTTTGACGCTGGCCCGGTCGGTCGTCGGCATGACCAGCACCGTCGCGGTTCCGGCGAAGGACACCAGCCCCAGGTTGATGCCCGGCGTCAACTTGTCGGCGAACTCCTTCGCGGCGACCTTCGCCGCCTCCAACCGGCTGGGCTCGACGTCGGTGGCCTTCATCGACAGCGACACGTCGATGGTGAGCATCACGGTGGCCCGGTTGCGCGGAATCCGCTGTTCGGCGGTGGGCCCGGTCAGCGCCACGGTGAGCAGGATCAGCGCGACGCCCAGCAGCGCCGGTGGCACGTGCTTCCACCAGCCGTGCCGGGCGGGGATGACCCGCTCCAGGGTCGCCAGGTTGCTGAACCGAAGCGTGTCCCGGCGACGCCGCCGCAGCGCCCACAGGTAGCCGATGACCAGCGCCACGACCACGAACAGCAGCAGGAACCACCACGGCGCGGTGAATCCCGACAGGCTCAACATCAAGCAGCTCCTCCGGACCAGCCCCGTTTGCGCGCCATGACGAACCGCACGACATCGGCGATCCAGTCCGAATCGGTCCGCAGCACCAGGTGCGCGCAACCGGCGCGCCGCAGCAGGCTCGCGACCTCGTCGCGGTGCGCCGCCGCCGCGGCGGCGAATTCCTTGCGCAGCACCGCGGTGGTGTGCACCTCCCGCTGCTTGCCCGTTTCCGGATCCGACAGCAGGACGGTGCCCACGTCGGGCAGTTCCAGATCGCGCGGGTCCAGCACCTCGATCGCCAGCAGCGAATGCCGCGCACCCAGACCGCGCAGCGCGCGTTCCCAGTCCGTCGACCCGAGGAAGTCCGAGATCACCACGGCCAGCCCGCGCCGCCGGGGCGGGCGGCGCAGCGACTCCAGCAGCGTGGTGAGGTCACCCCGGGTGCCTTCGGCGGCGCGCGGCGTCTCGGCCACCTTCTTCAGCAGCGCCCGCGCATACCCGGTGCCACCGCGTGCCGGAAACCGCACCGGTCCGGTGCCGTTGTCCACCACGGTGCCGACCCGGTTGCCGCCGCCGCTGGTCAGGAACATCACGGCGGCCAAGGCTGCGATGGCCAGCTCCCGCTTGTCGCAGGCCGCCGAACCGAAGTCCAGGCTCGGCGACAGGTCGATCGCCACCCAGGTCTCCAGCTCCCGGTCGGCCACCGTCTGCCGGATGTGCGGTTCGGCGGTGCGCGCGGTGACCGCCCAGTCCATCCGCCGCACGTCGTCGCCGGGCTGGTAGCTGCGCGCCTCGCCCGGCTCGGTGCCCGGCCCGGGTACCAGGCCCAGGTGGTTGCCCTGCAACAGGCCGTCGAGCCGACCGCGCACGCTCAGTTCCAGCGTCCGCAGCGCGGCTTCCATCCGCCCGGTGTCCAGCGCGGGTGGCGCCCAGGCCGGGCGGTCGCCATGGCCCGAATGGGGTGGTGCCGACACGGCTGCGTCGCTCCTCACTGGTGCGGGTTGGGCCCGAGCGGCGGCTGCCCGTAACTGACCGGGCCGACCGGCGTGGGCGGACCTGGCTGCGGCCGGGCCGACACCTGCGGCAACGGCACGGTCTGCAGCACTCGGTTCACGATGTGCTCCACCGGGATCCCGTCGGCCAACGCGTCGTAGGACAGCACCAGGCGGTGCCGCAGCACGTCGGGCACCACGTCCACCACGTCCTGCGGCAGGACGTAGTCCCGGCCGCGCACCAGCGCCAACGCTCGCGCGGCGGCGACGATGCCGAGGCTGGCGCGCGGCGAGGCACCGTAGGAAACCCATCCGGCGATGTCGGACAGGCCGTGGTCGTTGGGCATCCGGGTGGTCACCACCAGCCGCACGACGTAGTCGACCAGGGCGTGGTGCACGAACACCCCGGACGCCACGTTCTGCAGCCGGATCAGCTCCTCGGGGTTGAGCACCGGGTTGGGCTCCGGCACGGTGACGCCCATCCGGTAGACGATCTCCCGCTCCTCCTCCGCCGAGGGGTACTCGACGGGCAGTTTGAACAGGAACCGGTCGCGCTGCGCTTCCGGCAGCGGGTAGACGCCCTCGTTCTCGATCGGGTTCTGGGTGGCCAGCACCAGGAACGGGGCGGGCATCGGGTAGCTATGGCCGCCGATGGAGACGTGCCGCTCGGCCATCACCTCCAGCAGCGCCGACTGGACCTTCGCCGGGGCGCGGTTGATCTCGTCGGCGAGCACGAAGTTGGCCAGCACCGGGCCGAGTTCGACGTCGAAGCGCTCACTGCCCTGCCGGTAGATCCGGGTGCCGAGGATGTCGGCGGGCACCAGGTCCGGGGTGAACTGCAGGCGGGCGAACGAACCGCCGACGACCCGCGCGAAGGTCTCGACCGCCAGCGTCTTGGCCACGCCGGGCACGCCTTCCAGCAGGATGTGGCCCTTGGCCAGCAGTCCGGTCAGCACCCGCTCGACGAGCCGGTCCTGACCGACGATCACCCGCTTGACCTCGAAGACGGTGCGCTCCAGCAACTGCGCGTCGCGCGCCGGGGTGCTCACCTGATCGGCCGGGCGCGCCGCCGCGGCCCCGGCGCCCCCGCTCTCACCGTTGCCCGCGTCGGTCACGTCTCCCAGCCTCCTCGTCGATGCGGCCGTTGTCGGCCGATCAAGATCCTGACACGCGGCCACAGCAGGCCCGCGCGGGGGCAATGCCCCACGCACACCCAACCGCACAACCGGTATGACCGCTGTGAAGCCCACCGGACACCGGTTGCCGCAGCCCTCAGCTAGGCCCCCACTGCGGTGCGGGCGAGTTCTGCGGGACCGAACCACCGATGGGCGGCCGCCCGCAGCGCCTCCCGCTCCGCTGCGTCCGGACGAGGTGATGCCGATGCCCAGGCCACGTAGCAGTCCGGTCGAAGCAGCAGGGCGGTGGCCGCGGGGTCCTGCGCGCGGGCGGTCACGACGTCCACTTGGTCGAGCCGGTCCGACAACGCCTCCGCCAGGGATGCGTCTTCGGTGAGGTCGAGCAGCAGCGGCCGGGCGGTTCTGGTCAGCTCCGCCAGCCGGACCGTGCCGGTCGGGGTGTGCAGGTCCAGGTCCGGGGCGAACCGGCCGACCAGCGGGTGCGGGTTGTCGGCGCCCATGTCGTAGCGGATGTCGCTGCCCGCGGTGAGTTCGGCGAGGCGCTGCACGGTGTCGCGGTCGCGGAGCAATTCGGTGAACAGTTCGCGCAATCCGGTCACGTCGCCGCCCGGAGCGATGAGCGCCGCCTGCGCCTGCGCGTTGACCACCATGCGGCGGGCGGCTGGTCGCCGCTCGATCTCGTAGCTGTCCAGCAGACCGGCCGGAGCGCCGCCGCGGATTTCGGCGGCGAGCTTCCACCCGAGGTTGATCGCGTCCTGCAGGCCGAGGTTCAGCCCGGATCCGCCGCCGGTGGCGGAGTACACGTGGGCGGCGTCGCCGATCAGGAACACCCGGCCCCGGGCGAACCGTTCGGCGACCCGGGTGTTGCCGCCGGTCAACCGGCGCAGCACGTGCGGCCCCGCGCCCTCAGGTGGACCAAGCGGCACGTCGACGCCGAGCACACGGCGGACGCTCGCCCGCAACTCGTCGAGGCTCATCGCCGCACCGGTGTCGGGCTGGTCCGATTCCGTGGCGCTGATCAGCGGCGGGTGCCCGGGCAGCGGCGCGTAGGAGAACCCGCCGTGCTCGGTGCGGTGCGGCAGGAACGGCAGAACAGCGCCGTAGCCGGGCACGTGCAGCGCGCCGGTGGCGGGATCGACCCATTCCGCCGGAACCGTCGCGTGCGCTGACCGGAGGGTCATCCGGTCGTAGGTGACGCCGGGAAAACCAATGCCCGACAGCTTGCGGGTGACGCTGTGGGCTCCGTCCGCGCCGACGAGGTACCGGGCCCGCAGCTGGTACGGCCCGTCCGGACCCGCGACGTCGACGGTGACCGCGTCGTCGTCCTGCGACAGGCCGACGACCTCGTGTCCGCGCCGGATTTCCACGCCGAGCTCCAGGGCGCGTTCCTGCAGGACCTGCACGATGCGGCGCTGCGGCACCGGCAGGGCGTAGATCGGGCTGTCGGCCAGCAGGCTCAGGTCCAGGCCCATCGCGGCGAACATGAAGTACGCGGAGTTCGGCTGCGGCAGCCCTGGACCACCGCTGAGGCGCTCGTGCAGGCCGCGGCGGTCGACCATGCGCACCACCTGCCCGAGCAGCCCGTTCGCCTTCGGTTCCTCGCTCGGCACGGGCAGGCGTTCCAGCACGATCGGCTTGATCCCGGCCAGGCTCAGTTCGCTGGCCAGCATCAGCCCGTTCGGGCCGCCGCCGACGATGACGACATCAGCGATCATCGGGGTGTTCTCCTTGGATGCGATCGGAAAAGGGCATGACTGATCGGCCCGGCAACGACCGGGCTGGATCGACTAGCGGGGTTTTTGGTTACGGGACTGGAAGACCTGCCTCGATCTGGTCGAACGCCTCGCGCAGCAGCGGGACGACCGAGCCGGGCGAATCACCGCGCATCCAGTGCGCCACGGCCACGGAGTTGGCCGCGCCGACCACCGCGGCGACCAGTTGCGGATACAGGTCGTGGGCCACGTCGGTGCCGGTGCGTTCGGCGATCGCCTCGGCCAGCTCGTCCTGCGCGACCGCGTTCGCCTTGAGGATCTCGCCATGCAACGCCGGTTCGGCCAGCATGAGCCGGGTCGCCGCCATCCAGCGCTCGCCGCCGGGTGACGGCTGCGCTGTTTCGTCGCCCGAGGTGAACTGCGCCTGCACGGCGTGGTAGATCGAGTCCCACAGCGGTTCGGTGGCGGGCCGCGCGCGCAGCTGCTCGGCGATCCGCAGCATCCGCTCCAGGTGTTTCGCGGCGATCGCCTCGGCCTTGCTGGCGAAGTAGTTGCGGAAGGTGCGCACCGACACGTTCGCCTCGGCGGCGATGTCCTCCACCGTGAAGTTGTTCCACCCGCGCTCGACGCACAGGCGGATCGTGGCGTGGCTCAGCGCCAGCCGGGTCTCCCGCTTCTTGCGCTCCCGCAAGCCGATGGCGTCGTCGTCTCCAGCCGTCATGCCAACCAACTTAGCAAATCTTGCCGAAACTGCAAAGATGCCGAACCGGCAAGATTGAGCCAACGGCGGCCCGCAGCCCTCGCGGAGGTGACCCAGCATTCCGGAGTGTCCACATCGGACACTTCAGCTCCGGCGGTGGGCACGAGTTCCGGTTTGAGCGCCGCGAAGGCGGAGCGGATCGAAGGGTCCACCGGGCGGATCCGCTATGCCGCCAGCCGACCGGATTGCCGCGCCAGGCGATCCGCGGCGTCAGAGCATCCGGACCGCGTAGGGCGCGAGGCCGCCGTAGCGGACCGGGGTGATTCGGACTCGCGAGCCCGAGTACGGGGCCTCGACCATCCGGCCGTCGCCGAGGTAGAGCGCCACGTGGTGGATGCGACCGCCGTCCTGCCAGAACAGCATGTCGCCGCGCCGCATCTGCGACACCGGCACCCGGCGTCCGGACTGGTACTGGTAACCGCTGTAGTGGTCGAGCTCGATACCGGCACCGGCGAACGCGTAGAGCATCAGGCCCGAGCAGTCGAACCCGACCTTGGCGTAGTCGCCGAAGGTGTCGGCCACTCCCCCGTCCCGGATGCCCCGAGAAGGCCCGCGCGAAGTCCCGCCGCCCCAGGCGTACTGCACGCCCAACTGCGACAGCGCCCGCCCGATGACCACCTCGACCGACCGGCCAGTGGGCTGCGGACCCACCGCCGGGGCACCGGTGTGCACCGCCTGCGCGGCGGCCTCCTCCTGCTGCTTCGCCGCCTGCCAGCTCGCATACCGGTCGCGCTGCGCCTCCAGCCCGGCCACGTGGGAGCGCGCCTCGGCGAGCTGCACCTCGACACCGGCTTTGTCGGCCTCCAACCGGCGCGCCTGCTCGACCTGGGAGGACTGCGCCGTGATGGCCGTCTGCTCCGCGGTCTCCGCCGCGCTGCGCGCCTGGTCGGCGGCCGCGCGCTTGGCGTCGGCGTCGTGCAGCGCCGCGCGGGCCAGCGAATCCTTGTTGGCCTTGTCGACCCGGGCGCGTTCGAGGTCGTCGAGCACGTCGAGCTGCGATTCGCTGATCGCGTCCAGGAACACCGCGCGGTCCAGCACGTCCTGCGGGTCCTTCGCGCCGACGAACGCGGTGATCGAGCCGACCTGGCTGCCCTGCCGGTAGCTGCTGGCCGCGAATTCGTCGAGCCGCTTGCGCTGCTGCTCGATCTGCTGGGCGGCGCCATCGGCCTCGGCACCGGCCGCGTCGGCGGCCTGGCGGGCGTCGTCGTAGGCGCGTTCGGCGCGGCCGAGATCGACGCGCGCCTTGTTCGCGTCCTCCATCTTGATCTCGACCTGCGCCTGCAGGCCGACCAACCGGGACTCGGTCTCGGCCAGTCGGTTGGCCAGCTCGCCGACCGCACCGGCCATGCTCTGCGTGGTGGCGCGCCCGGCGTTCAGTTCGGCGTCACTGGGGTTGGGCGGCGGCGGCACGGCCGCACCGATGCCGGGCAGTGCGAGGCCGACGGCGGCGAGCAGCGTGATCGTGGCAGTTCTGCGCATGCCCCGGGATCGCGACACGACCGTCACCTCCAGCTAGTACGCCGATCGGCGGTCGAACGTTGGGCCGATTGGAGTTGCACGACAGTCGAACTTTGCCACTGCCGCCCCGAGCGCACCACCTGACACGATCGTGACTCGCACAGCATCAGCCACTTGAGTCACCGGAGTGCGCAGCGAACCAGGAGGTCACGAGTACCGAAGCGCGGGATCAGTTCCAGGTGCTGGGATCTCCCCAGGTGCGCAGCGGGTTCGGCGAATCGACCACCGGCACCGCGACCAGTTCGGGCAGCACCTCGACCAGCGGTTCGCGCAGCACCGCCGCAGCAAGGTCGTCGTAAGGCGTCGGCTCGGCGTTGCAGATGATCAGATCCGCACCCGCCTTGACCGCGAGGGCCGTGAAGGCCGCCGCCGGGTGCACCGTCAGCGAGGTGCCAGCCGCGAGGAACAGGTCGCAGTTCAGCGTCGCGCGCTGGGCACCGCGCAACACGTCGGCGTCCAGGGACTGTCCGAAGGAGACGGTGGCCGACTTCAGGATGCCGCCGCAGGAACGGCAGGGCGGGTCCGGCTCACCGGCGGCCACCCGCTCCAGCGCCGCGCTCATCGGTCCGGTCGCGCCGCAGCCCAGGCACACCGTGCGGAAGATCGTGCCGTGCAGTTCGAGCACCCGGTCCGGGGCCAGCCCGGCGCGCTGGTGCAGTTCGTCGATGTTCTGCGTCAGCAGCGCGCCCAACCGCCCGGAGCGGTCCAGGTCGACGAAGGCGCGGTGCGCGGCGTTGGGTTCGGCCCGCCAGGCCGGGTGCGCGGCCCGGTTGCGCCACGCCTGCTCGCGCACCTGCGGATCGGCGAGGTAGCTGTCGATGTCGCTGAGCCGCTGGGCGGCCGGGTCCTTGGTCCACACCCCGTTCGGACCGCGGAAATCCGGAATGCCGGAAGCCGTCGACACCCCGGCGCCGGTGAGGGCGGTGATCCGGCGTGCCCCGGCGAACAGCTCGCGGGCGCGGCGCCACTCCTCGCCGTCCCGGCCATCGATGCCTCGTCGCGTCACGACTCCACCGTGCCACGACCGCCGCGGCGAGCGTGTCGTCGGCCACCGTCTCGCTACTCACACCGTCTCGCTGCTCACACCGCCTGGACCAGGGCATGTGAAGGCCGCTTTGCATCGTGGTAACGCTCGGCAAGCCCGTGCGAAACACCCGGTTCCTACCTTCGCAACAACCGAGGAGAGGAGCCGAGTTGACCACGAGAGCCTTGGCCAGCAGAGGCCATTGGATCGAGGGCTGGGACCCCGAGAACGAGGAGTTCTGGGAGTCCACCGGCAAGCACGTGGCGCGGCGGAACCTGATCTTCTCGATCCTGTCGGAGCACATCGGTTTCTCCATCTGGAGCATCTGGTCGGTGCTGGTGCTGTTCATGTCGCCCAGCATCGGCCTGCCGTTCACCGCGGGCGAGAAATTCCTGCTGGTCGTCACCCCGAACCTGGTGGGGGCCGTGCTGCGGCTGCCCTACGCCGCCGCGGTGACCCGCTTCGGCGGCCGCAACTGGACCATCTTCAGCTCTGCGGTGCTGCTGGTGCCGACCGCGTTGGCGTTGTACTTCGTGCAGCAGCCCGGCACGCCGCTGTGGGTGTTCATGCTGATCGGTGCGGCCGCCGGGGTCGGCGGCGGCAACTTCGCCTCGTCGATGACGAACATCACGACCTTCTTCCCGCAGCGCCACCAGGGTTGGGCGTTGGGGCTCAACGCCGGAGGCGGCAACATCGGCGTGGCGGCGATCCAGATCGTCGGTCTGCTGGTGATCGCCTTCGCGGGCAACACCCAGCCGTCCTACGTGGCGGCGATCTACCTGCCGCTGATCGCGCTGGCCACCCTGTGCGCGGCGCTGTTCATGGACAACGTGGACGCGGTGCGGGCCAGGCCCGGTGCGCTCAGCGAAGCCGCCGCGAACAAGCACACCTGGTGGATTTCGTTCCTCTACATCGGCACGTTCGGCTCGTTCATCGGCTACAGCTTCGCCTTCGGCCTGGTGTTGCAGACCGAGTTCGACTTCACCCCGCTGCAAGCCGCGAGCTGGACGTTCCTCGGTCCGCTGATGGGCTCGATCTCCCGGCCCTTCGGCGGCTGGCTCTCCGACCGCCTCGGCGGCGCGGTGGTCACCCTCTGGACGTTCATCGGCATGGCGCTGGGCACCGGGGCGCTGCTGTTCGCGTCGTCGCAGGGCTCGTTCGGGCTCTACGTCGCGGCGTTCATCGTGCTGTTCGTGCTGACCGGCATCGGCAACGGCTCGACCTACAAGATGATCCCGGCGATCTTCGCCAAGGAGGCCGTGGACGACGTGACCGCCGGTGGCGAAGCCATCGCGGCCTTCGCGCGGGCCCGCCGGATGTCGGGTGCGGTGATCGGCATCGCCGGGGCGATCGGCGCCCTCGGCGGGGTGGGCATCAACCTCGCCTTCCGCGCGTCCTACGGCAGCGCGGCGGCCAACGGCGACGCGGCCCTGACCTCGTTCCTGGTGTACTACGTCCTCTGCGTGCTCGTCACGTGGGCGATCTACCTGCGCGGAGCGCTCAAGGGCAGCGCCGCGCCGCAGTCGGCCGCCGCCAAGGCACCGTCCAACGCGGAGGCCAGTCGTGCCTGACGTGCGGACGGTGGCCACGCACTGCCCCTACTGCGCATTGCAGTGCGGCACCCAGCTGACGCGGGAGCGGCGCGGGGTTTCGGTGCGGCCAACGGACTTCCCGGTCAACCGGGGCGGGTTGTGCCAGAAGGGCTGGACCGCACCCGAGGTGCTGGACGTCGCCGACCGGCTCCGGCACCCCCTGGTGCGCCGCGACGGCGCACTCACCCCGGTGGACTGGGACACCGCGCTGGACACCGTCGCCACCCGTATCGACCGGATCCGGGCCGAGCACGGCCCGGACGCGGTCGGGGTGTTCGGCGGCGGTGGGCTGACCAACGAAAAGGCTTACCTGCTCGGCAAGTTCGCCCGGCTGGCGCTGGGCACCAGCCAGATCGACTACAACGGCCGGTTCTGCATGTCCTCGGCGGCGGCCGCCGGAACCGCCGCCTTCGGACTGGACCGGGGGCTGCCGTTCCCGGTCACCGATCTCGGCGGCGCCGACGTGGTGCTGCTGGCCGGGGCTAACCCGGCCGAGACGATGCCGCCGCTGATGCAGCACCTGCGCACCGCGCAGCTGGTGGTCATCGACCCGCGCCGCACCGCCACCGCCGAACGCGCCGCGCTGCACCTGCAACCCATGCCCGGCACCGATCTGGCGCTGGCGCTCGGGCTGCTGCACATCGCGGTGGTCGACGGCTGGACCGACACCGACTACATCCGGACCCGCACCACCGGTTTCGACGCGGCCTGGCAGCGGGTGATGACCTGGTGGCCGGAGCGCGTCGAACGCGTCACCGGGGTGCCGGTGACCGCGCAGCGGCAGGCGGTGCGGATGCTCGCCGAAGCCGGGAGCGCCTATCTGCTCACCGGTCGCGGCGCCGAACAGCACAGCAAGGGCGTCGACACAGTGTCCGGGTTCATCAACCTCGCCCTCGCGCTCGGTTTGCCCGGCCGCGCCGGCCGCGGCTACGGCTGCCTGACCGGGCAGGGCAATGGGCAGGGCGGCCGCGAGCACGGCCAGAAGGCCGACCAGCTGCCCGGCTACCGGATGATCACCGACCCGGCCGCGCGGGCGCACGTGGCCGAGACCTGGGGCGTGCTGCCCGAGGTGCTGCCCGGGCCGGGCCGCAGCGCCTACGAACTGCTGGACGCCCTGGGCACCGAGCAGGGGTCGCGCGCACTGCTGGTCTTCGGCTCCAACCCGGTGGTTTCGGCACCCAACGCCGACCACGTCGTCGACCGGCTGTCCGCCCTGGACCTGCTGGTGGTCGCCGACTTCGTGCCCTCGGAGACCACGCAGCTGGCCGATGTGGTGCTGCCGGTGACGCAGTGGGCCGAGGAAGACGGCACCATGACCAACCTCGAAGGCCGCGTCCTGCGGCGCCGCCGCCTGCAGGTGCCGCCCGGGCACGCCCGCAGCGATCTAGAAGTGCTGCACGGGCTGGCGGTCCGGCTCGGCGAACCCGGCCACCGCTACCCAACCGCGCCGCGCGAGGTCTTCGAGGAACTGCGCCGCGCATCGTCCGGCGGCAAGGCCGACTACGCCGGGATCACCTACGACCGGCTCGATGCCGGTGAAGCCCTGCACTGGCCGTGCCCGGATCCGTCGCACCCGGGCACCCCCCGGCTGTTCCTGGACGGTTTCGCGCATCCCGACGGGCTCGCCCGGTTCGCCGTCGTGGAGCACCGCGACCCGGCCGAGAACCCGCACGAGGCGTTCCCGCTGACCGCCACCACCGGCCGGGTGCTGGCCCAGTACCAGTCCGGTGCGCAGACCCGCCGGGTGGCCGAACTCAACGCGGCCGCCCCGGAGTCCTTCGTCGAGATCCACCCGGACACCGCCGACCGGGCCGGGCTCGCCGACGGCGCGCTGGCCACGATCACCTCCGCGCGCGGCAGCGCGCTGGCGCGGGTGCGGGTGGTGGCCACGATGCGCACCGACACGGTGTTCCTGCCGTTCCACTTCCCCGGCGCGGCGCGGGCCAACCTGCTCACCGGCGACGCGCTGGACCCGCGCAGCCGGATGCCGGAGTTCAAGGTCAGCGCGGTCCGGATCGAACCCGCCCAGGAGGCCGGATGAGCGACCCCTTCCCCGCTGCTCGTGGCGGCCCGATGACGCGGATCGTCATCGTCGGCAACGGGCCCGCCGCGCACCGGCTCGTCGAGCGGTTGCGCGCGCACCAGTACACCGGCCCGATCACGGTGCTGGGGCGCGAGGAACGCCCCGCCTACAACCGGGTGCTGCTCGCCGCCGTGCTGGATCGCACGCTCAGCCCCGACACGGTCACGCTGCCCGCGGTCGACGCCGAGGTGCGGTTGCGGGTCACCGCCACCGAAATCGACCGCACGCGGCGCGTCGTGCGCACCGACACCGGCGAGGAGCACCCGTACGACGTCCTCGTGCTGGCCATCGGTTCGCGGCCGAGGATGCCCGAGGTGCCGGGACTGCGCGCCGGCCACCTCCAACCGCTGCGCACGCTCGCCGACTGCGCGCGGATCGACGCCGTGGTGGGCCCGGTCGCGGTGCTCGGCGGCGGGATCCTCGGCGTCGAAGCCGCTCGGGCACTGCTGGCGCGCGGCCACGACGTGACGCTGGTGCACCCGAACCCGCATCTGATGGATCGGCAGCTCGACGACGCCGGTGGCCGGTTGCTCGCCGACCGGCTCGGCAAGCTCGGCGTCGAAGTTCGCCTGGGGCGCAAGGCGATCGCCTACCGGCCCGGTCGGCTGATCCTGGACAGCAGCGAGGTGGTAGCCGCGAACCTGGTCGTGGCGTGCACCGGGGTGATCGCCGAAACGGGGCTGGCGGTGCGGGCCGGGCTGGCGGTGCAGCGCGGAATCGTGGTCGACGACCAGCTGCGCACCAACGATGCGCGCATCCACGCCATCGGCGACTGCGCCGAGCACGACGGCGACACCCCCGGCCTGATCGCCTCGGCGTGGGACCAGGCCGACACGCTGGCCGCGCTGCTCACCGGAGCTGCCGCGCGCTACCGGGGCACCCGCACCGTCACCCGGCTCAAGGCGCGGGGCATCGACCTCGCCTCGATCGGTTCGGTCGAGGGCCTGGGCAGCCCCGAAGCCGAGGTCGTGACGCTGTCGGATCCGGCTCGTGGCCGCTACGCGAAGCTGGCGCTGCGGTCCGAGCGGATCACCGGGGCGGTGCTGTTCGGCTTCCCGGAGGCGATCGCGTCGGTCAGCCAGCTGCACGACCGCGACCTGCCGGTTCCCGCCGACCGCCTGGCACTGCTGCTGGGCACTCCGGCCGCGGTCCCCAGCGGTCCGGTCGAGCTCCCTGAGGACGCGGTGATCTGCCGCTGCAACAACGTCACCAAGAAGTCCCTGACCGCCGCCTGGCACGGCGGCGCCCGCTCGGTGCCCGAGTTGGCCAGGGCAACGCGGGCGACCACCGGCTGCGGCGGCTGCGTCGACGACGTCGGCCGCCTCTGCGGCGCGCTGGCCAACCGCATCGAACAACAAGAGGAGGGCGCGGCATGACCCGCACGCTTGTCGTCGTTGGGCACGGCATGGTCGGACACCGGCTCGTCGAGACGCTCCGGGAGCGCGACGCGGCCGATGCCTGGCGGATCATCGTCCTCGCCGAGGAGCCCCGCCCGGCCTACGACCGGGTGGCGCTGTCGTCCTACCTGGACGGCAAGAGCGCCGAAGACCTCAGCCTGGCCAGCCACGAACTGCTCGAAGACCCGGTGGTCGAGCTGCGGTTGAACACCGCCGTCACCGGCATCGACCGCACCGCCCGCACGGTGTCCACATCGGACGGTTCGGAGCTGGGCTACGACGCGCTGGTGCTGGCCACCGGCTCGCGGCCGTTCGTGCCGCCGGTGCCCGGGCACGACCTCGACGGCTGCTTCGTCTACCGCACCATCGAGGATCTCGACGCGATCCGCGCCGCGGCCGCCGAGGGCAAGCCCGGTGTCGTCATCGGCGGTGGGCTGCTCGGCCTGGAGGCCGCCAACGCCCTGCGGCTGCTGGGCATGCGCGCGCACATCGTGGAGATGGCGCCGCGGCTGATGCCGCTGCAGGTCGATGAGGGCGGCGGCCAGGTGCTCAGCCGGTTGGTCGGGGATCTCGGCTTGACGATCCACTGCGGTGCGGCGACGAAGTCCGTCGACGGCGACGAGCACGTCCGCGGCGTCACGCTGGCCGATGGCACGATGATCGACACCGAGGTCGTGGTGTTCTCCGCCGGGGTCCGGCCGCGCGACGAACTGGCCGAACTCGCCGGGCTACCGCGCGCCGAACGCGGCGGGTTCCTGGTCGACGAAAACTGCCGCACCAGCGACGAGCACGTCTGGGCCATCGGCGAATGCGCCGCCGTGCAGGGCCGCTGCTACGGCTTGGTCGCGCCCGGCTACAGCATGGCCGAGGGCGTCGCCGAGCAGCTGCTCGAACTCGGCGACGGGACCTTCCCCGGCGCGGACCTGTCCACCAAGCTCAAGCTGCTCGGCGTCGACGTCGCCAGCTTCGGCGACGCGCACGGCCGGACCGAAGGCGCTCTGGAGGTCGTCTACGCCAACAACGCCGCGGGCACCTACACCAAGCTCGTCCTCTCCGACGACGCACGGGTGCTGCTCGGTGGTGTGCTGGTCGGCGACGCCAGCGCCTATTCGGTGCTGCGACCGCTGATCGGGCGCGAACTGCCCGCCCCGCCGGAACAACTCCTGCTGCCCGCCGGTGCGGGCGTGGACTCGGGTGCGCTGCCCGCGGATGCGACGGTGTGCTCCTGCAACAACGTGTCCAAAGGGGACATCACCACCGCGATCACCGAGCGGGGACTCACCGATGTGCCCGGCATCAAGGGCTGCACCAAGGCCGGCACCAGCTGCGGTTCCTGCGTGCCGATGCTCAAAAGCCTGCTCGCCGAGTGCGGTGTGAGCACCTCCAAGGCGCTGTGCGAGCACTTCCCGCAGTCCCGCGCCGAGCTGTTCGAGATCGTCCGGGCGACCGGGATCGGCTCGTTCTCCGAGCTGATCGGCAAGCACGGCAGCGGGCGCGGCTGCGACATCTGCAAGCCCGCGGTCGCCTCCATCCTCGCCAGCCTCGGCAACGGGCACATCCTCGACGGCGAGCAGGCCGGGTTGCAGGACACCAACGACCGGTTCCTGGCCAACATGCAGCGCAACGGCACCTACTCGGTGGTGCCTCGGGTGCCCGGCGGGGAGATCACCCCGGACAAGCTGATCGCACTCGGCGAGGTGGCCAAGGAGTTCGGCCTCTACACCAAGATCACCGGCGGGCAGCGCATCGACCTGTTCGGGGCGCGGGTGGAGCAGTTGCCGCTGATCTGGCAGCGGCTGGTCGACGCCGGGTTCGAATCCGGCCACGCCTACGGCAAGGCGCTGCGCACGGTGAAGTCCTGCGTCGGCAACGACTGGTGCCGCTACGGGGTGCAGGATTCGGTGAGCATGGCCATCCGGCTGGAACTGCGCTACCGGGGCCTGCGGGCGCCGCACAAGGTCAAGGCCGGGGTGTCCGGCTGCGCCCGCGAATGCGCCGAGGCGCGCGGCAAGGACTTCGGCGTGATCGCCACCGAGAAGGGCTGGAACCTCTACGTCGGCGGCAACGGCGGGTTCACGCCGCGCCATGCCGAACTGCTGGTCGCCGATCTCGACGACGAGCAGCTGATCCGGCTCATCGACCGGTTCCTGATGTTCTACGTGCGCACCGCCGACCGGTTGCAGCGCACCGCGGCGTGGCTGGAAGCGATGGACGGCGGGCTGGACCACCTCCGGGAGGTGATCGTCGAGGACTCCCTCGGCATCGCCACCGAGCTGGAAGCCGCGATGCAGCGCCACGTCGACAGCTACGCCGACGAGTGGGCCGGGGTGCTGGCCGATCCCGGCAAGCTCGCCCGCTTCGTGTCCTTCGTCAACGCCCCCGACGAGCCGGATCCGACCGTCCGCTTCATCCAGGAGCGCGGCCAGATCCGGCCGGATCCGGTGGTGCTGCCGATGCCCGTCATCGCCAACCAGGAGGTGCGCACGTGAACTGGCAACAGATCTGCGAACTCGACCTGCTGCCGCCCGAGTACGGGGTGCCGGTGCTGGTCCAGGACCACCTGGTGGCGCTGTTTCGCACCCGCGACGACGAGTTGTTCGCGGTCGGCAACGTGGACCCGTTCTGCGGGGCCGGGGTGATCAGCCGCGGCATCGTCGGCGACCGCGACGGGGAACCCACGGTCGCCTCCCCGATGCTCAAGCAGGTGTTCTCGCTGCGCACCGGGCAGTGCCTGGACGATCCCAGCGCGCGGCTGCCGGTCTACCCGGTGCGCCGCCGTGCCGACGTGGTGGAGGTCGCCGTCCCTTGACCGATGAACTCGCTGGTTACACCGTCGCGGTAACCGCAGCGCGACGGGCCGACGAGCTCGGCTCCCTGCTTCAGCGCCGCGGCGCGCGGGTCGTGCACGGCCCGGCGCTGCGGATCCTGCCGCTGGCCGACGACACCGAGCTCCGCCGGGCGAGCCATGAATGCCTAGCGAATCCGCCGGATGCCGTGGTGGCCACCACCGGCATCGGCTTCCGCGGTTGGATCGAGGCGGCCGACGGCTGGGGCATCGGCGCCGAGCTGCTCGACGCGTTGCGTCCCGCGCAGCTGCTGGCGCGTGGGCCGAAGGCGCGTGGCGCGGTCCGGGCCGCCGGTCTGCCCGATCCGTGGTCGCCCGCTTCGGAATCCTCCGCGGAACTGCTGGCACACCTGCTCGACCAGCCGTTGGACGGCGTTCGGGTCGCGGTGCAGCTGCACGGCCAACCGCTGCCCGACTTCGTCGAGGCGCTGCGCTGCGCGGGCGCGACGGTGATCGAGATCCCGGTCTACCGCTGGACCGCGCCCGCCGACATCACCGCGCTGGAGAACCTGCTGGCCGCCGTTTGCGCGCAGGAGATCGATGCGGTGACGTTCACCAGTGCGCCCGCCGCCGCCAGCCTGCTGTCGCTGGCCGCCGAACGACGCTGCCGGGACGAGCTGCTGGCCGCGCTGCGCGGCCCGGTGCTGGCCGCCTGCGTCGGGCCGGTGACGCACGCGCCGCTGGCCGACCACGGGGTGCCCGCGGTGATCCCGCAGCGCTTCCGCATCGGCGCGCTGGTGCGGGTTTTGTGCGACGCGTTGCCGGGCCGTGCGCCGACCCTGCCGGTGGGGGGCCGGGAACTGCAGGTCCGGGGCCATGCCGCGGTCGTCGACGGGGTGGTGAAACCGCTTTCACCGCAGGGCAAAACGCTGCTGCGGGCACTCGCCGAGCGGCCCGGGAGGGTGGTGTCGCGGCGCAGCCTGGCCGAGGCGCTGAACTGCGCCGGGAACCCGTCGGACGAGCACGCCGTGGAGCAGGCCGTGGCCCGGCTGCGCGCCGCGCTGGGGGCACCCGAGCTGGTGCAGACCGTGATCAAACGCGGATACCGACTTCCGCTGGAACCGATGAGAGACGCCCCGCGATGCGCCGATCCGCAACCCTGACCCCGCTGCTGCTGGTCGCCCACGGCACCCGGGATCCCGCCGGGCCCCGGGTGGTCGAACGGATCGCCGACGCGGCCGCCGCGCGGCTGCGGGTGCCGGTGCACATCGCCTACGTCGACGTCATCGGCCCGAGCGTCGCGGACGCCTTGCGAGAGGTCGACGGCCCAGTGGTCGCGCTGCCCGCGTTCCTGGCCGCCGGTTACCACGTGCGCACCGACCTGCCCACGCAGATCGCCGCCAGCGGACGCGATGACGTGGTGGTTTGCGCGCCGCTGGGGCCTGCTCCGGAGATCATCGAGGCGATGCTGCTACGACTGGTCGCCGCCGGGTGGCAGCCCGGCGACCGGGTCGCGTTCGCCGCGGCGGGCTCGTCCGACGAGCGGGCACTCGCCGATGTGCGCGCCGCGGCGCGGCTGCTCGGTCGCCGCTGCGGCCAGTGGCTGAACCCCAGCTACGTCACCACCGCCGCACCGGCGACCGCCGATGTCTGCGGGCCCGCCGACTTCATCACGCCGTACCTGCTGGCGCCGGGTCTGTTCCACCGGCGGCTCGCGCAACTGCCGGTGCGGGGCATCGCCGATCCGATCGGCGCGCATCCGAGCGTGGTCGAGCTGATCGCCCGCCGCTACCGGCTGGCGGTGCGCGACCACGTTTCCGCCGCCTGACTTCGGGTACCCCGGTTGGATCACCGGCAGGTGGCCGCCGGGGGCGGCCGGTGGAGGGAAGGAAGCGTTGGAGATGGCTACCGCGAGCAGCGCAGCACAACACACTTCGCACCGGACCCAGCAGAGCCGGTCGACGAGCGCGGCGCACCCCACCCGCGCCAAGCAGCAGGCCGCCGCGAGCATGGCGATTCCGCTACCGCGCGTCACGGCGGAGATGCACACCTACCAGATTCCGTTGCCCAACCGCGCGAACATCACCTCCGCGGCCGAGACGGTGCGGGGCCAACTGCCCTCCCGGGACCAGGCGATGTTCTACGGCGGGCTGGCCGCCGGTGTCGCCTTCAGCCTGATCGAATGGCCGGTCGCGCTGGCCATCGGGGTCGGCAACGCGCTGATGCGGCGCACCGTCCAGCAGCAGGGCACCAAGAAGCGCTGACCG
This sequence comes from Saccharopolyspora antiqui, assembly GCF_052246905.1. Taxonomy (NCBI): domain Bacteria; kingdom Bacillati; phylum Actinomycetota; class Actinomycetes; order Pseudonocardiales; family Pseudonocardiaceae; genus Saccharopolyspora; species Saccharopolyspora antiqui. The sequence goes on from NZ_JBQQBO010000004.1 coordinate 156,592, forward strand.
GGATGCCGCTGGGCTGGCTACTGGCCAAGACCGCCGAGATCGCAGCTCCCATCCGGCACGCGGTGCGGACGGTGGCCGCGGCTCCGGCCGATCGGCGGGTGTGGGTCGGGCGGCGGCGCAGCCATCTGGAAGTCCGGGGCATGCACCGGCCGGGCACCGAGGATGCCGCGCGGGATCTCGAACAACGCCTGCTGGCCGTCGACGGGGTGCGCAGCGCCGAGGTCAACGCCGTGCTGGGGCGGGTGATCATCGGGCACGATCCGGCCGAGCTCGGTGTCGCGGCGCTGGCGCGCGTGATCGCCGAGGTGGAGGCCGAACACGGGCTCGCCGATGCCGAGACCGCACCGGCGAGTGCGACGCACCCGGGCAACCCCGATGCGCTGCTGCGCGACGTGGGGGCGTTGGCGGTGAGCCTGGTCGGGCTCGGCTACGCGACGGTCGGCGCGCTGCTGCCGGTGCGCGGGGTGTCGCCGCTGGTTCCGGCGGTGGTGTCCCTTGTGGACTCGGTGCCGTGGCTGCGGGCGGGGTTGACCGGCAAGCTCGGGCGCTCGACCACCGACACCACGCTGGCCATCGGCGGCGCGGCGGCGCACGGGCTGGCCGGGAACCCGGTGGCGGTGGTGGCCGATCTGGGCAGCCGGTTCTGCGTCTCCCGCGAGGCGATCGCCCGCCACCAGGCGTGGCTGCGGTGGGAGGAGGCGGCCACGCACGGCTGCGATCCGGTGCCGACCGAGCCGCGCCCCTGCCCGCTGCCCGATGGCCCGGTCGAACGGGTCACGAACACCTCCGGCGGTCTCGCCCTGGCCGGGTACGCAACCGTGCTGGCCGCCACCCGCAATCCGCAGCGCGCCCTGGCGATGCTGCTGGCCGGGGTGCCGCGCCCGGCCAAGGCAGGTCGGGAGGCCTTCGCCGCGCAGTTGACCACCGCGCTGTCCGGGCGGGGCGGGTTGGTGCTGAACCCGGACGCGATGCGGCGGCTGGACCGCGTGGACACCGTCGTGTTCGACGCATCCGTGCTGCTCACCGGCCGTCGCGTGCTGGGTTCGGTGGTCCCGCTCGACGAATACGATCCGGCGGGGCTGTTCGCCCGCGCCAGCGAACTCGTCGACCTCCGCGACCCGGCGACCCCGCGGACCCGGGGCGAGTGGTCGATCGAGCCGTCTGACGAGCGCACCCGGCGGCTGGTGGCCGCGGACGTGGAGCGCGGCGCGAAGGTGCTCGTGCTCAGCCGCCGGTCGAGCCCGGTGGCGGTGGTCACGGTGGTCGACGAGCTGGATCCGCTGGCCGAGGCGCTGGTCGCGGCAGCCGCCACGGCCGGAACCGTCGCGGTGGCCGGGCTCGGCAGGCACCTGGAGCACCGGCTGCCGGTGGATCGGGTCGTCCCCGGCGGAAACCGGCTGGCCCAGTCGGTCCGGCGGCTGCAGGAGGACGGCGCCGTGGTGGCCGTGGTGGCCAGCAACGCGCACGCCGCCTTGATCGCCGCCGATCTCGGGATCGGTCTGTCCGAAGAGGACACCGATCCGTGGGGCGCGGACCTGTTGTGCCCCAACGCAGATCTGGTCCACCTGGTGCTGGCCGCGGTGGGCAACGCGCGCACCGCGAGCCGCCACGCCGTGCTGCTGTCGGTCGCCGGATCCTGCCTCGGTGCGGTGTTCGCGGCACTGGGTCCCGCGCGCGCCGCCGCGCTGCGCGCCTCGCTGCCGGTGCACACCGCGACGCTGTCCGCCCTGGTCACCGGCACCTGGGCGGCGATGCGCGCCGCGGGCCGCGCGCCGCCAGTACCCCAGGAGCGCACGCCCTGGCACGCCATGGCCCCCTCGGCCGTACTCGCCGCGTTCGGCAGCACCGAACGCGGCCCGAGCATGCCGGTGGCCAGGCAACGCCCGCAGGATGCCGGGCGGGCGTCGCTGAGCGTCGCCGGTGCGACGCTGGAAGGCCTGGTCAACCCGATCACCCCGGTGCTCGGGGCCGGTGCGGTCATCTCCGCGGGCTTGGGATCGATGCTCGATGCGGTGTTGATCGGCGGTGTGCTGGTGGCGAGTGCGCTGGTCGACGGCGTGCAGCGGGTGGCAACCGACCGCGAGCTGCGGCGGCTGCTGGACGCCGGGCAGCTGCCCGCCCGGCGGCGGCGCGACAGCACCACGGAAGTGGTGCCCGCCGATCGGCTGGTGCCCGGTGATGTCATCGAAGTCCGCTCCGGGGATGGCATTCCGGCGGACTGCCGACTGCTGGAGGTCGACGGCCTGGAGGTCGACGAGTCGGGACTGACCGGCGAATCCCAGTCCGTCGCCAAGGAAATCGCGGCGACGACCGCGCCCGCGGTCGGCGACCGGACCTGCATGCTGTACCAGGGAACCGCGGTGGCCAGCGGTTCCGGGACGGCGATCGTGGTGGCCACCGGCGCGCAAACCGAGCTCGGCCGCACGACGCAGGCGACGACGGCGCCCAGCGCCAGCGGAGGTGTCGAGGCGCGGTTGAGCGAGCTGACCAAGCAGGTGCTTCCGCTGTCGGTCGGCGCCGGGGCGGTGCTGATGGTGGTCGACCTGCTGCGGGGTCTGCCCCTCGGGCAGACCGTGGCCCGCTCGGTCGGCCTGGCGGTCGCCGCCGTGCCCGAGGGGCTGCCGTTCGTGGCGACGCTGGCCGAACTGGCCGCCGCACGGCGGCTTTCCCGGCGCGGCGTGCTGGTGCGCGCCCCGGCGACCATCGAGGCGCTGGGCCGGGTGGACGCGCTGTGCTTCGACAAGACCGGCACCCTCACCCAGGGCCGGATCACCCTGCGCCAGGTCTCCGACGGCACGCACGCGCAGTCCACTTCGGACCTCGATGCCGCCCACCGGGAGATCGTCGCCGCCGCGCTGCGCGCCAGCCCCCGCCCGGACGGCCGACCGATGCCGCACCCCACCGACCAGGCCGTGCTCGACGGCGCCGCCGCACTGGACGTCGAGCCGGCGCCGGAGGCGCTGGCCGAGCTGCCGTTCGAGCCGTCGCGGGGATTCCACGCGGTGCACACCGCCGGGCTGCTGTCGGTCAAGGGCGCACCCGAGGTGGTCCTCGACCGCTGCGCGTTCCCGCACCCCGAAACCCGCGCCGTGCTGGACGCGGAGATCGAACGGCTGGCGCTGCGCGGCTACCGGCTGCTCGCGGTGGCCCAGCGCTCGGCACCGCCCGGCCTCGCCCTCACCGAGTCCGATGTGGATGGTCTGGAGTTCATCGGGCTGCTCGGACTGGCCGACCCGGTGCACCCCACCGCCGCCGACGCGGTGGCCCGGCTGCGCCGCTCCGGCGTGGACGCGATCATGATCACCGGCGACCACCCCAGCACCGCCGAGGCCATCGCCGCCGAACTCGACATGCTCGGCGACAAGCGGGTGCTCACCGGCGCCGAGCTGGACGGGCTCGACGACGAGCAGCTGGCCGGGGAGCTGCCGAAGGTCTCGGTGTTCGCGCGGGTCAGCCCGGCGCAGAAGGCGCGGATCGTGCAACAGCTGCGGGCCGGTGGCCGGGTGGTGGCGATGACCGGCGACGGCGCCAACGACGTGCCCGCGATCGGCCTGGCGCACGTCGGCATCGCCTTCGGCTCCCGCGCCACACCCGCCGCGCGGGAAGCAGCCGACCTCGTCGTCTCCGACGACCGGATCGAGACCCTCACCGACGGCGTGGTGGAGGGCCGCGGCATGTGGATGTCGGTGCGCGACGCGCTGTCGATCCTGCTGGGCGGCAACCTCGGCGAGATCGGCTACGCGCTGGGCACCGGCCTGCTCGGTCCCGGCGCCGGGCTCAACGCGCGGCAGCTGCTGGTGGTCAACCTGCTCACCGACGTGCTTCCGGCCATCGCGATCGCGGTGCGCCCGCCGCCGCACGCCACACCGGAGAAGCTGCTCGCCGAAGGCCCGGAGGCGTCGCTGGGCGCGGCGCTGGCGCGCGACGTCTACGTCCGCGCGACGGCCACCGCCGGTGCCGCCGGAGCGGCCTGGCTGCTGGCCCGGCCGCTGTCCACCGCGGCCCAGGCCCGCACCACCGGACTGGTCGCGCTGGTCTCCGCCCAGCTGGCGCAGACCCTCGCGGTGCGCGGCCGGACCCCGCTGGTGCTCATCGCCGGTACCGGCTCGTTGCTGATCCTGGCCGCGCTGGTGCAGATCCCGGGGATCAGCCAGTTCTTCGGCAGCAGCCCGTTGCTACCGCACCACTGGGGCATCGCGCTGGGCACCGCCGTGGCCGCGGCACTGGTCGTCCTGCTCTGGCCGAACCACTGACCTGCACTGTTCCCAGGCGCTTCACCTGCCGGTCACCTGACTCGCCCCGAGTCCTAACTGGATCAGCGCACCGTCGGGGCGTACCGAGAAGACACTCGCAGAAAGCACCCGAGATGCCCCAGTTCCTCAGCACCGTCCTGGCCGCCGTGGCCGTCGCCCTGGTGGAGACCCTCGTCGTCCACCTGGTCAAGTCCGCCCTGCGCGCGGCCTGACGCTCGGCGGTAGCCCGAGCGGTTTCGCGCGAAACCGCCCCCCGCTTCCCGAGCGGAGCGTCAATTTCGCGCGAAATCGCCAGACCTAAACCCCCACCAACTCCGAGGCCAGCTTCCGCTGCGGTGCCGCGCGTTGCGCGACGTAGGCACCGGCGAGGATCAGCGCACCGCCGAGCAGTTGCATCGGCCCGAGCTGCTCAGCGAGCAGCCACCAGGCCAGCAGCGTGGCCACCACCGGCTCCAGGAACGCGACCGCCCCGGCGACCTGCGGCGACAGCCTGCGCACCGCGACGATCCCGGTCAGGTAGGCCAGCACCGTGCTCAGCACGACGATCCAGGCGACCGCCAGCAGCGCGGGCACCTGCTGCCCGGCCAGCTCGACCTGCCCGACCAGCAGCGTCCAGTCCAGCTCCCACGGCCGGGCGAGCAGCGTGACCACCCCGGCGCCGAGCAGCAGCCCGAAGCCCGTCAGGGCGAACGGGTTGACCTCGCCGCCGCTGTCGGACAGCAGGAAGTAGGTGGCCTGGCAGGCCGCCGCGCCCAGCGCCAGCAGCAGTCCGATCGGGTTGAAGCCCAGCCCGGACCACAGCTGCACCACGAAGATCAGGCCGACGACCGCGATCAGCACGCCGATGGCCGCCGCGCGGGGCACCGGGTTGCGGCGGACGAACCGGGTCCAACCCAGCACCATCACCGGGCCGAGGAACTCGATCAGCAGCGCCACCCCGACCGGCACGGTGGCGATCGCGGCGAAGTAGCAGACCTGCACCCCGGCGATCGCGAACAATCCGTACCCGAGGATCAGCGTCGGCACCCGGCGCACGGTCGGCGCGTAGCGGACGGCGAACGGCAACATCAGCAGTGCGCCCCCGGCCAGTCGCAGCCAGGCCACCTGCAGCGGCGTGAACCCCGCGGTGATCAGCGGCTTCGCGAACGGTCCGGAGCCGCCGAAGCAGAACGCCGAGACGACGGCGAACGCCACCCCGGCCGACTTGGCGTTGTTGATCAGGTTGCGCACCCATCAATCGAAGCACGCCACCCCGACCCCTCAGAAGCGAGTTCCGGTACAGGCGTCCCAGTCCTTGGGACGCCGGAAAATTCGGCGCTTTTGCACGGGCCGGTACAGGTGACCGAGAGTTTGCCAACCCTCAGTTGAGAGCAAATACAGGACAAGCGTACTGTTAGAGGCGAAGAGCGCGGGTCCCCGCGCACGCCCGGCCGACGTGCGCGAGACTCGCAACCGTTCCCGAACTTGCGTCCGTCGCGAGATGGAGTTGAACGTGACTGCACCTGCGAGCAAGGACAGCTTCGGCGCCCGCGGCACGCTGAACGTCGGTGACGCCTCCTACGAGGTGTTCCGGCTCAGCGCGGTCGACGGCGCACAGCGGCTGCCCTACAGCCTCAAGATCCTCCTGGAAAACCTGCTGCGCACCGAGGACGGCGCGAACATCACCGCCGACCACGTGCGCGCCCTGGCCAGCTGGGACGCCAAGGCCGAGCCGTCCACCGAGATCCAGTTCACCCCGGCGCGGGTGATCATGCAGGACTTCACCGGCGTGCCGTGCGTGGTCGACCTGGCCACCATGCGCGAGGCGGTGGCCGAACTGGGCGGCGACACCACCAAGGTCAACCCGCTGGCACCGGCCGAACTGGTCATCGACCACTCGGTGATCATCGACGTGTTCGGCAAGCCGGACGCCTTCGAGCGCAACGTCGAATTCGAGTACGGCCGCAACAAGGAGCGCTACCAGTTCCTGCGCTGGGGACAGGGCGCCTTCGACGAGTTCAAGGTCGTCCCGCCGGGCACCGGCATCGTGCACCAGGTCAACATCGAGCACCTGGCGCGCACCGTGATGGCCCGCAGCGGCCAGGCCTACCCCGACTCCTGTGTGGGCACCGACTCGCACACCACCATGGTCAACGGCCTGGGTGTGCTGGGCTGGGGCGTCGGCGGCATCGAGGCCGAGGCCGCGATGCTCGGCCAGCCGGTGTCGATGCTCATCCCGCGGGTGGTCGGCTTCAAGCTCACCGGCGAGATCCCGGCCGGTGCCACCGCCACCGACGTGGTGCTGACGATCACCGAGATGCTGCGCAAGCACGGTGTGGTCGGCAAGTTCGTCGAGTTCTACGGCTCCGGCGTGGCCTCGGTGCCGCTGGCCAACCGCGCCACCATCGGCAACATGAGCCCGGAGTTCGGTTCCACCTGCGCGATCTTCCCGATCGACGACGAGACCATCCGCTACCTCAAGCTCACCGGTCGCTCCGCCGAGCAGGTCGCGTTGGTCGAGACCTACGCGAAGGAACAGGGTCTCTGGCACTCGCCCGACCACGAGCCGGAGTACTCCGAGTACCTCGAACTGGACCTGTCGACCGTGGTCCCCTCGATCGCCGGTCCGAAGCGCCCGCAGGACCGCATCGTGCTGGCCGAGGCCAAGCCGTCGTTCCGCACCGCGCTGACCGACTACGCCAAGGTGGAGAAGACCGCCGACGACGCGGCGCTGGACGAAGCGATCGAGGAGTCCTTCCCGGCCAGCGACTCCCCCTCGATCACCCACCGCGAGTCCGCGCCGCAGATCGTCTCGGCCGCCAACGGCTCCAACGGCCGGATCTCCAAGCCGGTCAAGGTCTCCTCGGACGAGCTCGGCGAGTTCGAGTTGGACCACGGTGCCGTGGTGATCGCCTCGATCACCTCCTGCACCAACACGTCCAACCCGTCGGTGATGCTGGGCGCAGCGCTGCTGGCCCGCAACGCCGTGGACCGGGGGCTGACCCGCAAGCCGTGGGTGAAGACCTCGATGGCGCCGGGTTCGCAGGTCGTCACCGACTACTACGAGAAGGCCGGGCTGTGGCCGTACCTGGAGAAGCTGGGTTTCCACCTGGTCGGTTACGGCTGCACCACCTGCATCGGCAACTCCGGTCCGCTGCCGACGGAAATCTCCGCCGCGGTGCAGGACAACGACCTGTCGGTGGTCTCGGTGCTGTCGGGCAACCGGAACTTCGAGGGCCGGATCAACCCCGACGTCAAGATGAACTACCTGGCCTCGCCGCCGCTGGTGATCGCCTACGCGCTCGCGGGCTCGATGGACTTCGACTTCGAGAACGACGCGCTGGGCACCGATCCCGAGGGCAAGCCGGTCTACCTGCGCGACATCTGGCCGTCGCCGCAGGAGGTCCAGACGGTCATGGACTCGGCGATCACCAACGAGATGTTCACCAAGAGCTACGAGGACGTCTTCAAGGGCGACGAGCGGTGGCGGTCGCTGCCCACCCCGGAGGGCAAGACCTTCGAGTGGGACGCGAACTCCACCTACGTGCGCAAGCCCCCGTACTTCGAGGGCATGGCGATGGACCCGGCACCGGTCACCGACATCTCCGGGGCCCGCGTGCTGGCGCTGCTGGGTGACTCGGTCACCACCGACCACATCTCCCCGGCCGGTGCGATCAAGCCGGACTCGCCCGCGGGCAAGTACCTCACCGACCACGGCATCGACCGCAAGGACTTCAACTCCTACGGTTCCCGCCGCGGCAACCACGAGGTGATGATCCGGGGCACGTTCGCCAACATCCGATTGCGCAACCTGCTGTTGGACGACGTGCAGGGCGGCTACACCCGCGACTTCACCCAGGACGGCGGCCCGCAGGCGTTCATCTACGACGCCGCGCAGAACTACGCCGCGCAGGGCATCCCGCTGGTGGTGCTCGGCGGCAAGGAGTACGGCTCCGGCTCCTCGCGCGACTGGGCGGCCAAGGGCACCCTGCTGCTCGGGGTCCGCGCCGTCATCGCCGAGTCCTTCGAGCGAATCCACCGCTCGAACCTGATCGGCATGGGCGTCATCCCGCTGCAGTTCCCGGCGGGTTCCTCGGCCAAGTCGCTGGGCCTGGACGGCACCGAGACCTTCGACTTCGCGGGCATCACCAAGCTCAACGACGGTGACACCCCGCAGACGGTGAAGGTGACCGCGACCAAGGCCGATGGCTCCACTGTGGAGTTCGACGCCAAGGTCCGCATCGACACCCCTGGTGAGGCGGACTACTACCGCGACGGCGGCATCCTGCAGTACGTGCTGCGCAAGATGATCCGCTCCTGATCTCCTGCCGATCCGGCAGGAAGCCAACGAACGGGCCGGTGCGCCACAAGCGCATCGGCCCGTTCTCTTCTTCTCGTCGAACACGCACGGCAGTCCGATGGGCGTCAGGTCCGAGACTGGCAGCAACGATGGCGAAATCGCTTGGTGGCCACAGGTGGTGCACCGCAACACCACTTGGCTCTCGCGGAATTCCGGATCCACGTTGTGGCACGTGAGCAGGCCTTCAAGCGCCTACCTGCTGCCGAGCCGACACACCTGGGGCAATCAGCAACGGGTTCAGGCCTGCATGCCGCCATCGACGGGTAGGACGACACCGGTCACGTAGGACGCCCGGTCGCTGAGCAGCCATGCGGCCGCCTCGGCGATCTCGTCCGGATCGGCCGCACGGCGAAGCGGCGTCATGGCATTGAGCCGGTCCACGATGTCGGGCTGCCGGGCCACCCAGTCCCGCACCATCGGGGTCAGCGTGGTGCCGGGCGCGATGGCGTTCACCCGGATCCCCTCGGCACCGCACTCGACGGCCGCCGTCGCGGTGATGCTGTTGACCGCGCGCTTGGCCGCGCCGTAGGGGCCGAGCCCGGCGCTGGGATTCGCGCGGAAGCCGCCGACGCTGCTGTTGTTGACGATCGCGCCACCGTTCGCCGTGGCGCGCATCGCCGCGATCTCGGCCCGCATGGCAAGCCAGACCGATCGGTAGTTGATCGCGCCGATCAGGTCGAACTGCTCGGTGGGCACCTCGACCAGCGGCGCGGGCGGGATCGCGATCCCCGCGTTGTTGAAGGCGACGTCGAGGCGGCCGTACCGGTCCACCGCGGTGTCCACGACCCGGCGCACATCGGCCTCGTCGCCGACATCGGCCACCACGTAATCCGCGGTGCCGTCGGCGGCCCGGATCTCCTCGACCACGGTCACCAGATCAGCTTCGGTCCGAGAAGTGAGCATCACGACCGCACCTTCGGCAGCGAAGACCCGCGCCGCCGCGGCGCCAATGCCACGTCCCGCGCCGGTGATCAGGGCCACCTTGTCCGCCAACAGTCCGGGAATCTGTTCCTTCGGCTGCACAGCTGCTTCATTCATGGCACCGAGCATCAGGTGGTCGCACAGGTCCCAACCAGAGACTCCGAGTCCCTGGCAGTGCCATGCCGCGACTGGATACTGGCAGCGTGGACAAACGCGAACTCGCGGCCTTCCTGCGCGTCCGAAGAGAATCGCTGCGGCCCCCGGATCTGGGCCTACCGGCCGGTCCGCGACGGCGCACCCCCGGCCTGCGCCGCGAGGAGATCGCACAACTCGCCCACATCTCGACCGACTACTACACGCGCTTGGAGCAGGCGCGCGGACGCCATCCGTCGACGGCGGTGCTCGCCGGGCTCGCTCGTGCCCTGCGACTGTCCACACCGGAGCGCGACTACCTCTTCGAGCTCGTCGGCGCGGCACCGGATCCGCCCGCGCGGCCGTCCAGCGAAGTGCGGGCGAGCCTGTTGACGTTGCTGGAGCGGATGCCCGACTCGGCGGTTCTGGTGCTCGACGCCAAATACGACGTGATCGCCTGGAACTCGTTGGCCGCCGCGCTGCTGGAGGACTTCTCGGCGGTGCCGCAGCGCGACCGGAACCTGATCCGGCGGTACTTCCTGCCCGACCCCGCCCAGCGCCGGTACGGACTGGCCGACGACTCCGACTTCGGCGAATACGCGGTGGCCCACCTGCGCTCGGCCACCGCGCGCTACCCCGCCGATCCCGGTATCCGCGCACTGGTCGCCGAGCTCCGCGCGGCCAGCCCCGAGTTCGCCCACCGCTGGCAATCACACCAGGTGCGCACCGCGCACCACCTACCCAAGACCATTGACCACCCGGTGGTCGGCCACCTCGTACTGCACTGCGACGTCCTCCTCGAACCACAACAGGACCAGCACGTAGTGATCTACACCGCCGAACCCGGCAGCCCGTCCGACCAAGCCATGCAACTGCTAAAGGTCATCGGCACCCAACGCATCACCATCCCAACCTGAGCCCCCAACGCTGCTGCGGACGAGGTGAAGGGCACCTTTCGCCAACTAACTTGGTAAAAGGCGCCCTCCACTCCTCAGCCGAAAGTGAGCGCCATGCGCAGCGCTGCGAAACGAGCGCGGTGCGCGGTCAGTTCTGGTGGGGGCGGCGGCAGACGTAGCTGCGGGCCGGTGGGACGTTGCGCCACACCGTGCGCGAGGTGAGCACCTCGTCGAAGGTCAGGTCCAGGCGACGGCGGAACTGGCGGGCGCCGGACATGCCGAGGGCGTGCACGTAGGCGAACGTGGTGAACGCGCCACCGGGCGCGAGGACCGCGCCGACCTGGTCCAGGATGGCCTGTTGCAGGTCGGCCGGGAAGATCGACCACGGCAGCCCGCTGACCACCGCGTCCACCCGCTCGATACCGGCCTCGCCCAGCAGGTCGCCGAGCCGGGCGGCGTCGCCCTGGATGACCTCCAGCCACGGCAGTTCGCCGCGCAGGTACTCGACCATGCCGCCGTCCAACTCGATCGCCACCTGCCTACCGCCAGCGGGCAGCCGACGGGAGATCGCGCCGCTGAGCGCCCCGGTGCCGGGCCCCAGTTCCACCACCACCGGACGGCCCGAGGTCGGCACCACGGCGGCCATTTCGCGGGCCAGGTTCGGCGAACTGGGCACGACCGCGCCGACCAGGTTCGGTTTGCGCACCGCGCGCTCGATGAACGTCCGGTAGTTGGCCAGCGCCGATCCGCCCGACCGGGGCAGCACGGGAACGCCTGGCTGTGGACCACGGGACTGTTCGGCTGGAGTCACGGATGCCCTTCCCGATCGGTGGTTCGGCCCTTGTTCGGCCCACCCTATCGGTCCAGCGGCGCACCGCGCCGAAGCAGTGCGGCTCATCTGCCGATCAGCACGCCGCCAACGCCGATCGAGCTCTGATCACTCCCGGCGAATAACCGAGTCGGCAAAAGGCCGAATCGATGTGATGCAACTAATCGGGAAAAGCACCGAGAAATGGATAACGAAAACCGGCGGGCGACGATCGGATTCGCACGCCATTGCCCGGCTCGGGGGTCCACGGGCCTGTTCCCGGAGACGGGAGCAAGCCCGTTAACGCGCGTCCTCGCTCAGGCGATGCGCTCGGCCACCGGGCCCACCTGGTCCGGGGTGCCCGGCTGCGACCGCCACGACCACTTCGTCAACGCTCCCGCCACTGCCAGCAGCACAACCGCCTCAGCCGCCAGGGCCACCCACACCGTTGTCACTTCTTGCCTCCCTTCGATGAACCTCCCCGTCTTCCGCGCGCACGCGAGGGACCGCCGACAAAGGGCACGACGAACGGAAGAAGGTTTGGGGAACCACTGCTTGCAACTTCAATCGTAGGGTATTGTTTCGCGGAGATTAAAGGCGCCCGCCAGTGTCTTGCGTCGCACTCGGTCGGCCTATCACGTATTGCCGCAAAAGTGGCACAGACCACTGCCGCGGCGGGAAGAATCCGGCGCGACGGCTGTTCTGCTGGATGTGCAGCGCAGCGACGTCGTGGTGATCGGAGCCGGTCAGGCCGGGTTGACCAGCTCGTACCACCTCCGGCGCACCGGCATCGACCACGTGGTGCTCGATCGGGGCGACGGGCCCGGCGGCGCCTGGCGGCACCGCTGGCCGTCGTTGCGGCTCGGTGGCGTGCACGGCATCCACGACCTGCCGGGCAGCCCGCTACCCGAGACCGACGGCACCCGTCCGGCCGCCGAGGTCGTCGCCGAGTACTTCCAGCGGTACGAGTTGACGATGGGACTTCCGGTGCTGCGGCCGGTGAAGGTGGCCGCGGTCCGCGACGGTGGCGCACGGCTGCTGGTCGACAGCTCGGCCGGAACCTGGGCGGCGCGGGCGGTCATCAACGCCACCGGCACCTGGGAGAACCCGTTCTGGCCGCACTACCCCGGTCAGCAGCTGTTCACCGGTCGCCAACTGCACACCGCCGACTACCGGGGACCCGAGGAGTTCCGCGGGCAGCACGTGATCGTGGTCGGCGGCGGCATCTCGGCGGTGGAACACCTGCTGGAGATCTCCGAGGTCGCCGAGACGACCTGGGCGACCCGGCGGCCACCGCGATTCACCGACACCAACTTCACCCCGTTCGACGGGCGCGCGGCGGTCGCCGAAGTGGCGCGCCGGGTCGAGGCCGGTCTGCCACCCGGCAGCGTGGTCAGCGCGACCGGCCTGCCCGACACCCCCGCGCTGCGCGCGGCGCGGCAGCGGGGCGTGCTGCACCGGCTGCCGATGTTCGAGCGGATCACCGCCGACGGCGTCGAATGGGCCGACGGACGCACCCAGCGGGCCGACGTGATCCTGTGGGCCACCGGTTTCCGACCGGCGCTCGCCCACCTCGCGCCGCTGCACCTGCGCGAACCGGGCGGGGGTATCCGGGTGGAGGGCACTCGGGCGGTCGCCGAGCCCCGCCTGCACCTCGTCGGCTACGGGCCGTCTGCCAGCACGATCGGCGCCAATCGCGCTGGTCGGGCAGCCGTCCACGAGATCCGCGCACTGCTGCGGACGACATCGAGAAAGTCTTGAACCGCCTGTCTTCGTTCTTTACGCGGCGCCAGCCGCACCGCCACGGTTTCTCAGACTCTGCCCGCTGGCGTTCTCCGCGAGGCCTGCCCCGACCTGGTGTATCGGACATGAATGATGTCGGGGATCGGCGGAGTCGAGACGGCATCTGAATGCCTGTCTTTGAAGTGGCTGTGTCGGCTCGACCACCTCGGGTGGGGTGGTCGATTTTCGCGAAATCGCACCGCCGCCCAAACGGGCCCCACAAATCCTCAAGAAGGCCTGTCCAGGGACCTAATGCCCTGTGGGCGGCCGGTCGGAATGGCCAGGCTGCGCTTAGCGGCTCAACCGCGTGAAGCGGCGCCATCTCCAGGAGAGGGGGAGGTGGCGCCGCTTCTCGGTTCCATCGGCACCCCGCCCGACGCGAGCCCGGTCGGCTACTTCTTGCGGCCCACACCGCCGGGCCCGGTCCAGGGCTTGCCGCCGGGCGGCACCTCATGGGAGTCCGGGCGCCATTCGGTCAGGTCCACCAGCCCGGGTTCGACCAGCTCCACGTCGCTGAACATGGCGGCGATCTGCCGCTTCGGGCGCATGTGGAAACCGCCGATGCGCTCGCTGTAGAGCTGCGCGGCCTGCCTGGTCGATTCCGTGATGTCGTCGCTGCACGCGTGCGAAATCGCCAGGTAGCTGCCCGACGGCAGGGACCGGACGTAGCGCGACACGATGCCGATCGGGTCGTCGTCATCGGGCACGAAGTGCAGGACGGCGAAGAACAGCACCGCGATGGGCTCGTCGAAATCCAGCATCGATCGGACTTCGCGGTGGCCGAGCACGTAGTCGGCGTCCCGGAAGTCGGCGCGGACGGCGATCGCCCGGTCGTTGCCGCGCAGGATGGCGTGGCTGTGCGCGACGGCGACCAGATCGCTGTCGACGTAGACGACCCGGCACTGGGGATTCGCCTGCTGGGCGATCTCGTGCACGTTGCCGACCGTCGGAATACCCGAGCCGAGATCGAGGAACTGGCGAACGCCGCGACCGGCGAGGTGGCGAACAACCCGGCGCAGGAACGACCGGTTGGCTCGCAGCACCGTCGGCAGCGACGGCATCAGCGCTGCCGCCTTCTCGGCCAGATCGCGGTCCACCTGGAAGTTGTGCGAGCCGCCCAGGTGCACGTCGTAGACACGCGCGGGACTCGGTTTCGTCACGTCGACCCCCTGCACCCACCACGACTGCGCGTCCACGATGCACCTCCGGCGGTGGTGACTCATACCACCACACCGGATGAGCGGGCGGCCCGCAAGCCCTCTATCGGCTACTGCGCGTCGCGGTTCACGGCTCGGCGAGCAGCGAAAGCGCACCAGAGGGGCACACCTGCACCGCTTCCCGGGCGGCGTCGGCAGCGCTTCCGTCCACTTCGGTCACCAGCACCACCACCCGGCCGTCGTCCTCGTTCTGGTCGAACAGCGCTGGCTCGGTGAGCACGCACTGACCGGCACCGACGCACCGGTCCAGATCCGCCTCGATTCGCATCATCGCTCCCTTCACCAGGTCACGGGCATTTCGTAGATCCCGTAGACGTTGGCATCGGACTTGAACGGTAGGTCGTCGACCTCGGCTGCCAACCGCAGGCCGGGCAACCGCCGGAACAGCGTGTCGAAGACGGTCTGCAGCTCCATCCGCGCCAGGTTCTGCCCCAGGCACTGATGCGGACCGAAGCCGAAGGCCACGTGGCGGCGGGCATTGCGGTTGATGTCGAGTTCGTCGGGTCGGTCGAAGGCCTCGGGATCGCGGTTGGCGGCGGTGCCCATCGCCACCACGCCCTCCCCCGCGCGGATCAGCACGCCGCCGATCTCGACGTCCTCCAGCGCGGTGCGCGAGGTCGCGGCCTCGACGATGGTGAAGTACCGCAGCAGCTCCTCCACCGCTGGCAAGGTCTTCGCCGGATCGGCGACGATCTCCGCCAGCTGCTCGGGGTTCTCCAGCAGCGCCAGGGTGCCCAGCGAGATCATGTTCGCCGTCGTCTCGTGTCCCGCGACCAGCAGCAGGAACGCCAGGCTGACCAGCGCCTCGTGGTCCAGCTCGCCGGATTCGCGCTGCTTCTGGATCTGCCGACCGAGCAGGTCGTCGCTGGTGTCGCGCTCCTTGCCCGACACCAGTTCGTCCAGATAGGACCGGATGTCGCCGATCGCGGCGATCCGCTGCTCGGCCGTGGTCGATCTCCGCACCACCAAGCTGGTCCGCTGCTGGAAGAAGTCGTGGTCGGCGTAGGGCACGCCGAGCAGCTCGCAGATCACCAGCGACGGCACCGGCAGGGACAACGCGCGCACCAAGTCGACCGGGCCGGACTCGGCGAGCATCCCGTCGATGCAGTCGTCGACGATCTGCTGGACGCGCGGTCGCAGCTCCTCGATCCGCCGCACGGTGAACTCGCCGAGCACGGCGCGGCGGGCCGTGGCGTGCTCCTCGCCGTCCATCCCGATCAGCGACGGGGGCATGTTGGTCACCATCTGCTGGTTCGGCGTGAACTTGGGGAAGCCGGGGCGGCGCCGGTCGGAGCTCATCCGGGGATCACCGAGCACCTGGCGGACGTCTTCGTGGCGGGTGACCAGCCAGGCGGTGCCGCCGCCGACCATCGGCACCTTGGTGATCGGCGTTTCCACCCGCAGCTGCGCGTATTCCGGTGCGGGTGCGAACGGGCAGGTGCGGACCTTGGGGTAGGCGGCTGCGTCAACAGCTGTGTCGGACATCGTGACTCCCTGATCACTGAGCGAACAACCGGATGAATCCCTTCCGTTTATATCGAAACGGAAGGATTTCGTCCACCTATAGTCGGCCTAGAACATGCGACAATCCGCCCAGCCAGGCCCAGCCCGACGAGCGAGGACCATGACGACCGACGCTACGCCACGCCTGCGGGCCGATGCCCGCCGAAACCGCGACCGGATCATCGCAGCGGCGCGAACCGTCTTCACCGAACGCGGCACCGAAGTTCCGATGGAAGAGATCGCCCGCGCCGCCGGCGTCGGCATCGGCACGCTCTACCGGCGCTTCCCGGACCGCGATTCGCTGATCGGCGCCGTCGGCCGGGACGCGTTCCAACGGGTGCTCGACGAAGCCCGCACGCTCGGCAACCGCGAACCCGACCCGTGGCGAGCGCTGACCGATTTCCTGCTGCGCGCGGTGGATCTGCGCACCGTGGTCCGGCTTTCCATGCTGTCGCAGCGGGCCAGGGCGGTCCTGGGCTCGGACCCGGCCGTCAGGCAGACCCGGGGCGAACTGCTGGAGATCCTGGACGGGCTGGTGCGCGCCGCGCAGCGCAACGGTTCGCTGCGGTCGGACGTCGGCAGCGGCGACCTCGCGGTGATCCTGGCCATCGTGCTGCAGGGCGTGCACATCGTCCCGGAGGACATCCGGCGCGACGCCCCGGCCCGGTACCTGACGCTGATGCTCGACGGCCTGCAGGCGCACCTCGCGACACCGCTGCCCGGCCGCCCGGTCACCAACGACGACCTCGACGTCGCACACCACCGCACCGAGAACTGAGCACCCACGTCCAGCACCGGCGGCCGCCGGTTCGCGAGGACAGCCCTCGACGTGGGTGGATCGGCGCGGCCGAGGCGGCGTCGTAGGGCCTGTCTTCGAACTCGTCCTGCTTCGCGGTGCGGGTGGCAGACCTGGCGATTTCGCGCGAACTCGCCACCCGCCCCGCGTGGGAGACAGCGATTTCGCGCGAAATCGTCCACCTCACCCGAGGCGGACGGCCCGACACGACCACTTCAAAGACAGGCACTCAGGTTCCGCCACGCGAGACCAGGTCACGGGCAGTCGCTCATTGCGCCATGTCGTCGGCTTGGAACATGCCGAAGATGTTGCCCTCGGTGTCCCGGCAGTAGGCCACCCAGCCCATGCCGGTCAACGCCGTTCTCGGCATCGCCACCCGGCCGCCCGCCGACTCCACGATCGACAGCATCGCGTCGACGTCGTCGACCTCCATGGTCGTCGCGAACGCCGCGATGGGGGTCTCGTCGGTGGGATCCGAGCCCTCGCGGGGCAGCAGACCGCCGTCGATGCCCGGCCCCTCACCGGTGAAGATCAACCAGTAGGGATTGTCGCCCCACTGCTGGAAATGCCACCCGAACACGGTGGAGTAGAACTCGCAGGCGCGATCCACGTCGGAGACGTGGATCTCGAAGTGCACGGGACGCAGCATGGCGGCCTCCTCGACGCCAACCCCTCGCCTGCGAACGTAAGCCCTGCTCGCCGCACCCGCACTGACGATCAGCGGCGGTCGCGCACCAGCACCCGCAGCACGTGGTAGCCCAGCAGCGTCACCAGCGTGCCCAGCGCGATGCCGCTGAGGCTGAACTGCGGGGTGATCTCCAGCGCGACCCCGCCGATGCCGACCACCAATCCGGCGGCCAGCGGCAGCAGGTTGATCGGATTGCCGAAATCGACCCGGTTCGCCACCCAGATCTTCGCGCCGAGCAAGCCGATCATCCCGTAGAGCACCACGGTTATGCCGCCGAGCACACCGCCGGGAGTCGCCGCGACCACCGCGCCGAACTTGGGGCACAGTCCGAACAGGATCGCCACGATCGCGGCCACCCAGTAGGCCGCGGTGGAGTACACCCGGGTGGCGGCCATGACACCGATGTTCTCCGCGTAGGTGGTGGTGGGCGGGCCGCCGACGGCGCTGGAGAGAGCGCTGGCGAAGCCGTCGGCGAAGATGGCCCGGCCAAGGCCGTCGTCCAGCTTCGTGCGGGTCATCTCCTCGACCGCCTTGACGTGCCCGGTGTTCTCGGCGATCAGCGCGATCACCGCGGGCAGCACGACGATGATCGCCGCCGCGTCGAACGACGGTGCCAGCAGGTTCGGCAGCCCGAACCAACTGGCGTCCGCCACGCCGCTGAGGTCGAGCCGGAAGTGCGTGCTGACGGTGCCTTCCGCGTCCGGCGCGGTGATCGGCCCGAACCCGGTGTCGAACAGCCACGACAGGCCGTAGCCGACGACCAGGCCGAGGAACACCGCGATGCGGGCGAAGAACCCGCGCAGCAGCACGGTGCAGCCGAGCACGACGACCATCGTGATCAGCGCGATCCACTGGTCCTGCGGCCAGTACGTTTCGGCGACCACGGGGGCGAGGTTGAAGCCGATCAGCATCACCACCGCGCCGGAGACCGCGGGCGGCAGCAGCCGGTGCACCACCTGCGCGCCGACGAAGTGGATGACCAGCCCGATGGCGGCCAGCACCACGGCGCACACCAGGATCGCGCCGGTGACCGTGGAGGTGTCGCCTCCGCCTGCCCGGATCACCGTCACCGCGCCCACGAAGGAGGCGCTGCTGCCCAGGTAGCTGGGGATCTTGCCCTGCACGATCAGCAGGAACAGGATCGTCGCCGCTCCGGAGACCATGATCGCCAGGTTCGGGTCCAGGCCCATCAGCACCGGGAAGACGAAGGTCGCGCCGAACATGGCCACCACGTGCTGCGCACCGAGCCCCACGGTGCGGCCCCAGGACAGTCGTTCGTCCGGTGCCACCGCGTCACCGGGTCGCGGAGTGCGACCGTCGCCGTGCAGCGTCCAGCCGATGCCGAGTTTCGCCGCGAGTCCCCGCCGCATGGCGCCCCTTCCCGTCCGACCCCGCCGATCGGGGCTGCCACGTTCCGCGGAACTCTACAAAGCGACCACCGCCGCACGGCCCGACCAGGGCGCATTTCACAAGAAGTTGACCGCACGGCACCGGTACCCCACCGGGTGAGAGGTGAAGGGCACCTTTCACCCACATACTTGGTAAAAGGTGCCCTTCACCTCGGAAAATCACCGCATGGTGGGGATTATGGTTTCGCCGTAGGCGTCCATTGTGGAGTCCAGGGCGTCGTGCATGGCGTAGATCGCGAACTGGTCGACGCCCGCTTCGCGGAGTTCGCGCAGTTTGGCGACGTGCGCTTCGGCGGGGCCTAGCAGGCAGAAGCGATCGACGATCTCATCCGGCACGAAGTTGGTGCTGGGGTTGTCGGCTCGGCCGTGGTGGGCGTAGTCGTAGCCCGCCCGGCCCTTGATGTAGTCGGTGAGCGCGGCGGGCACCGCCTCGGCGGTGTCGCCGTAGCGCGCGACGATGTCGGCGACGTGGTTGCCGACCATGCCCCCGAACCAGCGGCACTGCTCGCGGGCGTGGTCGAGGTCGTCGCCGACGTAGGCGGGGGCCGCCACGCACACCGTGATCGACGCCGGGTCGCGCCCGGCTTCTCGGGCGGCCTGCCGGACGTGGTCGACCATCCACCGCGTCAGGTGCGGATCGGCGAGCTGCAGGATGAATCCGTCGGCCTGCCGACCCACGAGGTCCAACGCCTTGGGGCCATAGGCGCCCATCCAAACCGGCAGCCGCCCAGCGCGCACCCACGGCAGCCGCACGCGGGTTCCGCGCAACCGCACCTCTCGGCCCTCGGCCAACTCCTTGATCACATGCATGGCCTGTTCGAGCGTGGCGAGCGTGGTGGGTCGGCCGCCGGTGACCCGCACCGCCGAGTCGCCACGGCCGATGCCGCACACCGTGCGCGGTCCGAACATGTCGTTGAGCGTGGCGAAGGTCGAGGCGGTGACCGTCCAGTCGCGGGTGGCCGGGTTGGTCACCATCGGGCCGACGGTCAGCCGCTCGGTGTTGGCCAGGATCTGGCTGTGGATGACGAACGGCTCCTGCCACAGCACGCACGAGTCGAAGGTCCAGCCGTGGCTGAAGCCCAGCTGCTCGGCTCGGCGCATCCGATCCACCACCGACCAGGCAGGCGGATCGGTCTGCAGTACCAGCCCAAAGTCCATCGTGGACCTCCGCTCTTCTCGGGAATCGGCTGATTTGCGGCGGTTTGCGAGTTGCGTGGCGCGGTAGGAAGCGGCTGCGCTCACCCGCCGCCATGTGGTGTCGAGCGCATCGACGTGCCGATCCGCGCGGGTGTTCAGATCAGGTATTGGCAGGTGTCGCGACGCAGGAAGCGGCCGTGCCCCGCCCGCCCGGTGTAGGTGCCGTCATCGACGACGACCGCGCCGCGCGAGAGCACCGTGCGGACCCGGCCGGTGACCCGCTTGCCCTCGTAGGCGTTGTAGTCGACGTTCATGTGGTGCGTCCGGGCCGAGAGCACGTGTTCGGCGCGCGGGTCGTAGATCACGATGTCGGCGTCGCAACCTGGCGCGATGGTGCCCTTGCGGGGGTGCAGGCCGAACATGCGCGCCGGGGTGGTGCAGGCCAGTTCGATCCACCGGCGGCGGCTGATGCGCCCCTCCACCACCGCTTGGTGCAGCAGGTCGATCCGGTTCTCCACACCCGGGATGCCGTTGGGGATCTTCGAGAAGTCGCCGCGGCCGAGTTCCTTCTGGTCCTTGAAGCAGAACGGGCAGTGGTCGGTGGAGACCACCGACAGGTCGTTGGTGCGCAGCGCCTGCCACAGGTGCGCCTGGTGCTCGACGGGACGCAGCGGTGTCGAGCACACGTACTTCGCGCCCTCGAACTCCGGCCTGGCCAACTCGTCCACGGTGAGGAACAGGTACTGCGGGCAGGTCTCGCCGAAGACGTTGAGCCCGTTGTCGCGGGCCCGCGTGATCTCCTCGACCGCCTCGGCTGCCGAGACGTGCACGACGTACAGCGGCGCACCGGCCACTCTGGACAGTTGGATCGCCCGGTGCGTCGCCTCGGCCTCCAGCAGCGGATGCCGGGCCTGTCCGTGGTACTTCGGGTCGGTGCGGCCTGCTGCCAACGCCTGGTGCACGAGCACGTCGATGGCGATGCCGTTCTCGGCGTGCATCATCGTCAGCGCGCCGTTGTCGGCGGCCTGCTGCATGGCGCGCAGGATCTGCCCGTCGTCGCTGTAGAACACGCCGGGATAGGCCATGAACAGCTTGAAGCTGGTGACGCCTTCCCCGACCAGCGCGTCCATCTCCTTGAGCGCTTCGGCACCGACGTCGGAGAGGATCATGTGGAAGCCGTAGTCGATCGCGCACTGCCCGTCGGCCTTGGCGTGCCAGGCGTCCAGGCCCTCGCGCAGGAAGCCGCCGACCGGTTGGATCGCGAAGTCGACGATCGTGGTCGTGCCGCCCCACGCGGCGGCGCGGGTGCCGGTCTCGAAGGTGTCCGAGGCGAACGTCCCGCCGAAGGGCATCTGCATGTGCGTGTGCCCGTCCACGCCGCCGGGGATCACGTAGTGGCCGCTGGCGTCGATCACCGCGTCCGCGCTGGAGACCCACTGCTCGGCGGCCTCCGACGCGGCGATGCCCACCACGTGCTCACCGTCGATGAGCACGTCCGCGCGGGTCTCCTCGGTCGCGGTGATCACCAGTCCACCGCGGATGATGGTCCGACTCATCGCCGCCCCGCCTTCTCCAGCGCCGCCAGCAGGATCCGGCCGCCTTCGCGGGCCTCGGCCTCGGTGAGGCTCAGCGGTGGGGCGATCCGCAGGACGTTGCCGTCCAGGCCGCCCTTGCCGATGAGCACGCCGCGCCGCCGGGATTCTTCGAGCACCGCGCTGGCGATCTCCGGGGCCGGAGTGCCGTCGGGGTGCGCCAGCTCGATGCCGATCATCAGGCCCTTGCCGCGCACCTCGACGACCGCTGGAACCCGGCCGAGCGCGGCGTCGAGCTCTTCGCGCAGGACCGCGCCGACCCGGGCGGCATTGCCCGGCAGGTCGTTGGCGATGAGGTGGTCGAGGTTGGCCAGCGCTCCGGCCGCGGTGATGGGGCTGCCGCCGAAGGTGGAGATCGAGTTCGCGCGGACGCTGTTCATGACCTCGGCACGGGCGATGACACCGCCGATCGACAGGCCGTTGCCGATGCCCTTGGCGAAGGTGACGAGGTCCGGCGCGCCGCACGCGTCGTGCGCCTGCCAGCCCCAGAAGTGCTCCCCGGTTCTCCCCCACCCGGTCTGCACCTCGTCGCTGATCCACAGGATGCCGTGCCGGTCGAGAACCTCCTTGAAGCGGGCGAACAGCCCGTCCGGCGGGATGGCGAAGCCGCCGACGCCCTGCACCGGCTCGGCGATCAGGCAGGCGACGTTGCCGTGCAGCTGGCCGAGCACGTCTTCGAGATCCGCCACGCAGGCCGCGGTGAACTCCTCGTCCGGCAGGTCCGCCAGCGGCGTGCCGCGCCGACGGCTGCCGTGCACGTAGGCCGTCTGCACCGGGGACAGGCTGGTCGGCGACCAGCTGCGGTTGCCCGTCACGGCCAGCGCCGAGAACGACCGGCCGTGGTAGCTGTTGCGCAGCGCCAGAACCTGGTTCGAGCCCCGGTATCCGGTGGCCAGCAGCAGCGCGGTGTCGTTGGCCTCGGTACCGCTGGTCGTGAAGAACACCCTCGGATCGTCGATGCCGGACAGCTCCGCGACCCGCTCGGCGAGCTCGATCATCGGTCGGTTGAGGTAAAGCGTCGAGGTGTGCAGGATCTTGCCCGCCTGCTCGCGGACCGCCGCGGTCACTTCGGGCAGCGCGTGCGCGGTCATCGTGGTGAGGATGCCGCCGAAGAAGTCCAGGTACCGGTTGCCCTCGGCGTCCCAGACGTGCCGTCCCTCGCCGCGCTCGATGTCGATCGGCTCGTCGTAGTACAGCGAGAGCCACTCCGGCAGCACGGCGCGGTGCCGCTTGGTGAGGTCGGTGTGCGTGCTCGTCATGGTGGCTCCGTTCACGGCTCGGTCAGCGGGCGGTAGGCGTCCGGGCGCCGGTCGCGGTAGAACGCCCACTTCTGGCGGACCTCGTCGATCAGGTCGAAGTCCAGGTCGCGCACCAGGAGCTCCTCGGCGGTGTCGCTGGCGGGCTCGCCGACGAACTGCCCGTAGGGGTCGACGAAGTAGCTGGTGCCGTAGAAGTCGTTGTCGCCGTACTCCTCGGTGCCCACCCGGTTGATCGCCGCGATGAAGTACTCGTTGGCCACCGCGGCGGCGGGCTGTTCGAGCTTCCACAGGTAGGACGACAGGCCGCGGCTGGTCGCCGACGGGTTGTAGACCAGCTGCGCGCCCGCCAGCCCGAGCGCCCGCCACCCCTCCGGGAAGTGCCGGTCGTAGCAGATGTAGACGCCGACCCGGCCGATCGCGGTGTTGAACACCGGCCAACCGAGGTTGCCGGGCCGGAAGTAGTACTTCTCCCAGAACCCCGGCAGGTGGGGCAGGTGGTGCTTGCGGTACTTGCCGAGGTAGCTGCCGTCGGCGTCGATCACGGCGGCGGTGTTGTAGTAGAAACCGGGACCGTCGCTCTCGTAGACCGGCACGACGATGACCATGCCGAGTTCCCGCGCCAGCGCGCACATCCGCCGCGTGGTCGGCCCGTCCGGCACCGGCTCGGCCCACCGGTGGTGCTCGGCTTCCTGCACCTGGCAGAAGTACGGCGCGTTGAAGACCTCCTGGAAGCCGATGATCCCGGCGCCCTGGTCGGCCGCCGCGCGGACGCGCTTCTCGTGCTCGTCGACCATCGACGAGGTGTCGCCGGTCCACTTCGCCTGGACCAGCGCGGCACGAACGATGTTGGGCATGGGTCTGCTGCACCCCTTCGGTGATGCCCTCCCAGGTGGTGTTCGGAGAGCGACCATGCGAGCCGGTCGGCCCGTTCATCGAAGGTATGACCAGCGATGACCACGTGCAATCACCGGTCGACTACCCAGCGTCGCCAGTTCGGTGCCCGGCAAGCTCGCGGCTAGGGGCAATGCCCGCGGCGCGGGCCGCTTCGCCGCACCGAATTCCCCCGAGCAGGCGAAGCGCCGGTGTGTCGTGCTGGCCCGCGGGCGATGCACTGCCGCCGCACCATCCACCCGCCCCTGGTGAACGGATGGCGGTGGGAGTAGAACGAAGTTGTCCGGCCTGACGTCGATGCGTCTCGCGAAGCTCGGGCGCACGGGTGGGCCGATTCGGTCAGGAGGACCTGTGACGTCGGATCAACGCTCCTCGGCGGATGCCTCTCGATACCTGCCGATCGCCGACCACGGCTTGATCGGCGACCTGCGCAGCGTCGCGCTCGTCGGCACCAACGGCACGATCGACTGGTACTGCTGTTCGCGCTTCGACGCGCCGAGCGTGTTCGCCTCGATCCTCGACGCCGACCGGGGCGGGGCGTTCGAACTCGCGGCCGACGTGCCCGCGCGGACCAAGCAGTTCTACTTCCCGGACACCAACGTGCTGATCACCCGGTTCTTCGCCGAGGACGGGGTCGGCGAGATCCAGGACTTCATGCCGATCGTGGACGATTCGCGCGAGTCCGACCGGCACCGGCTGATCCGCCGGGTGCTGTGCGTGCGGGGATCGCTGCCGTTTCGGGCTCGGGTGGCCCCGCGGTTCGACTACGCCTCGCAACCGCACACCCTGCACATGGACAACTGCCACGCGATCTTCGAATCGGCGTCGCTGTCCCTGGCGCTGACCGCCAGCGTGCCGATCGAACGCGACGGATCGGACGTGTGGTCGGCGTTCAAGCTCCACGAGGGCGAGATCGCCGTGTTCGCCCTCGACCGGGTCGGCGATACCGTGGCGCCCCGGTCGTGTCCGCTGGCCGAGGCGGAGCACGAGTTCGCGGCCACGGTGCGGTACTGGCGGAAGTGGCTGTCCGCCTCCCGCTACCGGGGCCGGTGGCGGGAGATGGTGCACCGCTCGGCGTTGACGTTGAAGCTGCTCACCTACGCGCCGACCGGCGCGATCGTGGCCGCGCCGACGACGAGCCTGCCCGAGCACATCGGCGGCGGGCGCAACTGGGACTACCGCTACGTGTGGGTCCGGGACGCCGCGTTCTGCGTGTACGCCCTGCTGCGGCTGGGATTCACCGACGAGGCCGAAGCGTTCATGAGCTTCCTGTCCAACCACGTCGACCTCCGCCACTGCAACGACTCGGGCCCGCTCCAGATCATGTACGGCATCGATGGGCGCAGCGAACTGCCCGAACGCGAGCTGCACCACCTGGAGGGCTACCAGGGCTCCGCCCCGGTGCGGATCGGCAACGCCGCCGTCGACCAGTTCCAGCTGGACATCTACGGCGCGCTGATCGATTCGGTCTACCTCTACGACAAGTGGGGCAAACCGATCTCCAGCCAGTCCTGGGACGGCATCACCGCCGTGGTGGACTGGGTTTGCGACAACTGGGACCGCCCCGACGAGGGGGTTTGGGAGACCCGCGGCGGACGCAAGAACTTCCTGTACTCCCGGCTGATGTGCTGGGTGGCCATCGAACGCGCGATGCGGATGGCCAACCGGCGCGGGCTGCCCGCCGACATCCTCCGCTGGCGGCGCGCCCGCGACACGATCTACCGGCGGATCATGCAACGCGGCTGGTCCGACAAGCGGCACGCCTTCATCCAGCACGAGGACGACGACGTCCTGGACGCCGCGCTGCTGATGATGCCGCTGACCAAGTTCATCGCTCCGACGGATCCGAAGTGGCTGTCCACGCTCGACGCGCTGGGCGAGCAACTGGTGTCCGACTCGCTGGTCTACCGCTACGACCCGCAGGCCAGCCCGGACGGCCTGCAGGGTGCCGAGGGCACCTTCTCGATCTGCTCCTTCTGGTACGTCGAGGCGCTGACCCGCGCCGGTCGCCTCGAAGAAGCCCGGCTGGCCTTCGAGAAGATGCTCACCTACGCCAACCACCTCGGTCTCTACGCCGAGGAGATCGGACACACCGGTGAACAGCTCGGCAACTTCCCGCAGGCCTTCACCCACCTCTCGTTGATCAGTGCCGCGTTCAACCTCGACCGCCACCTGGGCTGATGCCCGGCATCAGCCGTATCCGGGGTCGTTTTGCGAGGGTGCTCCCGTATCGACGCGGTTGTCGCGCCGGAAAAGAACGCCCTGAAAAGAAGCACCGTTGAGCAGTGAGTGAACAGCAAGCAAACTCACTCGATGTGATCATGTAGGCACGTGCAGCATCCATTAGGTGGAATATCCACAGACTGGCGTGCACGCTGCGTTTCAGCCGCTGGTGAATATCCGACTTGGTGGGATCGTGGCCGTTGAGGTCGTCCCCCGCTGGGACGAGCCTGGCCAGCGGCACGGCGAGGCGAGCCCGCCATCCGACTCGCTCACCCGGGACCTGCGGCTGGTCGTAGCCGCCGTCCGGGCATCCGCCGAGTGCCGGGTCCGGCTACCGCTGCACCTCACCGTGCTGGCCAGCACGCTCGTGCACGATTCCCGCGCGCTCATGGACGTGCGGCGGGCGCTGTGGGCCACCGGCCGCCACGAGCACGAGGTCATCCTCGAAATCCGCCCACCGCTGCTCGACCCGGACCAACTGCACGACCGCGTCGAAGAACTGCGCAGCTGCGGATTCCGCATCGCCGTCGGCGGGGTGGGCGAGGGCCACGTCCCCCCGACCCAGGTGACGGACCTGCGGCCGGACCTGATCAAGCTCGCGCCAGAGGTGTTGCGCGGATTCCCGGAGAAGCGGGGCCGACTCGCCATCGTCGAGTCGTTCCGGCACATGGCCGAGGCCACCGGCTCGACCCTGGTCGTCGACGGCGTCGACGACCAGCAGCAACTCACCGCGGTGCGCCGCCTCGGCATCCGACTCGTGCAGGGCAACCTGCTGGCGCCCGCATCCGAAAAACCACCGTCGTCCACCCAGGTCTCCATCCCGGCGGCGGAAAGCCCCGGTCGACCCGGCCGAGCGGAGACGATGGCCGCCGCCGGACCACTGGTCACCGAATTCATGTCCCCC
The DNA here is from genome assembly GCF_052246905.1 of Saccharopolyspora antiqui. Lineage (NCBI taxonomy): Bacteria > Bacillati > Actinomycetota > Actinomycetes > Pseudonocardiales > Pseudonocardiaceae > Saccharopolyspora > Saccharopolyspora antiqui. Next base: position 183,342 of record NZ_JBQQBO010000004.1, read on the forward strand.
GCCACCTCGCTCCCGGACGACGCGCTGGCCGACGCGGCCCGGCAGACCTTCGCCGAGCACCCCGAGATCAGCGGCATCGTCCTGGTCGACGAAGACCAACGGCCCCGGCGGACGATCGACCGCAACCGGTTCCTGCTGGCGGTGACCGGTCCGTACGGCCACGCGCTGCACGCCAAGAAACCAGCCTCCCGGCTGGCCGACAAACCCCGGATCGTCACGACCTCCACCACCGCGACCGAAACCCTGCGGCTGGTCACCTCCTCGGACCGCAACCGCGTCTACGACGACGCCGTGGTGGTCGACGAGGCGGGCCGCTGCCTGGGCGTGGTCCGCGCAAGCGACCTGGTCCGCGGTGTCACCGACCAGAAGGTGGAGGAAGCCGCCGCGCTCAACCCGCTGACCCGGCTGCCGGGCAGCGACAGCATCGCCCGCGAGATCTGTCGGCGTCTCGACCAGGACGACGAGTTCATCGCGGGATGGCTGGACGTCGACTCCTTCAAGGCGCTCAACGACCACGCCGGGATCGCCGCCTGCGACGAGCTGATCCGCGCGATCGGCCGCAGCCTCACCGATGCGGCCACCTCGATGGATTCGGTGCAGGTCGCGCACGTCGGCGGCGACGACTTCCTCATCGCCTGCGCACCGGCCGACCTGGACGCGTTGGCCTCGGCGGTCCTGGATCAACCGCGCAGGGTGGGCGACGCACCGGTCAGCCTCTCGCTGGCCACGCTGGCGGTCGACCCCAGCGGCGCCGCGAGCTACGACGAGATCGCGCAACGCCTGGCGCCCCTGAAGCGGTTCGCGAAGGTGCTGGAGGGCTCCAGCTGGGTGATGTCGCGGCCCGGCACCGAGCACATCGAAGTCCTGCGCGGTCGAGAAGAAAGCCGCGCCGAGTCCGCCCCGGGCCTGGCCGGTTACCACGCCGAGCTGGAAGCCGCGCCCAAGACCGCGGAACCCGACGTCGCCCTGACCCGGCTGCGGCGGTCCAGCCAGCGCTTCACCGATCTGCTCGCGGTCGCGCCGGTCGGCATCGGCCTGTTCGACCAGTCCGAGCGGTTGGTCGACGCCAACGACGCGCTGTGCCGACTGCTCGGCTACCGCTTGGACCAGCTGCGCGGGTGCACCGCCGACGATCTCAGCCATCCGCAGGACCAGGCCGGGTCGCTGCGACCGGCCAAGGGCGCGTTGCGCCCGGACGGCGCGAACCCGAGCGTCCTGCAGCGGTTGCTGCTGCGCGCCGACGGGCAGCCGGTGTCCTGCGAACTGCACACCTCGCTGTCGGTGCAGGACGACGGGTCGCAGTTCTGGTTGGTGGTGTTCCAGGACATCACCGAACGGCACCGGCAGGCCGAGGTCCTGCACCACCGGGCCACCCACGACGACCTCACCGGCCTGCCCAACCGGGCCGCGGTCAAGGAACTGCTCGCCGCATACCTCACCGGCCCGGAGCGCGCCCGCACCGCCGTGCTGTTCTGCGACATCGACAAGTTCAAGCGGATCAACGACTCGCTCGGCCACGACGCGGGTGACGAACTGCTCGTCGCGCTGGCCCGGATCCTGGAGAACGGCGTGCCGCCGGAGTGCACCGTGGTGCGGCTCTCCGGCGACGAGTTCGTGATCGTCTGCTCGGACATCAACGCGGTCGGCGGGCTCGACGCGCTGGCCACCCGGGTTTCCGCGCTGCTGCGCACCGCCATCCCGGTGCAGGGCCAGCTGGTCCGCGTGTCGGCCTCGATCGGCGCCGCGATGCCGGTCCAGGCCAACACCACGGCGGAGGACATGCTGAGGTTCTCCGACGTGGCGATGTTCGAGGCCAAGCGCAGCGGCCCCGGCAAGGTCTCGCTGGCCAGCCCCACCCTCATCGCCTCCGCCGACGGGCAGCTGCACATGGAAGGCGAGCTGCGGGTGGCCCTGGCCCGCGACGAACTGCTGCTGCACTACCAGCCGGTGGTCGCCTCCGACGGCTCGATCGTGGGCGCCGAAGCACTCGTGCGTTGGCCGCATCCCGAGCGCGGGATGCTCTCCCCGGGAGAATTCCTGCCCATCGCCGAACAAGGCGATCTGCTCGGCAAGTTGGACCGCTGGGTGTTGCGCGCCGCCCTGCACGACGCCGTGCAGTGGCCGATGTCGGGCGGCCAGGAGATCCGGATCGCCGTCAACCTGGCCGGACTCGTGCCCGGCGATCCCAAGTTCATCCCGACCATCTCCGACGCCCTCAACGAGACCGGCATCGACCCAGCGCGAGTGGTCCTGGAACTCGTCGAAACCGCGCTCGTCGACCTGCCCGCCCAGGCCCGTTCCGCCATGCACGCCGTCGCCGAAATGGGCGTCAGCTTCGCCGTCGACGACTTCGGCACCGGCTACTCGTCGCTGGCGCGGCTGAAGGACCTGCCCGCCCAGATCATCAAGGCCGACCGCCGGTTCATCTCCGGCATCGGCGGCGACCCGGCCGACTTCGCCGTCACCCGAGCCGTGGTCGACATGGCCCGCGCCATGGGCCGCCGCTGCATCGCCGAAGGCGTGGAAACCGCCATCCAGTTCCACGTCCTCAAGGGATTGGGCGTGGACGCCTACCAGGGCTGGCTGTTCTCCCACGCCATCCCGCAACACGACCTGCGCGAACTGCTGCGCGCCGCGACCCCGCTCTTCCCCGAGGCGCAGTAGCCAGCCGACCGCTGCTGATCGTCGCGGGTTCAGCTGCCCAATCCGATGCCGTGGCGGTCCAGGAAACGCAGCCAGCGGCCGCGGCGGCCCCGGTCGGCGTCGGCGCGCGCGAGGGCCCTGCGGGTGAACTGCACCAGCGGCCAGCGCAGCGGTTCCGGCGGAAACGGCATCGGCTGCTGGCGCACCATGCTCAGCCGGGTCCGCTCGGTGTCCCGCTGCCACAACAGGTCCAGCGCGGTCTGCGCGCCGAACCGGGAGGCCGCCACCCCCAGCCCCGTGTAGCCGACCGCGTAGGCGATGCCCCTGGTGCAGCCGAACAGCGGCGTGGAACGGGTGGTGGAATCGATCGGGCCGCCCCAGCGGTGGGTGAAGCGCAGGCCTTCCAGTTGCGGAAAGGTGCGGAAGAAGTTCCGCGCCAGCTGGCGGTGCGCGGCGTCGTGCCGAGCCAACCCCGAACCGGTGCGTCCGCCGAAGTAGTACACCGCGTCATAGCCGCCCCACAGGATCCGGCCGTCGGGCGTCGGGCGGTAGTAGTGGAACCGGTTGGCGCTGTCGGTGACGCCCTGCCGGTCGCGCCAGCCCAGCGAATCCCACTGCTGGGCCGACAGCGGCTCGGTGACCAGCGCGTAGTCCCAGATCGGCAGCACGTACCGGCGGATCGACCGCAGCGGGGCCGGGAACGCGTTGGTGGCCAGCACGACCCCACCGGCCCGCACCGTCCCCTGTGGAGTCGCCACCCGGACCTCGGCGCCGCGACGGCGCAACCCGCGCACCGCGGTGCCCTCGTGGCTGCGCACGCCGAGCCGCTGCGCCGCCTCGGCGAGGCCCCAGAGCAGGCGCGCGGGGTCGACCAGGCCACCCGCGTCCGGCAGGCGCAGGCCCGCCCGATACGTCGGCGAGTGCACCTCCGCGCGCACCCCACCCGCGCCCAGGAAGCGCGCCGTCATGCCGTGTTCCCGGTACAGCTCGGCTTCGTCGCTCAGCTCGCCCACCTCGTGCGGTTCGGTGGCGACGCTGGTCTTGCCGCACAACCGGAAGTCCGCTTCGATGCCCTCGTCGCGGACGAACTTCTCGATCGCCCGCAGGTTCTCCCGGCCCAGTTCCACCAGTCGCCCGATCTCGGCTGGCCACAGCCAGGCGCCGTGCGCGAGGCCGTGCGTCAGGGATTCCGAGACGAATCCGCCGTTCTGGCCGCTGCCGCCGTGCCCGAGCCGGTGCGCTTCGAGCAGCAGCACATCGGTGTCCGGGCGCCGCTGCTTGGCCAGGATCGCCGCCCACAGCCCGGTGAACCCGCCCCCGACCACCACGAGATCCGCGCGATCAGCACCGGCCAGCGGCTCCCGGGGCGTCGGCCGATCGACGCGATCCGTCCAGTACCCGGCGATTTCGGCGTCGGCCAGCGCCACGTCGAGCTGATCCATCCGGGGCTACTCCCACCACGGCCGGTAGCCGACGCCGTACCTGGCCGCCCGCTGGACGTCGCGGCGCAGCTCCCGGGTGTCCCTCGCGACGCCGGGCGGGAAGCCGTGCTTGATCGAGCGGTGCTCGGCGGCCTCGCCCATGTAGCAGACCGAGTAGAACAGCCCGACCAGCAAACCGAGCAGGATCGACGTCAACCGGATCCACAGCGGACCGGGCAGCAGCACCAGCACGCAGAACGGCGCCAGCTGGGTCAGGGCGCGGGCCAGGTGGCGCAGCACCCAGGTGCGGCAGGTGACGTCGTGCAACACCCACTCGGCGCACCGGCCCGGCAGCTTGCCACCGAAGGCGTACCAGACCCATTGCGCCGGATTGGGCCGATTGGTCGCCATCTCTCCAGATTAGTCTTCGCGGGTTTGGGCCGAAGCCGTCCATTCGGTCGGACCTCGCGGCCGCTGCGAGGCCGGGCGCACCGAGTGGCCCCAGCGCCCCACCCGTCGGCGACTGCAACGCACGTCACTGCGCCCAGGCGCCCCTACACCGGTAACGAACGCCGCGCTTGATCGATGTGCAAGGCAGAAGGGGTGAGTCTCGTGTTCGTCGTCGTTGTGGCCTTTTTGCTGGTGCTGATCCTGGGTGCCGTCATGTTCACCGATGTGCTCGATGGCAAGGATGCGCCGAGCCGCCGCGGTCTTCGGGACGCGGTGGCGCAGTTGCGGCGGGACATCCGCCTGCTCGGCCACCGTTAACCGTCCACAATGGATTTCCGGCCCGCCGATCGGCGGGCCGGAAATCCGCTATCCAACCGCACGAGGACCTCGACGAAGCGGCGCGCCTCGCCCTGCTCCAGCATGGACCGCGAGCGGGCCTACGCCTACCTCGGACTCCGACATCTCGCGGAGCCACAAGCCGCACTTCGCTATCCCGCCAGCAGGCCCCGCGCGGTGAGGTTGGCCAGCAGGGCCCGCACCCCGAACGTCCACTCCGGACACTGCTCGGAATGCGCCACCCGGTTGACCAGGGTGCCCAGCTTCGGGGTCGAGATCCGCACGACGTCGCCGAGGTGGTGGGTGAAACCCTTGCCCGGCGCGCCGCGGTCCTCGGTCGGCGCGAACAGCGTCCCGGTGTAGAGGATCAGGCCGTCCGGGTACTGGTGGTGGCGGCCGAGCGCGGCGCGGGCGAGGTCCTGCGGGTCGCGGCTGATCTCCCGCATCGAGCTCAGCCCATCGAGCACGAACCCGTCCTCGCCGACGACCTCCAGCCGAAGGTCCAGGGTGCGCACGTCATCGAGTCCGAACCCGTCGTCGAACAGCCGCAGGAACGGCCCCAGCGACGCCGAAGCGTTGTTGTCCTTGGCCTTCGGCAACAACAGCGCGCTGCGGCCCTCGACGTCGCGCAGGTTGACGTCGTTGCCCAGCGTCGCGCCGACGATCCGGCCGTCGGAGCGGATCGCCAGTGCTACCTCGGGTTCCGGGTTGTTCCACTCCGATCCGGCCGCGATGCCGACGTCGGCCCCGGTGCCGACCGCGGCCAGCAGCGGTGCCTTGGTGAAGATCTCCGGGTCCGGTCCGAGCCCGACCTCCAGGTACTGCGACCAGAGCCCGTCGCGCACCAGCACTTCCTTGACCGACTGCGCCTGCTCGGAGCCGGGCACGACGGTGGCCAGGGTGCCGCCGATCGCCTCCTCCACCTGGGTGCGGATCTCGGCAGAGCGCCGCACGTCGCCACCCGCGCGTTCCTCGATCACCCGCTCCAGCATGCTCTTGACGAAGGTCACCCCAGCCGCCTTGAGCACCTGCAGGTCGGCGGGCGCCAGCAGGCGCGGTCCCGCGCCGCCGGTCAGCGAGTTGTCCAGCACCTGCGCCAGCGACCAGCTCTTGCGCCCGGTCGCGGTGCGCGCGAGTTCGGCCGGTTCGGGGTGTTCCAGCAGGTCGGTCAGCGTCGGGGTGACGCCGGTGAGGTCCACCAGTTCCTCGCCGCGCACCGCCACGATGGCGGGCCCGGACTCGTCGGGGTCGTGCACCCGGCCGACCAGCGTGGCCGCGACCCGGTCGGTGGGCAGGACGTCGAAGGCATCATTGAGCAGCTTCACCAAAACACACCTCGCGATCAGCGTTGATCGACAAGATACCCGTCGAAGCGGACGCACGGGTTCGACCGACAGGTCGCACCCGTGCTGGGCCGTGCGGTTTACGGTTGGCCCGTGACGGGTTCCCAACACTCCGGCTGCTGCGGTCCGACCAGAGCTGACCTGGGCGGCGGCGCGCCACTCGCGCGGAGTTCACCGGCACCCGCGTCGGAGGCGGTCAGCGCGGCCGAGTTCGTGCGGTTGCCGGGCGGCGTGTTCGAGATGGGCAGCGATGATGCCGACGGCTTCGCCGCCGATGCCGAAGGCCCGATCCGGCAGGTCGAGCTGCCGCCACTGCGGGTCGCCGTGCACGCGGTGACCAACGCCACCTTCGCCGAATTCGTCGATGCGACCGACTACGTCACCGATGCCGAGCGGTTCGGCTGGTCCTACGTCTTCGCCGGGTTCCTGCCCGGCGCGCTGCGCAAGATCTCACCCCGCCCGCAGCAGACGCCGTGGTGGTGCGGGGTCGAGGGCGCGCACTGGCGGGCACCGGAAGGACCCGGTTCCACCTCGGCGGATCGCGCGGATCATCCGGTGGTGCACGTGTCCTGGCACGACGCGGTCGCCTATTGCCGCTGGTCGGGTACTCGACTGCCGACCGAGGCGGAGTGGGAGTACGCGGCGCGCGGCGGCCGGTCCCGCAGCCGGTACCCGTGGGGTGACGACCTGACCCCGGACGGTCAGCACATGTGCAACATCTGGCAGGGGCGGTTCCCGGTCAAGAACACCGCCGAGGACGGTTATCGCGGCACCGCACCGGTGGATGCCTTCGCGCCCAACGGTTTCGGGCTCTACAACGTCGCCGGGAACGTCTGGGAGTGGTGCGCGGACTGGTGGCGCACCGACCACGATGCGGCCCCGGTGACCAACCCGACGGGACCGCCGGACGGCGACGCGAAGGTGATGCGCGGCGGCTCGTACCTGTGCCACCACTCCTACTGCAACCGCTACCGGTTGGGCGCCCGCACCAGCAACACGCCGGACAGCTCCGGCGGCAACCTCGGCTTCCGCGTGGTCACCGACGGCTGAGCACCGCCCCCACCCCGCTGACCAGTGACGATCTTGCAAATCGGCACACCCGGGGGCTGGCGGCGCGACCGGACCGTGACGTAGGGTGCGACCGGCCGTCATCACTCGTTCGGGTGATACCGGTCGTGGACAGTCCTTCCAGCCGACAGGTGGGGTGACAGAAGTGCGCATGTCGTCGTTGCCGCGGGCCCGCACCCGCGGTCGCCACCGGCGGGAAGAACCCAAATCGTGGCAGCACGCCACTCCCCCTCGCGTGATCGGCTACGCGGTCGCGGTGTTCCTCACGGTTATCGCGGTCAGCAGTGCGCACTACGGCACGCAAGGGTCACCGGTGGCCGCCCCGCAACCAGCTCCGCAGGCGGCGGCCCAGCCCGCCGCCCAGTTGCTCGCACCCGAGGTCGCCACGACCGTGCCGGACCTGGCCGCCCCGACGGCGCCGCAACCGCGATTGGCCGCCAGCGAAACCACCGAACCCGCGGCGACGAAGCCCCAGGCCACCGAGCAGGCTGCGGCGGCCAAGACCTCGAAGACCACCACCAAGTCGAAGCCGAAGCCGACTGCCGAGGAGTCCGCGCAGCCCCAGCCGTCCGAGTCCCCGCAGCCCGTCGCGCAGCCCCAGCCGTCCGCCCCGCCGCAGCCCTCGGACGAGCCCAGCGAAACCGCTCCGCCATCGCAGCCCGAGCCGCAGCCGACCCCGCCCAGCGGTCCCGGGCCCCAACGGCCGGGCCTGCTGCCCGCGATCGGCGACGTCCTGAACGGCCTCACCGGCCCGCTGCTGGAGCACCGCTAACCTCGCGGCCCAGGCACCCCGGTGGGACAGTTGATCCGGGGGTGCCGACATGGACACGGTCGCGATCACCGGGGGAACCGGACACCTGGGCAGCGAACTGGTGCGGCTGCTCAAACCCACGCACCAGGTGCGGATCCTGACCCGCCGACCCGGCACCGATCCCGAAGTGGAGTGGGTGCAGGGCGATCTGGCCACCGGGCAGGGTGTGCCCGAAACGGTCGCCGACGCCCACACCCTGGTGCACGCGGCCACCTGGTCACCGACCGCGCAGCGCGGTTTCGCGCATCCCGTCGACTTCTGGCGCAGCCCGCCCGATGTCGACGTCGACGGCACCAGCCGATTGCTCGAAGCCGCCGCCGCGGCCAAGGTCCAGCACTTCCTGTACGTCTCCATCGTCGGCGTGGACCGGCCGACCATGCCCTACCTGCGGCTGAAGCACACCGCCGAAGAGCTCGTCAGCGTCGCCGACGTGCCGTGGTCGATCGCTCGCGCCACCCTGTTCCACTGGCTGCTGGACCGGATGCTGGGCCGCGCGATGCGCCTGCCCGTGCTGCCGCTGCCCGGCGCGCTGCCGGTCCAGCCCGTCGACGCGCGCGATTTCGCCGAATATCTCACCGAATGCATCCGCAACGGCGCCGGAGGTCGGCGCGAGGACTACGGCGGCCCGGAGGTGCTCAGCCTGCGCGAAGCGGTGCGGACCTGGCAGTCCGCCCGCGGGCGGACCCGGCGGGTGTTCAACGTCGCGGCACCGAAACGGCTGCGCCGGATCGCCGCCGACATGACCTGCCCGGGCGGCCGTCGCGGCAAGACCACCTGGGACGAGTGGCTACACGCCCACCCCGGCGACTGAACATCCCCGCCGACCTCAACCACCCCGTCCCCGGACGCGCAACCCGTTCCAGTGAGGAGTGAAGGGCACCTTTCGCCAACTTACTTGGTAAAAGGTGCCCTTCACTCACCATCCGATCGTGGTCAGGCGATCTTGACGAGCATCTTGCCGGTGTTCTCGCCGCGTAGGAGGCCGAGGAAGGCTTCGGGGGCGTTTCGGAGGCCCTCGACGACCGTTTCGCGGTAGTTGATCCTGCCTTCGCGCAGCCAGCCGCCGACCTCGGCGATGAACTGGTCCTTGCGGTGGGCGCGGTCGGTCACGATGAAGCCTTCCAACTTCAGCCGCTTGCTGACCAGCATGGACATGTTGTTCGGGCCGGGTTGTGGCGTGGCGTTGTTGTACTGCGAGATCATGCCGCACTCGGCGACCCGGCCGAAGTCGTTGAGCGCGTAGATGGCCGCCTCCAGGTGCTCCCCGCCGACGTTGTCGAAGTAGACGTCGATGCCCTCCGGCGCGGCGTCCTTGAGCTGCTCGACGACCGGGCCGTCGTGATAGTTGAACGCGGCGTCGTAGCCGACTTCCTCGATGAGGTAGCGGACCTTTTCCGCGGACCCGGCGCTGCCGATCACCCGGGACGCGCCGCGCAGCTTGGCGATCTGCCCGGCCAACGAACCCACCGCGCCCGCCGCACCGGAGACGAACACCACGTCGCCTTCCTGCTGCTCGGCGACGTCGACCAAGCCGACGTAGGCCGTCAGGCCGGGCATGCCGAGCACGTGGAGGTAGGCACCGGGCGGCGCGGCCTGCGGGTCGACCTTGGTGGTGTGCTTGGCGTCGACCACCGCGTAATCGCGCCAGCCCAGGTTGTGCAACACGACGTCACCGGGTTCGAACCCCTCGGCATTGGCGGTGACGACCTCGCCGACCGCTCCGCCGTACATCGCCTGGCCCACCTCGTACGGCGGCACGTAGGACCTGCCCGCGTTCATCCGGCCCCGCATGTACGGATCGACGCTCATCACCAGGTTGCGCACCAGCAATTGCCCTTCGCTGGGCTGCGGTGTCTCGACCTCGACGATGTCGAAGTTCTCCAGCGTCGGCCAACCCTTCGGGCGGGACGCGAGGCGGATTTCCAGGCCGTTGCTCATTGAAACTCCTTCGCCGATACCGATCGCCACCGACGATACAGAAAGTGTCAATCAGTGCCAATTGTCAACCAATGACTTATGTCTCCACCTGTCGCAATGGCACAATGGTCGCCATGAGCGCCCCGAGCAACCAGAACGGCCTGCGCGCCCGCAAGAAGCAGCGCACGCGGACCGCCCTGCTCGACGCGGGCCTGGACCTGTTCCTGACGAAGGGCTACGAGGCGACGACCATCGACGAGATCACCGCCGAGGTGGAGGTCTCCTCGCGCACGTTCTTCCGCTACTTCGCCAGCAAGGAGGACCTCGCACTGGCCAAGGGCGCCGAATTCGACGACTTGATGCTGGATGCGCTCACCGCTCGGCCCGCGGACGAACCGCCGCTGGCCGCGCTGCGGCACGCGGCGCTGGACATGGTGCGGGAGTCGGCCTCCGGCGACGGCGTCGGGCGGTTCCTCCGGGTCCAGCACCTGATCACCAACACGCCGTCGCTGCTGGCGGGCAACCTGCGCCGCCTGGCGAACAACGAGGAGCGGCTGACCGTCGAGATCGCCGCGCGGCAGGGCGTCGACCCGGCGACGGATCTGCGCCCGCGGGTGCTCGTCGGGATGGTCTGCGCCGCGCTGCGCATCGGCCTGCAGGCGACGTGCGCCGATCCGGGCCGCGACCTGGCGCGAATGGTCGAGCTCGTCGAAGCGGCCATCGACCTCGCCACCACCGGAATTCCGCAGCGCTGGGGCGATGACCCGCACGCCTGGTGATTCGTCCAATGTAGACAGTTGTCGAACGCCACAGCCACCGGTGGTTCGTGCGCCATATCATCGGTGTCGAATGTCGACCGGAAGGGGCGCCAGTGAGCGAGATCGTGACCGTGGACGACGTGCGGGACGCGGCGAAGCGTCTGGACGGCGTTGCGCACCGCACGCCAGTGGTCACCTCCAGCACGCTGAACGAACTCGTCGGCGCCGAGGTCTTCCTGAAGTGCGAGAACTTCCAGCGGATGGGCGCGTTCAAGTTCCGCGGCGCCTACAACGCGATCTCCCGGCTGAGCCCGGAACAGCTCAGTCGCGGCGTGGCGGCGTACTCCTCCGGCAACCACGCCCAAGCGGTCGCGCTGGCCTGCCGGTTGCTCGGCGCCACCGCCGTGATCCTGATGCCGGAGGACGCGCCGACGGCGAAGCTGGACGCGACCCGCGGCTACGGCGCCGAGGTCGTCACCTACGACCGCTACTCCGAGAACCGGGAGGTTCTCGGCCAGCGGCTCGCCGCCGACCGCGGGCTGACGCTGATCCCGCCCTACGAACACCCGCACGTGATGGCCGGGCAGGGCACAACCGCGCTGGAGCTGCTGGAGGAGACCGGTCCGCTGGACGCGCTGCTCGTTCCGGTCGGCGGTGGCGGGCTGATCGCCGGGTGCTCGACGACGGCCAAGGCGCTCAACCCGGCAATCCGCGTCGTCGGCGTCGAACCGGACTCCGCCGACGACACGAAGCGATCGCTGGCAGCGGGTGAGCGGGTGACGATCCCGGTGGCCCGCACCATCGCCGACGGCCTCGCCGCCGACACCCCCGGCGAGCTCACCTTCTCGGTCAACCAGCGGCTGGTCGACGAGATCGTGCTGGTCAGCGACGACGAGATCCGGTCGGCGATGCGCTTGGCCTTCGAGCGGCTGAAGCTGGTGATCGAACCCAGCGGTGCGGTCGGCATCGCGGCCCTGCTGGCCGGGCGGATCACCCCGCCACCGCGTATCGGCGTGGTGATCTCCGGCGGCAACATCGGGCTGCCGCGCTTCACCGACCTGCTCGGCGCCTGACCGGCGCGGGATCGACGGGCGCCAGCCCGAGCACGGCGCGGCACAATCGGTGCCGAGCAGCTTGATCGAGATGCGTGGGGTGTTGATGTCTCAGCGCAGAGCGCCTGCGTCGGTCCTGGTCCTCACACCGCTCATGGCGATCGGGGGTGCCGCGGCGATCGGGTTCCCGCTGGAAGCGCTGATCAACTACGAGCCGCCGTGCACTCCGTCACCGGACGAGACCTGCCGGGTGATCTTCAGCGGCCGGGACGTCGGCGCCGCGACCCCTGTCGATCTCGATGAGCACTTCTTCAACATCGCCGTGGGCGCGATACTCATGATGATCATGGGCGGCACCGCGCTGGCCAGTGCGGTGACGCTTTTCTTCGGGCAAATCCTGCGCGGCAGGCGACGCTCGCACCGACGCGCCGCCCGCTGAACCGCGACGGCAAGCAGGTCACACGGTCGGCCACGGGCGTTGCGCGGGCCGGAGCTGTTCGTAGGCGCGGGCCAGGCGGAGCACGCCCAGGTCGTCGAAGCGCTTGCCCGCGATCTGCAGGCCGATCGGCAGCCCCGCCGGGGTCCAGCCGCAGTTGACCGAGACGGCCGGTTGCCCGGACATGTTGTAGGGCAGCGTGAACGCGATGTGCTCCAACGGACGCATCGGGTCGTTGGTCGGATAGGCCTGCTCCGCCGGGAACGGCGGGATCGCCGCCACCGGGGACAGCACGTAGTCGAAGTCGCGGGTCACCCGGTTGGCCGCCGCCGAGATCGCATCCATCTGGCTGTAGCCGTGGAAGACCTCGGCGGCGGAAACGTCCTTGGCGCTGGTCGCCCACTGCGCGATGCCCGGCAGGATCTTGGCGCGGCGCTCCGGTGGCAGCGCCGCGATGTCGGTCCAGGACCGGAAGCGCCAGAACAGGTTCATGCCGTCGAGCATCTCGCGGGACAGGAACGGATCGATCGGTTCCACCGCCGCACCGGCCGTTTCGAACAGCTGCGCCGCGGCGGTGACGGCGGCGGTGATCGCGGGTTCGACCGGCAGGCCGACCCGGTGGTCGAGCAGCAGGGCGATGCGCAAGCCGCGAACCTTGCCGTCCAGCCGCGTCCAGTCGAGGTCGGCGGGCGGCAGCGAGGTGTGGTCGCGGGCATCCGGCGCGGACAGCACCGAGGTCAACAGCGCGGTATCGGCGACCGTGCGGGTCAGCGGGCCGATGGCCCGACCGGCATACGGCGGGTCGACCGGGATCCGGCCGAAGCTGGGTTTGAGGCCGACCACCCCGCACCACCCGGCGGGCAGCCGAACCGAACCGCCGATGTCGGTGCCGACGTGCAGCGGGCCGTACCCGACCGCGGCGGCCGCGCCCGCACCGGCGCTGGAACCGCCCGGGGTGCGGGTCAGGTCCCACGGATTGCGGGCCAGTTGGTGGAAGCTGGAGGCGCCCGAGGTGAGCATGCCGTAGTCCGGCATGGTGGTCTTGGCGAAGATCACCGCGCCGCTTTCCCGCAGCCGCGCGGCCGCGGGGGCGTCGTCCCTGGCCGGGACCAGTTCGGTGGCCGCCGTGCCAAGCGGCACGGGGGTTCCCCGGGTGGCGATGTTCTCCTTGACGGTCACCGGCACTCCGTCGACCGGCCCGGCGGGTGCGCCGCCGCGCCAGCGCCGCTGCGAGGCCCGCGCGGCCTCGCGCGCCGCCTCGGGATCCAGCGCATAGGTGGCGCACACCTTGGATTCGCAGGAATCGACGCGGTCCAGCACCGCATCGATGACCTCGACGGGCGAGGTCTCGCCCGCCCGGTACGCCGACACCAGATCCACGGCCGATAGATCAGCCAGCTCCGCCATGCCACGTTCTCCTCGCTCGCGACCCAAACCCCGAGTCTCGACCAGATCCGCACCACCGGGAAAGTTGGCAAGGTGTCCGCACCACACCACGAAGCCGCGCAAACCGTCCATTGACTTAACCACCAACCTCTGCCCCACCCCAACCCCTCGCCCAACACGCACACCACCGGCGCGGGTTCGCAACGACGAAGACTCCTGCCCCGCCCAGGTGAACCGCGCGACCCGAGTTCCGTTGCGGCGCGGCTCTTCACCAAGGCGCGGTCAGGCGGTGTCGCCGTAGCAGAGTTGGTTTGGGTGGGGGTGGCTGAGGAAGTCGTGGTGTGAGATCTCCCAGCCATAGGCCCCGGCGTGGCTGAACACCAGCACGTCGCCGGGCCGCACCCGCGTCACGAACGCGTCGCGGGCTAGGACGTCCTTGGGTGTGCACAGCTCGCCGACCACGGTGACGGGCGTGTCCCGCAGTTCGGGGCGTGGCGCACTCGACGACCACTGCTCCACCGGCACAACGGTGAACGGGTGGCTGTGCTGCCAGGACACCGGGAGCCGGAAGTGGTGGGTGCCGCCGCGCACCAGCACGTAGTCCACGCCGTGGTTGCGTTTGACGTCCATGACCTCGACCGCGTACTGGCCGCACTCGGCGACCAGGTACCGGCCGCACTCGAAGTCGATTTCCCGCCAGTGCCGCGGGAATTCGTCGATCACGGCGGGCAGTTCGCGGGTGAAGTGGGCCCAGTCGAACTGCTCGGCCACCGCTGCGTAGTTCACCCCGATGCCGCCGCCGACGTTGAGCACCTCGCAGCGGATCCCGAACTCCCGCTCCCAACCCGACACCGTGCGCCGGTAGTGGTCCAGCAGGTCCAGGTGCGCGGGCGCGGAGAGGTTGTTGGACAGCGAGTGCAGGTGGAATCCCACCAGCCGGACCCCCGGCAGCGCTTGCGCGGTGGCGACCGCCTCGGGCAGCGCTTCTTCGGAGATGCCGAACTGGGTGGGGCGACCGGCCATCGCCAGGGTCGCGGTGGGGAACGGGCCCGCGAGGTTGACCCGCAGCAGCACGTCCGCGGTGCGGCCGAGCCTGGTGGCGGCCTCGGAGATCCGGTGCAGTTCCAGCACGCTTTCCACGTGCAGCCGCAGGACGTCCTGCACCAATGCCTGCTCGATGTCCGCGGCGGTCTTGGCCGGACCGCCGAAGATCACCGGGGTGGTCGCGCCGACGGCGCGCGCCTTGGCGAGTTCGCCGCCGGAGGCGACTTCGAAACCGGCGACCAGCGGCGCGAGTGCCCGCAGCAGCCGATCGGCGCTGTTGGCCTTCATCGCGTAGAACATCCGGCAGCGCGGCGGTAGCGATTCGACCGTGGTCCGAACGTGTTCGGTGAGTTGGTCCAGGTCGTAGGCGAACAGGCAGACCGGTTCGCCGCCGACGCTGTCCTGCACGATTTTGCTCAGCTGATCACGCAACGTTACCCCAATGGTCGTCGAGGGCGGCTCCGCCGGACCAGGCGGAGCTGTTGCTGCGCGGCATCAGTCCACCTCGGCGAGCGGGTTCGGCACGGTGTGCAGCCGGAGTTCGGTGTCCGGCAGCAGACGACGGGTGGTCAACTTCTCCACCTCGATGTTAGGGGTGAACACGTCGAAAAGCGCGAACCTGTCGGCCAGTTCCGGAAACCGCTGTTGGTAGGCGCGGATCTCGTCGCGCACCAGCCGCCAGAACGACCGTTCGCCGAATTCGTAGTGGTCGGCCAGGAACATCGCGAACTCGCCCAGGTTGATGAAGCAGAACGCGTCCAGCAGGAAGTCGGTGACCAGACCGAGCTGGTCGGTTTCGACGAACGAGTTCCGGTTCTCGTGGTGCGCTGGTGTCCCGGCCAGCTCCGGGCACAGATCGGGCGCGGCCAGGTGTTCGCGGGAGAAGCGCACCCCGTCGTGGAAGTCCTTGAGCGCCACCCTCCTCGGCTCGCCGCCCCGGTGCACCAGCACCATGTTCTGCGCGTGCGATTCCAACGCGATGCCGTGTCGGCACAGCAGGTGCACCAGCGGCAGGACGCTGACCCGCACCATCCGGCGCACCCATGCCGGCACGCCCGCTTCCCGCACCCACGGGTCGATCAGCGGCGTGCCGTCGACCCGGCACGCGGTCAGCCCGGTGAACGGCACAGCGCGTTCGCCCGGCGCGAGGTGTCGATGCAGGCTTTCCCGCCAGATGCAGGCCAGCGCGCCGTAGGTGTCCGCCTGCAGCGGTCCGGCGTCCGGATTCACCGACACGCCGAGCACTTCGCCGAGCAGGATGGGGCGGAGCTCGTCGCGCAGGAGCTCGTCACCGTCGACCACGTCGCGCAACCAGTCGGTGATCCGGGGCGCGTTGCGCACGGTGTGCGCGGCGAGCCCGCGGCTGGTCGAAGTGTTCACAATGGACATGGACAGTTTCAGGTACGGCCGCCCCGGATCGTCGCGGCAGGCCATGGTGCGGATCGACTGCTGTGCGACGTATTCGTGCGGGTCTTCGCCGAGCGGGATCAGCGCGCCGCTGCTGAGCTGGTCGGTGAACGCGCGGGCGATCCGCTCCCGCCACTGCCATGGGTGCACCGGTACCAGCGCGTAGTCCTGCGGGTTGCCGCCGGTTTCCGCGATGCGCCGCCGGAAGGTCGTCGCCGCTGCGCCCAGCTGGTCGGTCACGTACTGGTCGTCGACCGTTCGGGACGCGGCTACTTCGGTGATGCCGCGGTGGGCGGCCAGCCACAGCGGGCGCACCGCTTGCGCGAACTCCGGGCCGTAGGCGATGTTGTCGGCGGCGTCGAAGCCCAGCCTCGATTTGTAGGTGGGGTGGTAGCGGTGCCCGTCGGTGATGGCCGATTCCAGGGTGTCGTAGTCGGCGGTGCACAGATCGGTCCGCCGCTGGATGCGGACGTGTTCGGCCAGCGCGTCCTTGAACAGGGTTTCCTCCAGTTCCCGCGCGAAGCCCGCGAGGTGATCCGGGTCGGTGTCCAGGGATCCGCGCACTTCGGCGAGGAATCCGCTGACCGATTCCGCTTCCCGATCGCCGCGGCGGACCTCCGAAGTCAGGCTGACCCGGTCGAAGCCGAACCGGCGCACCGCGCGGAACGAGTAGCGGACCGCGCGACCGGCCGAGTCCACCCCGGCCACGACGTGCTCGTCGCCGTCCCGCCGGGTGCGCAGCGCGCCTTCGTACACCAGCGAGGAAACGAGCTGGCGGAACACCCGGCGCCGCACGGTCTGGAAGCTCGGGGCGGTCAGCGCGGCGCGCACCAGCTCCGCGGTCACTGGTCCGCCTCTCCGCATTTCACAGTTGTGGTCGCGCCCAACCCAATCTTCCGTTTCATGGTTTCTTGTGGCTGGCTTGCGTCACGTTCCCCTGAGGTGCGGTTCGGGAGGATTGAAGTTGATACAGGGGGTGTCATCGGTTCACCTCGCACATCGGGTTGCGGACGTCGACGTACAGCGGGCGTTCGCCGCGTTCGGCGAAGCGGCTGAGCAGGTTCGCCTTCGCGGGCAGCACTGGTGATCTCACCAGTTCGGCGGCATACCGGCCGGGGCACTCGCGGACGAAGTCCCGGACCACGGCCCACAACCGCCGCTCCCCCGCCGGGGTGTGGCGGCCCAGCACGTGCACCAGGTGGCCGAGGTGGTTGGTGATGAAGTGGTACCGCAACCGCATCCAGGCCTCGGCGTCGTCGTAGAGCGCCGGGCTGTCCGGCGGCAGACCGTCGAGTCGAACCCGCGCACGGCTGGCGCTGGTGCCTTCCATGTCCCGGACGAAGAAGCGCCGCGGCCACCCGTTCTCGGTGTGCAGCAGGCAGTTCTGCACGTGCGCCTCGAAGCTGATGCCGTCGTCGGTGAACGCCGCCAGCAGCGGCGCCAGGGAGATCCGCAGGTATTCCCGCAGCCACGCGGCGACGTGGTCGACGGACAAGCCGCCCGCCCGCGCCACGAGATCCACCAACACCGGGACGCCGCCGGGCCGGTCCTCCAGGAGCCCGGCGAGCACCTGCGGCGCCAGCGCCGATCCGACGAACGGAAACCGCCGGAAGAGCACCGCGAAATCGCCGGTCAGCTCCCCGACCACGGCTGGATCAACCGTCCGGTACCCGGTTTCCAGCAGCACTTCGAACCCGTCGTGCCGCCATCCGCGGGCTGCCGTGCCGATCAGCCGGGCGGCGTCGACGGCCCTGCGCAGGTGTTCCACCGGGTTGTTGCGGATGAAGTTGGTGATGCGGACGTGCAACGGCAGTTTCCACACCGTTGGGAAGCCGGGATCGCACACGGTGCGCACCGATGACGTCGCGTACACCGCCTCGCCCAGCGGGCCCAGCGGCACCAGCTCGCCCGCCTCGATCAGCGCCCTGACCTCGGGATGCCTGCCCAGGTGCGCCGCCTGCCAGGGGTGCACCGGCAGCAGCACGTGGTCGGCCTGGCCCGCGCGCAACGCGGCGCGGGCCTTCTCCTGGACCTCCGGCGGGATCCACGGCCCGTCGGCGATGCGTTCCTCGACCACCAATTCGGCGGCCACCGCCAGGTAGTGCAGTTGGAAGGACGCGCCGAGTTCCGGGGCGTAGCGGTCCAGCTCGCGGTCGCTGAACCCTTCCGCGCTCTTCGGCGTCGGGTGGAACGGATGCCCCAACAGCACCGACTGCTCGGCGAATCGCGTGCTGCCCGGTGGATCGGTCGGCTGGGGGCCCGGATCGCGGGCCAGGTAACGCGCCGACCGAGCGGTGCTGTTGGTGACCTGGTCGATGAACGCGGCCTTGGATCCGGTTTCGCCGCTGTGCGCGGCGAGCTCATCGGCAACCAGCGCCACGAACTCGTCGTGGCCGATCGGAACGCGGTCACCGCCGGGCAGTTCCCGCAGCGGGTCGCCGCGGTAGGTGTGGTGGCCGAACTCGGAGCGGTAGCGCAGCACCGCGACCAGCGCACCGGCCGCTGCGCGCAGCGGGATCCGCACCAGGTCGTCGACCGCTTCCGCGCCGGTTTCCCGCACCAGCGCGTTCAGCAGCCGCTGCCGCGCCGCGGCCCGAGCCAGAACCTCATTCACCGCAACACCTTCTCGCACCCAACGCACTGGCATGTCGGGCCTAGCCCACCGCTTCGCCCAGCAGCGGGTTCGGCACGGATCCGGTACCGGCGGGCATGCTCACCCCGGCGGCACGGCCCTGGCTCAACAGCGGTCCGAGCACGGTCCGGCTCGGCCACATCGCGGCGTCCAGCAACCGGGCGCGCAAGACCTCGGCGACGGGCTTGGGCAGCGGTGGCAGGCAGTCGAGCACCGCCGCGCGCAGTTGCGACCACAGCGCTTCTTCGGCCAGGCCGAAGTGGCGGCACAGCGCGTCGGCGATGCCGTAGAGGTTCACCTGCAAACCCAACGTCTGGAAGTAGCCGACCAGTGCTTCCGCGGAGTCCAGCCGCAACGACTGCGGCGCACCGGGTTTGATCACGTACCGCGGATCCCGCGTTCCGGCCGCCCGCATCCACCGCGGGTACAGCCGCAGCGTGTCGTGGTCCCGGAGCACGAACCGGTCCACCGTCCCGCCCCGCAGCGTGACCACGACGTTCTGCCCGTGCAGTTCCGGCAGCACGCCGTGGCGCAGGAAGCCGAACCCGACCTCGCAGAACGCCCTCGCCAGCTGCCGGAAGAAACCGACCGGGTCGAACCGCTGCGACAGCACCGGGGCGAGCACGCCCCACTCGTGCGCCGCCAACGCGGCCATCGGCAACGCCAATCCGTCCAGTTCGGGATAAACCCGCACCTGCGCGGCGAGCTGGCCGGGCCGGTCGCCGAACTCGTCGGCGGGATCGTGCCAACCGCACCAGATCCGCTCGTCGCAGAGCAGGACCCGGCGGCGCAGCACGGGATCCCGGTCGGTCAGTTCCCGCATGCTCTCCTGGGCGCGTTCGGCGTTGGCCAGGTAGCGCGGCGGCAGCAACCGCGTCGCCCCCAGCGTGGCCACCCCGAGCGGCAGTTTGACGTGCCGCGCCGTCTCCGGTGCGGTGGTCAGGGTGCGGATCGAGGCGGTGGGGTGGAACCGGCCGAGCCCGCGCACCAGCGGAATCACCGCACCGCTGGCCAGTTCTCCGGTGAACTGGGTCGGCAGCACGTGGTCGAACTGCCAGGGATGCACCGGCACCGCCAAGAACTCATCGGTGACGGCGGCGGTGTGCGCCAGCACGTCTTCGAGCTCCTGGTGCGCCGCCGGGTCGAGGATCAGCTCGGACATCCGCTGCGAGTCGGGCCCGCCGCCGAAGCGCAGCCGGTCGCGTCGCACCGCCACCCAGTCCAGGCCGAGCGGTTCCGCGCGCATCGGCCCGAAGCAGGTCAGCTCGGCCGCCGACCAGCCCGATGCGGCGCGCGCCGTCGGGTGGAACGGGCGGTTGCGGGTCGCTGACAACCGTTCGCCCGCCAGCAACTCCCCGGCCTGCGGGGCGAGGTCGAGTCCGGCCCGCTGGTCGAGCAGCGCCGCGGCGTGCGCTACCGATGCCCGCACGTCCTCGGCCGCGTCGTCGGCCGCCGCGAACTCACCGCAGGCCGCCAGTAGCAGTTCGGGCGGCGAAATCGACCGCGGCGGCGCGCCGTCTACGGCGTACCAGACCGGGCCGGTGGCGTACCGGTAGCGCTGCAGTCGGCCGCCGGGACGGACCCGGCAGCTCAGCCATCCGGTCGGCACCTTCATCCGGCACCACTGCGCACCGTCGAGCCCCTCGGGCTGGTCGGGCTCGACGCAGGTGCCGAACTCGACCAGGTCTTCCTGCAGCAGCGCGTCGATGAGGTCCCGCATCACCAGTTCGGCCGGTTCGACGCCCATCAACGCAGCTCCGACCGAGTGCCGACGCCCCGGCCCGTCGGCCGCCGGTCCGCGCCGCGCGGCACGCCCTCGGGAAAATCCACAATGGACATCTCGGGCAGCGCGGCTGCGCCGTCGCGGACGGCCGGGACCGCACCTCGGCCGGGGTAGCGCGGCTTCGGGGCTCGCTCGGTGGGCACCGGATCTCCTCGTCGTCAGTTCGAGCAGCGCTGCCGGGCGGCGGCGAGCCAGTCGTCGTCGTAAACCAGGTCGAGGTAGCGGTCGCCGCGATCCGGGAACACCGCGACCACCCGGCAGGGGCGCGGAAACCTGGGCAGCGCCCGGCGGATGGCCGCCACCACGGCGCCGGTGGATCCGCCGGCGAAGATGCCTTCGGCGGCCAGCAGGTCCCGGCAGCCCATCGCGGTCTCGAAGTCGTTGACGTGCACGACGTCGTCGATTTCGGCCGGGGCCAGCAGTTCTGGCACCCGGCTGGCGCCGATGCCGGGCACCTCGCGCGGCCCGGGCGGCGCGCCGAAGATCACCGAGCCGACCGCGTCGACCGCGACCACCCGCAATTGGGGGAAGCTCTCCCGCAACCGGCGGGAGCAGCCGAGGATGCTGCCGGTGGTGCTCACCGCGCCGAACAGGTGCGAAGGCGGGTGGACCAGTTGCGCGGCGAGCTCGGCGCCGGTGCCGTGGTAGTGCGCCTGCCAGTTGCGGTCGTTGGCGTACTGGTTGATCCAGATCGCGCCGGGTGAGCTGGCCAGGATCTGCCGCACGCGCCGGATCCTGGTTTGCAGGTAACCGCCCAGGCCGTCCGGCTCGGTCACCACATCCACCTCGGCGCCCAAGTGCCGCAGGATCACGACGTTCGCCCGGGCGGCTTTGGGGTCCAGCACGCAGGTGAACCGCAGGCCGTGGATGCGGGCGGCGATCGCCAGCGCGATCCCGAAGTTGCCGGAGCTGCTCTCCACCAGGTGGCTGCCGGGCCCGATCGAGCCTTCCCGCAGTCCACATTCGACGATGTGGCGGGCGGCGCGGTCCTTCATGCTGCCGCCGGGATTCATCAGCTCCAGCTTGGCCAGCACTTCCACATCGGGTTCGGGGAACAACCGGTTCAGCGCGACCACGGGGGTATTGCCCACGCACTCGAAAACCGACTCGGCAACGGATTCGGGCAGGGTGTCGACGACAGCCACGTGTCTCCTCAGCTCGGCGACCGGAACGGGCAGAGCGACAGCCGGAACGTTAGCAAAGGTTAGGCTAACTTAATAGGACGACACCAAGAGGTCGCGATCACACCAAAGCAGCGAAGTTGACCCGAACAGGGCAGCCCGAACTCCAGACCGCAGCCGAGTACCCGCGTCCCGATGCGCTGTCGCAAATACCCGAATCAGCCGCGCGGCGAGCAGTACGTGCTCGTGAGCGGAAATCCCGGTTCTTGCCAGGACAATCAGTCATGACCCGCAACGGTCCACTATGTACCGGCGCACGAGCACGAAGTTCATCGCCTGATCCACAACGGAAAGCCCCGGACGGCGTGATCCGCTTCGCGGTCAGGTCGCCCGGCGGGTTCGACCGCGCGCCCGCAGCTCGACGTTCGGCAGTTCAGGGGCGGGCAGCGCGGAACCGGCGTACCCGTGCACGACGCCGAAACGACCAGCCGGATCGGCCGCGGCGCGACCGTGCTCCCACTCCGCGCGAGCCTGGGCGATCTCGTCGTGCGAACGGCCGACGAGGTTCCACCACATGACCAGCTGCTCTTCGAACGGGACGCCGCCAAGCAGCAGCGCCCGCGCCGGTCGGTCGGCGCGCACCGGGACTTCCCGGCGCCCGGGTCCGAGGTAGAGCATGCTGCCGACGGCCAGCGGCCGGTCGTCGACGAGGATCCCGTCCGAAATCGCCAGCACCGCGTGCTCGAACTCGGTTCGCACCGGGAGCCGCAACGTGCCACCCGCCGTGATCGACAGCTCCGCGCCGACCAACGGCGTGTAGGCCTGCGCCGGTGATTCGGCTTCGGCGAGCTCACCCATCAGCACCGTCACCACGCCGTCCGCCGTGGCCAGCTCGGGCAGGTCACCGTGGTGCTCGAAGTGCGGCGCGACATCGCGCTGGGCACCGGGCAGCGCCACCCACAGCTGCACGCCGTGCAGCGCCGGACCGTGCCCGCTCGGCGACTCCTCCGAGTGCGAGATGCCGAAACCGGCGGTCATCAGGTTCAGCTCGCCCGGTCGCACCAACTGCTCGTTGCCCAGGCTGTCGCGGTGCAGCACCTCGCCGTCGAGCAACCAGCTCACGGTCTGCAGCCCGGTGTGCGGGTGGGGTGGCACCTGCATCCCGGATTGACCGGCGATGTCCGTCGGACCGTAGAAATCGGCGAAGCACCAGGCACCCACCATGCGGCGGTCGCGGTTCGGCAGCGTTCGGCTGACCAGCATCGCCCGGGGGCCGCCCAACGGCACCGTGCGCGGTTCGAGAAGTTCGTGCTCCGGCTCGGCCGCTGTCGTCACGCCACCGCAGTGCAGCTCGGCCGGATCGCGTTCCACGTTGCTCACCGCGCCAGCCTCCCCCACCGCACAACGCCGTGCACAATCGATGGGGCGTGTTGCTGAACCCAATTCGCAGCAGTGGTCACCGAGCGGGACGACAGTACCGTCGACGGTGACCCTGCGTAGCAAGCCAGGCGGCTGAGCCGCTTCGCGAACGTGACGCCGATGCACCGGGAGAGGAAACGTGAGCAGCTCCACCCAGAACGAGATCGTCGACAACACCGACGCCGCCCGCTTCGAAATCCGCGCCGATGGCAAGTTGGCCGGATTCACCGAGTACCGGCTGACGGAGAAGTCGATCGCGTTCCTGCACACCGAGATCGACTCGCACTTCGAAGGTCGCGGCATGGGCAGCGCACTCGTGCGCGGCGCGTTGGACGCCGCCCGCCAGCGGGGCCTGGCGGTGTTGCCGCACTGCCCGTTCGTCCGCAGCTGGATCAGCAAGCACGAGGACTACCTGGACCTCGTTCCCGCCGACAAGCGAGCGGCTTTCAAGCTCTGACCGTCCACTGTGGCCTGTCCAGATGCTGAACCGGACGGCGTGGGAGTACTAGGCTGGCGGCAGACCGTTAGCCAACCTCAGTGATCGGAGCCCGCAAGTGTCTCAAGTCACTCCGCCTCTGCCCCGTCGTCAACTGGGCTCCAGCGGCCCCCAGGTCAGCGCCATCGGCTACGGCGCGATGGGTCTGTCCGGGGTGTACGGCACCGCCGACGACACCGAGTCGGCCCGGCTGCTGGGCGACCTGCTCGACCTCGGGGTGAACTTCCTGGACACCGCCGACGTCTACGGCGAAGGGCACAACGAGAAGCTGATCAGCGGTCTGCTCGCCAAGCGCCGCGACGAGGTCGTGCTGGCCACCAAGTTCGGCGCCAACAAGGACAGCGGCGGCGGCCGACCCGAGTACGTGCGCCAAGCCGTGGACGCCAGCCTCTCCCGGCTGGGCACCGACCACATCGACCTCTACTACCTGCACCGGCTCGACCCGACCACGCCGATCGAGGAGACCGTCGGCGCGCTGGCCGAACTGGTGCAGGCGGGCAAGGTGCGCCACCTGGGCCTGTCCGAGATCAGCGCCAACACGCTGCGCCGCGCCCACGCGGTGCACCCGATCGCCGCGGTGCAGCAGGAGTATTCGTTGTTCACCCGCGACCCGGAGGCCGACCTAGTGCCCGCGCTGCGGGAACTGGGCGTCGCGCTCGTCGCGTACTCACCGCTGGGTCGCGGCGTGCTGACCGGCGCCTTCAGCGACATCTCGGACGTGGAGAACCTGGCGGTGCGCAAGCAGCGGTACCCGCGCTTCCAGGAAGAAAGCCTGCGCCACAACATCGAGCTGACCCGGCCGCTGCGGGAGCGGGCCGAGGCGCTGGGGATCAGCCCGGCGCAACTCGCGCTGGCCTGGCTGCTCGCACAGGGCGACGACGTGGTGCCGATTCCGGGCAGCCGCCGCATCGAGCGGGTCAAGGACAACATCGCCGCGGCCACCACCGCGCTGGACCCGGTGGTCGTGGCGGAGCTGTCCGCGCAGTTCCCGCCCGGCGCCGCCGCCGGTGAGCGCTACACGCCCGCCGGAATGGCCCGATTGGACCGGTGATCGCTCACCCGGCGACCGCGCCGAAGACCAACCCGAGCAGGTAGGTCGCCGCCGCTGCTCCCGCGCCGATGCCGAGTTGTCGCAGGGCGCGGGGCAGCGGGGCCGCGCCGGAGAGCACGCCGACCGTGGCGCCGGTGAGCATCAGCGCGATGCCCACCAGCACCACCGCGAGCAGCACCGCCAGACCGCCGGTGAGGCCGACCAGGAACGGCAGCACCGGCACCAGCGCACCAGAGGCGAAGAAGATGAAGCTCGACACCGCGGCCCGGATACCGGTGCCGACGACCTCGTGCTCGTCGGCGGGACTCTCCACGGGCGGCACCAGCGGTTTGGGATCGCGCAGCAGGGCGTCCGCGCGGCGCTGCGCTTCCTCGGCGGACATTCCCCTGGCCCGGTAGACCAGGGCGAGTTCGTTGGCATCGACGTCGAGATAGGGCACCACGGCGCGGGCTTCCGGATTCGGGGCGGCCGCGGCCAGCAGTTCCCGTTGGGAGCGCACCGAGATGTACTCGCCAGCGCCCATCGACAGCGCACCCGCCAGCAGTCCGGCCAGACCGGTCAGCAGCACCGTCGAGACCGCCACGTTGCCGCCGATGACGCCGAGCACCAGCGCCAGGTTGCTGACCAGGCCGTCGTTCGCGCCGAACACCGCCGCGCGGAAGGTGCCGGACACGCGGGCGCGCCCGCGGGCGGCCAGTGCCCGCACGACTTCTTCGTGGATCCGCTCGTCGGCGGCCATGGCCGGTGGCGCGTCGCGGTCGAAGCGGTACGGCGTCCGGCTTTCCGCTCGTTGCGCCAGGGCGAGCACGAACACCGAGCCGAACCAGCGGGCCAGCAACACCAGCACCCGCATCCGGAACTGGCCGCGCCGCTTGGGTCCGACCTCGTCGCCGAGCAGTTCCTCCCAGTAGGCGGCGTGCCGTTCCTCGGCCTCGGCTAGTCCGAGCAGGATCTCCCGCTCCTCGCCGCTGCGCCGGGCGGCCAGTTCTCGGTAGACCTTGACCTCTTCGCCTTCGTCGGCGAGCCGCCGTCGCCAACGGCGCACCGATCGCGCATCGGCCCTGCTCGTTCGATCCCCGCCGTCCCGCACCCGCCAAGCCTCCCAGCGGCCCCCGCAGGCCACCACTCGAAACGGCTCCGATCAGCAGGTTGACGGCCGCCGCACCCCGCCCTGGAGTTGATCGAATTTCGAAAACCGTTGGCAGCACCGGAGAATCCACTCGCGCACCGCCCGGAGGATGGAGCTCTCATGCGCCGTGCGGCCCTGTTCGCCGGGCTGTCCGCGACGCCGCAGCGGTTCCAGGTGACGATGCACGCCGATGCCCGCACCCCGGCCGCGGTGACCGTCGACGTCACCGTGCGCGTTCCGCAGCGCAGTTTACGTCCACTGTGGATGGCCATTGTGGATGATCAGTGGTGCGGCGGGAGCAGTTCCAGCGAGTCGGCCAGCAACCGGCGCGGCATGATCGGCGGCGGTTCCACGTCGGTCGGCCAACCCACGCGCAGCACCAGTTGGGGATGTCCAGCGCCGTCGAGCACGGTGGCCCGAACCTGTTCGCGCGCCTCGCCGACCTCGCTGAGGTGGTTCAGCGGGCAGGTCACCAAGCCTTCGCGGGCCGCGGTCAACGACACCGCGCTGAGCGCCTCCCCCGCCGCCAGCCAGCTGTCCACCTGGTCGCCGCGGGTCGCGAGCACCGCGAGCACCGCCTTGTCGTCCAGCACCGGGACCGCCGGTTCGGGGTCGTCGAAATCGACCAACGCGCGCTGGTACTCGGTGGACTCCCGGTACCGCGAAGCTCGTTTCACCGCATCCACCAAGGCCGCGCGGTGTTCGGCGGCCCGCACCAGTGCGCCGTGCTCGGTCTCGGCAACGGCGCGCAGCGTCGTCAACAACTCCGGCGGAACCGGATCCGGCAGATAGGGCCGCCGCTCGGTGCGCCGCTGCGCGGCGACCCCGGCCAGCGCGACCATCGCCGGGGCAACGTGGTCGCGAGGACTGAACTGGATCGACGCCAGGTGGCCGGGTTGGTCCGGGTTCGGCAGCCGGTGGATCAGCGCGCGCCAGCCCAACGATGCGAAAGCGATCCGCACGTGGTGCAGCGCGGCACCGCAGCTGATCACCTGGGCGCGCGCCGCCGGGTCGAGCATCTCGGGCAACCGGGACCGGTCCAGGAACAACTGCACCGACCGCTCGGCGAGCAGCCACCGCCACGGTTGGCAGTTGTGCACCGAGGGTGCCCGGCTGGCCAAGGACAGCGCCGAGCACACGGTGTCATACGACGGAGCGGCGTTGCGCATCATCCGAGCGCCAGCAGCCGCCGGACGCGGCGAGGCAGGCGCGGCAGCCACCCGTCATTGAGCCAGCGTCGCGCTCCTCGCGGACGCCTCCCGATGATCGAACCGAACACCAGCACCACGACCTAACGAACTCCGGAACCACACCATCGTTCGCACGGGCGCACTGATCGCGCCAGAGGCCAAAGTCACGGCACGCGGGATCGGGGGGCGGCACGAGCGGCGCGGTGCGCGAGGCCGTGGCCAGCGGGTTCGCCAGCCCGCGTTCATCGCGCTTCGGTCGGTGCGGTTCCCATGGTCTGCAGGTGCGCGAGCGAGCCGTAGCGGGCCAGCAGGTGGTCGAACTCGGCCTGGTCGTGGAAGGCCAGCTCGCGGGCACCGAACTCCTTGGCGACCTCGACCGCGAAGCGGGCCGCGGCAGCGATGTCGATCTCGTGGCTTGCCCCGGTGGCGCAGCCGGGCACGGCGGTCGCGGCCACGATCGCCAGCCCGACGACCGGCGCGTCGGTGGCGGTGGCGGGCTGCAGGATCGAGTTGATGTGGTAAACGCCGTTGCCGTACGGGGTGATGTCCTGGGTGGTCACCGGGTAGGTCACCAGCGGCTCGCCGGTGACGGTCTCCAGCAGGGTGCCCAGCCGGTCCGCGACCCGAAGCACCCAGCCCTGCCGGACCGTCGGCGACAGCGCCAGCCCCTTGTGGTTGATGACCCGGTTGCCCTTCGTGGTGTCGATGGACAGCACCGCGTCCATGTCGTCGGTGACCTCGTGGGCGTTCATGGTGGCGATGCCCACCGGGGAGTCCATGAACGGCACCGGGTCGTGCGGCCGGGTGGGAGCATCCGGGCACACGTGGGTGCTGATCACGACATCACCGGGCAGGACGTCACCGCGAGCCCGCATCGACAGCAGCTTCGCCGCGGTCGCGATGGCCGCCGCGGCGCCGTCACCGTCGGAGACGAAGCCGATCACCTCCGGGCGAGCGCCCACGCCACCGAGGCGGCCCACCACACCCAGCGTCGGGGCGTCGCCACCACCGGCGCGGCCCTGTGCGCCGGGGATGCGGACCTGCACGAAGTCGGTCGTGCCCTTGTTGTCACCGGGGACGGTGGTGCTCGACGCCAACCCGGTCTCCCCGGCGACCTCGTCGAGGTAAGCGACCACAGCGGCGCCGGTCACCTTCGGGTCGTCGAGGAGTTCCACCACGTCCAGGACATGCTTGAGCATCCGAGACCTTCCAGGAAGGGGCCGTGAGCACCGGGCGAGACGGGGGGCCACCCGTGCTCACGGCCAAAACTTGGGGCGGCGGACGCCGATGCCTCCGATCGAGTGACCCCGACGACCGCCTTGTGATTACCGTGCGCTACCAACGCCAGAACGAGCAAGGAAATCCCGTTATCTGCAAAATGGAGTCATGCCTGGTCTCGAAACCGAGCGCCGCACGCCGCCGGGCCTGCCGCAGACCGCGGACCGCGCGTTGCAGGTGCTGCTCGCCTTCGACCGCAACCGACCGGAATGGGGGGTCACCGAGGTGGCCGCCGAGTTCGGTCTGCACACCTCGATCGCGCAGCGGCTGCTGGCGACGCTGGCCCACCGCGGATTCCTGGTGCAGGACACCGCGAGCCGCCGGTATCGGATCGGCCCGGCGGCTCTGCACCTCGGGCGGATGTGGGACCAGGCGGGCGCGCTGGAGATCCTGGCGCGGCCGCTGCTGACCGAGCTCGCCGAGGAAACCGGGCACAACGTGCTGCTGGCGCTGCCGGACAGCGCGCACATGCGGTGTGTGGTGGCGGTGGCCGGCGCCGAAGGGACGCTGCGGGAGTATCCGCTGACCAACGAGCTCTTCCCGGCGCATGCGGGGGCCACCAGCAAGTCCTTCTACGCCTTCCTGCCCGCCGAGCAGCGGTCCCAGATCTTCACCGACCGGCCGCTGGCCCGCTTCACCGAGCACACCGTGACCGACCTGGCGGTGTTGGAGCGGCAGTTCGCCGACATCCGCGCCGCGGGCTGGGCCTACACGGCGGGCGAATACGACCGCGGCGCGGCGACCCTCGCGGTGCCGATCTTCCTCCGCGACGAGCCCTACGGAAGCCTGAGCCTGGCTTGGCAGTTCGAGCACCACCAGCCCGCGCCCACCGAGTGGGTGCCGCTGTTGCAGGAGACCAGCGCGCGGATCAGCTCGCGGTTGACCAGGCCGCTGCCCAGGTCCTTTCCCGGAC
Source organism: Saccharopolyspora antiqui (assembly GCF_052246905.1). NCBI lineage: Bacteria > Bacillati > Actinomycetota > Actinomycetes > Pseudonocardiales > Pseudonocardiaceae > Saccharopolyspora > Saccharopolyspora antiqui. The sequence continues at coordinate 212,426 of NZ_JBQQBO010000004.1, forward strand.
GCCGCCGCGGCCACCACCGGTGATCGGCGACTGCCGTGATCGGCGACTGGCCATGATCAGCGATCCGCCGGTCGGTTGGGGGCCGGTACGCCTGCGCCCGGTAGGGTCTCGTCGGCATCGAGGGTGGCCCGACGACGGAGGCTGATCTCATGAACCGCAAGGCCGTGATCGTGATCGTGGCGCTGCTGGTGCTCGTCGGCGGCTCGCTGCTGGTGCGCGATCCGGTCGGTGCGGCGAGCGTGGTGCGCGCCGGTTGGGACCTGCTCATCGCGGCGATCACCACCATGGTCAACTCGCTGACCACGTTCTTCCAGCACCTGTTCCAGGGCTCCTGATGCTCGGTCAGTCCTCGCGCCGCAGCGCCACCTTCAACCGGCCCCGGGCCGGTGTCGCGGCCAGCTCGAACGCCTGCTGCGCTTCGGAGACACCGAAAACGTGGGTGATGTAGTTGTCGGCCAAGTCCGGATGCTCGTGCAGGTACGCCTCGGCGAGCGCCAGCCAGTACCGCCAGTTGGTGGTCCCCCCGGCGGCCAGCGTGGCGTTCTTGCGGAACAGCTGCCGGAAGGCCACCGAGTAGTGGTCGTCGTCGGGCACCCCGAAGGCGAACAGGACGCCGCCCGGCGCCAGTGCCGCGATCGCGTCGTTGAGCGTGGCCGCCTGGTGTCCGACCGCCTCGACCACGATGTCCGGCCGGGCCGCATCGGAGAGCTGCTGCGCCCAGCGCTGCGAGGTGTCCCAAACCGGCTCGGTGACACCGAACTTGTCGGCCACATCGGCACGATCTACCCGGTCGACGCCGATCACCCGGCTCGCACCCTGGGCGCCCAGCACGTGGCTGAACAGCAATCCGAGCGGGCCCTGGCCGATCACCGCGGCGCTGCGCCCGGCGATCTCGGGCACCCGCTGCAACGCGCAGAGCACCGTGGCCAGCGGCTGCACGACGGTGGCGGGCACGTCGTCCAGCGGGGAGTCCAGCACGTGGAGCTGTTCGGCCCGAGCGGTGAAGTACTCCGCCAATCCCTGGAAACCGCCGGCCCAGCCGACGACGCGAGCACCCACCTCGATGTCTGGCGCGGTGCTGGCGACCACTTCACCGACCACTTCGTGCAGCGGGTATCCGGGCAGCTGCCGCTCGGTCAGCCCGTGTCCGCGGAAGTTCGGCAGATCGCTGCCGCAGATCGCACCGGCCAGCAGTCGCGCGACCACCTCGCCGGGTGGGAGCTCGGCGACGGCGAAATCCGCTGTCTCGCAACGGGAAAGCCGTCCTGGCGCGGTCAACGCATAAGCCCACATCCGGCACCCTCCCGCGCCTAGACAGCCGACCGGCAGCAGACTCTAACCGCTGCGCCGCGGTTTACCAAGATCTAGATCATCGGGCGACCGCACGCCGCGGCCGGGCCAGCGGCCAGTAAATCATTCACCGAAAGTCCCGTTTGGCATTTTTCCACCAATCATCCGACCATGTTGGATGCAAACAATTCCATGATTGATTTCCCACCCGTGAAAAATCCACCAACGACATAAAAAGATCGCATCCAATACCCGCTTTCCCGGCACCAAAGGCAAGATTCAAATGAACGCCAGGGACTTAATACCCCACTACTGCGGCAACAGCGGCGACCCGGATCACTAAGGCGAAAAAATCCTTCCAACCAACACAAAAGTCAGCTTGTCCTCCTCGCGTCGACGGCTTACGGTGGGAACTGGTCACATCGACCGAAAAGAGTCGGCCGAGGTCAGTAGCAATGACATCGGTTACTGGGGATGACATCAGTTACTGGGGATGACCGGCTCACGGCGAAGTGGCCCGGCGCAAGGAAAAGGATTCCGGCCGGTCCGCAAGCCGCTAGCTCTCCCACCGAGCAGAACTTCGATCCAGGGCCCAGATCGGATCCGCTCGGATGGCTTGCGGGGAAGCGGAATCACGATGCGCTGCTTGCAAGCGAGTGCCGGATCGCACGGCTGTTCGGCACCCGACGTGCAACGACACTGGGAAAGAGTGATTGGAATGCAGGTCAAGGACGTTTTCAGCAAGTTCGGTCGTGACACCCACCGCAATTGGGGCGGCGGTTGGGGCGGCTGGGGCCGCGGCGGTTGGGGCGGCGGTTGGGGCGGTTGGGGCGGCGGTTGGGGCGGCTGGGGCGGTTGGGGCGGTTGGGGCGGCTGGGGAGGTTGGGGCGGCTGGTGCTGAGCCCTGATTTCCATCCAGTGAGCCTTTGATGCCCACCGAACCAGTGAGCCCTGATGCCCACTGAACCGTTGTCGCGTAGCTCCCACTCCGTTGGGGTGGGAGCTACGCCCTTGCTCGCGGGGGTGAGAGTTTGCCGGGCTTGGTGAATTGGCTGCTGCGGCCAGCCGAACGCGACACCGAAGGACTCGTCGAGCACGCGCCGGTGGTGCGGGTGCGCGAGGTTTTCCGCCGCTTCTGGCCGGATGCCCGGCCGTTTCGCCGTTGGCTGCTGCTCAGCCTCGGGCTGGTGGTGTTCTCGCCGCTGCTGGACACCGCGGCGATCTGGATGTTCAAGATCCTCGTCGACGACGTCCTCACCCCCCGCAACTTCGCCGCGTTCCCCGCGGTGGCGGCGACGTACGCGGTGATCACGCTGCTGTCCGGGGTAATCGACTTCTCGGGGCATTACCTCACCGTGTGGATCGGTGAGAACTTCCTGCACCAGATGCGCACCAGGGTGTTCGCGCACCTGCACACCCTGTCGATCGGGTTCTTCGACCGGCGGCGCATCGGTGACACGCTCTCCCGGCTGACCGGCGATGTGGGCGCCATCGAGAGCCTGGTGCTATCCGGTGTCGCGCAGACGTTCTCCTCGGTCGTGAAGGTCGTGCTGTTCACCGGGGTGCTGTTCTACCTCGACTGGGTGCTGGCGCTGGTGTCGCTGATCGCGGTGCCGCTGTTCTGGTTCGTCGCCAAGTTCTTCGCGACGCGGATCAAGGCCGCCTCCCGCGAGGTGCGCGGCCGCAGCGGATCGATCAGCACCGTCGCCGAGGAGAGCCTGGGCAACGCGCCGCTGATCCAGGCCTACGGCCGGGAAAGCGCCGAAGTGGACCGATTCGCCCGGCAGAGCCGCGGCAACGTCGGTGCCGAACTGGCCTCCACCCGCGTCGGTGCGCTGTTCTCACCGCTGGTGGACCTGCTGGAGGTCTTCGGTGTGATGGCGATCCTCGGGGTCGGCATCTGGGAGATGTCGGCGGGCCGGATCAGCCTCGGCGGACTGCTGGCGTTCTTGGTCTACCTGTCCCAGCTCTACACCCCGGTGCGCAGCCTCGGCCAGCTGACCAACACGCTGTTCGCCGCCTCGGCCAGTGCCGAGCGCATCATCGAGCTGCTCGACCAGCGCCCGCTGGTGCGCAGCCCAGCACACCCGATCCCGATGCCGCAGCGGCCAGCCGGGCGCCTGGAGATCGACCGGGTCAACTTCCGCTACCCGAGCACCCCCACCGACGTGCTGCACGATGTGAGCTTCTGCGCTTTGCCGGGCCAGACGACCGCCGTGGTCGGGGCCAGCGGCGCGGGCAAGTCCACGCTGACCAAGCTGTTGCTGCGCTTCTACGACCCGACCCGCGGTCGGATCCTGCTGGACGGCATCGACCTGCGGGCCCTGGACGTGACCGAGCTGCGCGCCAACATCGCGATCGTGCTGCAGGAAACCCTGCTGCTGGACGGCACCATCGCGGACAACATCCTGGCCGGACGCCCGGACGCCAACCGCGAACAGCTCGTCGAAGCGGCGGAGGCCGCCGACGCGCACGAGTTCATCCAGCGGTTGCCGGACGGGTACGACACCAGGGTCGGGCAACGCGGCAGGCTGCTCTCGGGTGGGCAACGGCAGCGCATCGCGATCGCCCGCGCGATGATCCGCGATGCGCCGATCCTGCTGCTGGACGAGCCGACCACCAGCCTGGACGCCAACGCCGCCCAGCGGATCCTGACACCGCTGCGCCGCCTGATGGCCGGCCGCACCACGATCGTGATCTCGCACAACCTGCTCACGGTCAGCGACGCGCAGCAGATCATCTACCTGGACCGCGGAACGATCAGCGAGTCGGGCACCCACACCGAACTGCTCACCAACAACGGCGGCTACGCCCACCTCTACCGACTGCACCACCCAGCCGGAACCCCAGCCCCCAGAGACGGCCACTCCCCCAACTAGGAGAGCGGATTGGTCTGCGTGCCGGTGCGGGTAGCGCGATCAGAACGGAGTGAAGGGCACCTTCGACCGAGTAAGCCGGTCAAAGGTGCCCTTCACTCGTCATCCGGACGGGGAAAGCGGTTCTAGCGCCAGGACTCGCCGCGGCGGCGGGCGCGGTAGACCCGGCGGCAGCTGTTGGCCAGCCGGAGCCCCCTGCGCACCACGCGGTTCTGGGTGATCATGTGCCGTTGGTACTGCCAGGGTGGTTGCCTGCCGTGCCGAGCGGCCAACGCGTAACCGAATTCCAAGGCGCTGCGATCGGTGTAGTGGTCGATGCTCTCGAACCACGCCATGCTGGTGCGCGCGGCGGCCTGCGCCACGCGCAACGCGGCGTGGCCCTGCTCGTCGAACGTCTTCAACGCCCCGGCCGTGTCCTCGTGTCCGATCAGCATCTGCGCGAGCATCATGGCGTCGGCCATGGCCAGCCGGGTGCCGGAACCGATGGTGAAGTGCGTGGTGTGCGCGGCATCGCCGATCAGGACCACGTTGTCGTGCCGCCAGGTCTGGTTGTAGACCTGGGTGAAGCGCTGCCAAGACGCGGCTTTGCCGCGGGACTCGCTGATCAGGGAACCACCGTTGAGCATGCGGGCGAAGATCCGCTCCAGCAGCCGCACGCCCTCCCCATCGCTGAGCCGGTCGAAGCCCAGACCTCGCCAGGTCGCCTCCTGGCATTCGACGATGAACGTGCTGACGCCAGCGCTGGACGGGTAGGCGTGGAACCAGACCCAACCGTGCGGGGTCTCCTCGAAGTCGAAGGTGAACATCTCGAACACCTTGTCGGTGCCCAGCCAGATGTAGGGGTTTCGGCCCTGGTCCACGATGGTGCCGAACTGCTCGCTGTAGCGCTGCCGGACCCGGCTGTTGGCGCCGTCTGCGACCACGATGAGATCCGCGTCGGAGAACTCCGACAAGTCTTCGGCGGCCCTCTCGTACTCGATTCGAACGCCCAGCTCGGTGGCCCGCGAGGCGAGGACCTCCAGCAGCGGAGCGCGGTTGACGCTGTAGCCGTAGCCGGTGAGGTACGACGCCTCGTCGGTGCGCAGCGCGATCGACTGTTCCTGCCACAGGCTCGATTCGGCACGGATCCGCTGCGCGCTCTCGCGGTCGTTGCTGTACAGCATGTCCAGCAGGTCGTCCCAGTACACGACGCCCCATCCGTAGGTGGCGCCCGGCGGATCACGTTCGATGACCGTGATGTCGTGCCCGGCATCGCGGATCTTCGCCGAGATGGCGAAGTACAGTCCGGCCGGGCCGGCTCCGATGCACACGATTTTCACAGCACCACCTCCTGACAACAGGCGGGCAGCTGCGCAAGCATGCCAGGTGGCACGCCATTGTCCGCGTGACGTCCTCGTTGTACACCGCGTGGCAGTTGGTCGCACCCGCACGCTGGCGTTCCACATGTCGGACCAGTGGATGGGTGGTCGATTAGCGTGGGATCCGGGCGGTTCGGCGGCCCGATCCGAGGAGCTCCCCGGGAGGATCTGCGAAGGCGATGATCCCCGTTCACGCGATGATCCCCGTTCATTAGATGATCGGAGTGGCCCGATGACCAACAGGCTCGATGCGAGAACGGCGATCGTCTTCGGTGCGGGTATGAGCGCGGTCGAGGCACCACCGGGCTGCGTCAGCAACGGATTCGCCACCGCGGTCACCTTCGCCGCGCACGGCGCGCGGGTGGTGGCGGTGGACCGCGACGAAACCGCGCTGGCAGGCACCCGCGAGGCGATCGTCGAGGCGGGCGGCGACTGCACGGCGGTCGTCGCGGACGTCACCGACGAATCGCAGGTCGCCGCGGCGATCGAACGCGCCGTCGACGCCTACGGGCGGCTGGACATCGTGCACAACAACGTCGGCGTGACGGTGCTGGGCGGACCGGTGGAGTTGTCCGCGCAGGACTGGACGCGGGCCTTCGACATCAACGTGACCAGCGTGTTCCGGGCCTGCAAGTACGCGATCCCGCACCTGTTGGACCGCGGTGGTGCGATCATCAACGTCTCGTCGCTGGCGTCGATCCGCTGGACCGGCTACCCGTACCCGGCGTACTCCGCGTCGAAGGCGGCGGTCAACCAGCTGACCCAGTCGCTGGCGTTGCAATATGCCGACCGGGGAATCCGGGTCAACGCCATCCTGCCCGGCCTGATCCACACACCGCTGGTCTACCAGCAGCTCGCTGGCGAGCACGGCGATGCCGAGACGATGCGCGCGGAACGCGACGCGTCCAGCCCGACGGGCCGGATGGGTTCGGCGTGGGATGTCGCCAATGCGGCGCTGTTCCTGGCCTCCGACGAAGCCGCCTACATCAACGGCGTGGCCCTCCCGGTGGACGGTGGCCTGCACGCCAAAGCCGGGTGAGAGCCGTTCTCGAAACGGGCCTGCGTGGCGCGGCTCGTGAGCGGTTGTTCCGGTGAGAACCGGGACTTTCGCTCACGAGCACCCCGTCGCTGGTGTCATCGGGCGAAGTTGGCCACCCCGAATCCCGGAATCTCCACCTGGGCGCCGCCGAATTCCACCACGACCCGGTCGGCGTTGTGGTTCAGCAGGAAGATCCGGTCGCCGCGGTGGAGCGCCTGGACCCCGCCGGGGAGCCCGGCGACCACCGGCACCACACCGCTGTCGCCGACGACCCGGTCCATCACCTGCCGCATCCCGGCCTCCGGCAGCCGGGTCCCGAGGTACCAGGCCACCCCGTCGCCGAAGGCGTGCCGGGTCAGCGCCGGTCGCCCGGCGAGCCCGCCGTCGGTGAATCGACCGAGGACCTCGGCGCCTTCGGTCGAGATGTCCTCCGACCACAACAGGCCGGACTGCGGCGAGCCGAACACCGACACCCCGACGGACTCCTCGGCGGCCAGCGGCCAGAACTCCTCGACCCGCAATCCGAGCACCTCGCGCAACGGCGCCGGATAGCCACCCAGGTGCACCTGGTCGCATTCGTCGACGATGCCGGAGAAGAACGACACCAGAAGATGCCCGCCGCGCCGGACGTACTCGGTGAGGTGCTGCCCGGTGGCGGCCCGCAGCAGGTACAGGTTCGGCACGACCACGAGCCGATACGCCGCGAGATCCGAATCCGGGTGCACCACGTCGCATCCGACGTTCGCGGCGAAAAGCGGTGCGTAATGCGCCAGCAGCGCGTCGATCTGGCGCAACGAAGCCGGATGCGAATCCAGCTCCACGGCCCACCAGCTGTCCCAGTCCAGCAGCAGCGCCACGTCGTTGGCCGCGCGGGTGCCTACCAGCGAACTGGTTTCGGCGAGCTCCGCGCCCAGCGACGTGACCTCCCGGAAGATCCGGCTGTCCGCACCGGCGTGCGGCAGCATCCCGGAGTGGAACTTCTCCGCGCCTCCCTTGGACTGCCGCCACTGGAAGAACATCACCGCGTCCGCGCCCTGCGCGACGGCCTGCCAGCTCCACAACCGCATCTGCCCCGGCTGCTTGGCGGCGTTGCGCTCCCGCCAGTTCACCGCGCTCGGCGCCTGCTCCATGAGCAGCCACGGCTGGCCACCGCGCAGCGAACGCATCACGTCGTAGGACAGCCCGGCGAGCACGGCGGCCTGCGGATCGTGCGGGTCCGGGTACGAGTCGTAGCTGACGATGTCCACTTCGGACGCCCAGCGGTGCAGGTCCAGCGTCTTCGCCAACGGCACGTGGTTGGTGGTCACCGGCACGTCCGGGGTCGCCGCGCGCAGCACCGCCTTCTCCATCCGCAGCAGTTCGAGCATGGTGTCGGAGGAGAAGCGGGCGAAGTCGAGCTGCTGCGCGGGGTTGGCGAAGGTGGGCGCGGTGCGCGGCGGCAGCACCTCGTCGAAGTCGTCGTAGCGCTGCGACCAGAACTTCGTCGACCACGCGCGGTTGAGCTCGTCGACGTCGCCGTAGCGCGCCCGCAGCCAGTCCCGGAAGGCCACCGCCGAGCTGTCGCAGTAGCAGGCCCGCACGTGGCAGCCGTACTCGTTGCCGATGTGCCACAGCGCGAGCGCCGGGTGCTCGGCGTAGCGCTCGGCCAGTCGCGACACCAGCCGCCCGGCGTACTGGCGGTAGATCGGGCTGGACGGGCAGTACGCCTGCCGCGCGCCGGGCCATAGGACGGTGCCGTCGGCGCGCTGCGGCAGGGTTTCGGGGTGCAGTTGGGCCAGCCACGGCGGCGGCGACGCGGTCATGGTGGCCACCGCCGCCCGGACCCCGCCGTCGGCCAGGTTGTCCAGCACCCGGTCGAACCAGCCGAAGTCGAAATCGCCCGGTCGCGGTTCCACCAATGCCCAGCTGAAGATCCCGACGCTGACCAGCGACACACCGGCCTGCTTCATCAGCCGCACGTCCTCGGCCCACACCTCTTCGGGCCACTGCTCGGGGTTGTAGTCCCCGCCGTAGGCGATCCGGTCCAGCAACCGGTGCGCGTTCTCGGTCACGACTTGACGCTCCCTTCGGTGAGTCCGCCCTTGCCACCAAGCTGGCCGAACAGCACGGCGATCACCAGCGCAATCCCCGGGACGAACGATCCGGGCACGGCGGTGCGCCCGGCGCGGCCAGCCGGTCGGTCCACATCGGTCATCCCTGGAGCAGGCCTGCCTCGACGAGATGGCGGCGGACCGCGGCGCGCTCGGTCTCGTCCAGGGCGACCATCGGGTCGCTGGTCGTGCCGTGCTCGATCACGCCCTGCTGCACCAGCGCTTCCTTGAAGGCGCCGATCGCCGAGGAATACCGGCTCATGGGCCGGGATCCGACCTGGATCACCTGGAACAGCCGCCGCAGCCGCGCCTGCTCGGCCGCGGCCTGCGTCCACTCCCCCGCCATCGCGGCGCGGTACAAGCGCAGGTATCCGTGCGGGTCGGCGTTGCCGAGACCGGGCACGAGCCCGTGCGCGCCGAGGCGCAGACTGGTGTCCGCCATCGTCTCCGAGCCGCTGAACACCAGGAACTCCGCGTTGCGCACGGTTTCCAGCACCGCGCGCTGCGCGTCGAGGTCGCCGCTGGAGTCCTTCAGGCCGCTGAGCGTGCCGTCTTCGGCCAGTTCGGCGACCGTTTCCACGGCCAGCTTGGTGTGCACCGAAGCCGGTATGTCGTAGGCGAGCAGGGGAAGATCCACGGCGGCCCGGATCTGCCGGAAGTGCGTCAGGATCTCGACCGGATGGGTCGGCACGTAGAACGGCGCCGTCGCCACCAGGGCGGACGCACCGTGCCGCGCCGCGGCCCTGGCCTGTTCGACGACACGGGGTGTTGCGGTGTCGATGACACCCGCCAGCACCGGCACCGCGCCCGCGGCTACCCCGGCGACCACTTCCAGCACGCGACGCCGCGTGGCATCTGGCAGGTATCCGACCTCGCCGGTCGAGCCCGTGACGAACAGGCCGTGGACCCCGGCGTCGAGCAGGTGGCTGGTGAGCTTCTCCAGCGACGGAACATCGAGTTCACGACCCGGAGTCAGCGGGGTACACAGCGGCGGGATTACTCCGCCGGTCAGCTTGGCCATGCCACTCCTGTCGTTGCCGGGCATCAGACGTAGGACGTAGTATGTCCAAACGCTAACCGGTGGGTGCCGGTGCTGACAAGTACCGGCTCGACGGCCGAATGAGCCAGGGACAAAAGGGATTTCCGCGCACTCGGGCCAACTGGCGTGCATAGCAGACACCGAGTCCGTCGAACGCCGCCGACCAGTGCGTGCCTGGCCGCGACTTGAGCGACCATCCCAGGCGGTCACGGACGGTCACTGAAACACTCCGGAGGCGGACACCAGTTCGGCTGCCGGGGACTGGCCGAAGCAGTACGCTCAAATCCGCGCAATGTCGTTTCGCCCGCCCGGCGGGAGTTCGCGGAATCGGCAGCAAGCGAGCCCGTCGGCATTCGGGCGCGGTGCCAGGAGCCGACATGAGCAGGTTGACGCAACCCACCAAACCCGAGAGCAAGCTGTTCCGGAAGCTCCGCCACCAGACGAACGAGGCGGACCTGCGGTTCCGCATGGCGCCGGGAATGCGGCGGCAGCTCAGCAAGGTCTTCCCGTCGAACTGGGCCTTCCTGCTCGGCGAAATCGCGCTCTACAGCTTCATCATCCTGCTGCTCACCGGCACCTACCTGGCCTACTTCTTCGACCCGTCGATGACCGAGGTCACCTACGACGGCGTGTACACCAACCTGCGCGGGGTGGAGATGTCACGGGCGTTCGAAAGCACCCTCGACATCTCCTTCGAGGTCCGCGGCGGACTGTTCGCCCGCCAACTGCACCACTGGGCGGCGCTGATCTTCATGGCCGCGATCGTGGTGCACATGTTCCGGATCTTCTTCACCGGCGCCTTCCGCCGCCCGCGCGAGGTGAACTGGACCATCGGCATCCTGCTGTTCATCATGGGCATGTTCGAGGGCTTCATCGGCTACTCGCTGCCCGACGACCTGCTCTCCGGCACCGGGTTGCGGATCGCCTCCGGCATCCTGTTGTCGGTCCCGGTGATCGGCACCTGGCTGCAATGGCTGCTGTTCGGCTCGGAGTTCCCCGGCAACGAGATCATCCCGCGGTTCTACCTGTTCCACGTGTTCGTGCTGCCCGGCATCATCCTCGCGTTGGTCGCGGTGCACCTGGCGATCATCTGGTACCAGAAGCACACCCAGTACCCCGGCGTCGGGCGCACCGAGTCCAATGTGGACGGCGTGCGCATCATGCCGTTGTTCGCGTTGAAGAGCACCGGCCTGTTCTTCATCATCACCGGCGTGCTGGGAATCATGAGCGGCATCTTCCAGATCAACTCGATCTGGAACTTCGGGCCGTACGTCGCCTCGCAGATCTCCGCGGCCTCCCAGCCCGACTGGTACATGATGTGGACCGACGGGATGGGGCGGTTGTGGCCGCCGTGGGAGGTCTACCTAGGCCCCTACACCATCCCAGCCCCGTTCTTCCCGCTGGTCCTCGGCCTGACCCTGGTGTTCACCGTGGCGCTGGCCTACCCGCTGCTGGAGCGCAAGCTCAGCGGCGACGACGCGCACCACAACCTGCTGCAGCGACCGCGCGACGCGCCGGTGCGGACGTCGCTGGGCGTGATGGCGATCGTCTTCTTCGTGGTGGTGCTGCTCTCCGGCGCCAACGACATCATCGCGTTCGTGTTCGGCATCTCGCTGAACGCGACGACCTGGGCGGGCCGGCTGGGCGTGCTGCTCGCACCGCCGATCGCCTACTACGTCACCTACCGGATCTGCCTGGGCTTGCAGCGCAGCGACCGGGCCGTGCTGGAGCACGGTGTGGAGACCGGCATCATCAAGCGGTTGCCGCACGGCGAGTTCATCGAGGTCCACCAGCCGTTGGGGCCGGTGGACGAGCACGGCCACCCGGTCCCGCTGCCCTACCAGGGCGCTCCGGTGCCGAAGAAGATGAACAAGCTCGGCGCTGGCGGTCGCCCGGTGCCCGGCAGCCTGCTGCGGCCGGACCCGAGCGACGAGACCGAAGCCCTGGAGCGGGCCCGCCACGAGGAGGAGCGCGCCGAGCCGGAGGAGGCCGAGGTCCCCTCCGGCCGACCGCAGGTACCCGAGCAGTGATGACGTCGCCTCGGCATCACGCGCTGTCGGGCGCCCCGGTCTCCCGCAGGCGGCCCCCGGCCAGGCGCAGCCAGCGGTCCACCTTGATCTCCGCGAGGAACCGTTCGTCGTGGCTGACCACCACGAACGCACCTCGGTAGGCGTTGAGCGCGCTCTCCAGCTGGCCGACGCTGACCAGGTCGAGGTTGTTGGTCGGCTCGTCCAGCAACAGCAGCTGGGGTGCCGGTTCGGCGCACAGCACGCAGGCCAGGGTGGCGCGCAGCCGCTCGCCGCCGGAGAGCGCCCCGATCGGCAGGTGGATGCGGGAACCCCGGAACAGGAAGCGGGCCAGCAGGTGCATCCGCTGCGCCTCGGGCATCCCGGGCGCGAACGCGATCAGGCTCTCCACCACGCTGCGGTCTAGATCCAGCAGGTCCAGCCGTTGCGTGAGGTAGGCGATCCGGCCGTCGGCCCGTTTGATCCCACCGCCCGCCAGCGGCAGCTCGCCGTTGATCACCCGCAGCAGGGTCGACTTGCCAGCTCCGTTGGGTCCGGTCAGCGCGATCCGCTCGGGCCCCCGGATCGCCAGGTCGATACCGTCGGCGGCGAAGACGGCCGCCTCGCCGTGGCGGACCTGCATCCCTTCGCCGAGGAAGACCGTGCGTCCGGCCGGGACCTTGGTACCGGGCAGTTCCAGCGCGATCTGCTGCTCGTCGCGCAGCGCCCGGCCCGCCTCGTCGAGCCGGGCCTTCGCCTCGCTGACCCGCGCGGCGTGCGTCTCGTTCGACTTGCCCGCCGACTCCTGGGCGCGCCGCTTCATCGCCCCGGCGACGATCTTCGGCAAGCCCGCGCTGCCGATGTTGCGGGCGGCGTTGCTGGCCCGGCGCGCGGCCCGCTCGCGGGCCTGCTGCATCTCCCGCTTCTCCCGCTTGAGGTCCTGCTCGGCGTTGCGGACGTTCTTCTCGGCGACCTCCCGCTCCGCGCGCACCGCCTCCTGGTACTCGGTGAAGTTCCCACCGTAGGACCGGACTTCGCTGCGGTCGAGCTCGGCGATGTGGTCCATCCGGTCCAGCAGCGCCCGGTCGTGGCTGACCAGCAGCAGGCAGCCGTTCCAGTCCGCCAGCACGTCGTGGAGCTTGCGGCGCGCGTCGAGGTCGAGGTTGTTGGTCGGTTCGTCCAGCAGCAGGACGTCGGGTTGCTTCAGCAGCTGCGCCGCCAGGCCCAGGGAGACGACCTGACCGCCGCTGAGGGTGTGCAGCCGCCGGGTGAGGGAGACGTCCGCGAGGCCGAGCCGGTCCAGCTGGGCGCGGGTGCGCTCCTCGATGTCCCAGTCGTTGCCGATGGTGGCGAAGTGCTCAACGCTCGCGTCCCCGGACTCGACGGCGTCCAGTGCCCTGATCACCTCGGCGACGCCCAGCACCTCGGCCACGGTCAGGTCGCCGACCAGCGGCAGGGTCTGCGGGAGGTAGCCGAGCACGCCCGTGGCGGACGCGCTGCCGCTGCTGGGCCGGTACTCACCGGCGATCAGCTTGAGCAGGGTGCTCTTGCCAGCACCGTTGGGTGCGACGAGACCCGTGCGGCCGCCGCCGACGGTGAAGGTCAGGTCCTGGAAGACCGGCGTGTCGTCCGGCCAGGAGAAGGACAGGTTCGAGCAGACGATGAATGCATCGGACATGGCAAGCCCTCGGGTGTGGTGCGGGCAGGCCGAAGCCGCCCGACAAAGATCAGGGATTCGTGGAAACGACGAGAAAGCCACGGCGGCTGCGCTGCCGCGCGCCTGCCGGGCACATCCGGTTTCACCCGGAGATGTCGTCGTCGCCTATCACGTCCGGACTCCCTCGTTCCCGAGTACTGCCGACCCACCATAACAACGCGCTCATCTTCCCGAGGTGCGGGGAGCCCGAACCCCGGACGGCACCCGCGGGCGTCGTGGCGCACCACCACGCGAACGGGGTGCGCGGACACTAGGGTGCCGCGTGTGTCCACTCGGGAACTCGTCGTGCTCGGCACGGCCAGCCAGGCGCCGACGCGGTCTCGCAACCACAACGGCTACCTGCTGCGCTGGGACGGCACCGGCGTGCTGTTCGATCCGGGCGAGGGAACCCAGCGGCAGATGATCCACGCGCGGGTCTCCGCGCACGACATCGACCGGATCTGCATCACCCACTTCCACGGCGACCACTGCCTCGGGCTGCCCGGCGTCATCCAGCGGCTCTCGCTGGACCGGCTGCGGCGGCCGGTGCACGCGCACTACCCGGCATCCGGCGCCGAATTCTTCCGGCACCTGCGCTACGCGTCCGCCTTCGACGAGGTGGTCGACCTGCGAGAGCATCCGATCGGGCAGGACGGCCCGGTCGCCACCGGGCCGTTCGGCAGCCTGGCGGCGGTGCGGCTGGACCACCGGATCGAGACCTTCGGCTACCAGCTGGTCGAGCCCGACGGTCGGCGGATGGTGCCGGAGCGGCTGGCCAGCTTCGGGCTGCGCGGCCCCGATGTCGGGCGGCTGCGGCGGGAGGGGGCGCTGCGCGTCGACGGCCGCCTGGTGGCGCTGGAGCAGGTCAGCGAGCCGCGCCCGGGACAGCGGTTCGGGTTCGTGATGGACACTCGGCTGTGCGACGGCGTTTTCGCGGTCGCCGAGGGCGCCGACCTGCTGGTGATCGAGTCGACCTTCCTGGACGAGGACGCCCGGCTGGCCGACGAGTACCGCCACCTCACCGCCTCGCAGGCGGCGCGGGTCGCCGCCGAGTGCGGCGTGCGGTGCCTGGTGCTGACGCACTTCTCGCAGCGCTACGCCGACGCGCGCCGCTTCCACGACGAGGCCGCCGCGATCTTCGACGGCACGATCGTCGTCGCCGAGGACCTGATGCGGGTCCCGGTGCCGCCCCGCCGGTAGAACCCGCACCGCCACGCGAAAAGAACCGCGGTGCAAACCGGTGCTGATCACGGTCTTGCCAAAGCGGCCGGACGCGGGCAGCCTACGGCTGATCACGAATCCACCCGGGAGGGATCAGGCATGCAGGGCCATCCAGGACAGGATCCCGCCTCGGCGGAATTATTCGAGAACCTGCCCGAGGTGGACCGCGAGCGGGCAAATCCGGCCCGCATGTACGACTACTACCTGGGTGGGGCGCACAACTTCGCCGCCGACCGCGAGGCCGCCGAACAAGTGCTGGCCATGCTGCCCGAGACGCGCACCTTCGCCCGGGAGAACCGGGCATTCCTGCAACGCGTGGTGCGCTACCTGGTCACCGAAGCGGGCATCACCCAGTTCCTCGACCTCGGTTCCGGCATTCCGACCGTCGGCAACGTGCACGAGATCGCCCAGCACCTGGTCCCCAGCTCGCGCGTCGTCTACGTCGACCACGAGCCGGTGGCGGTCGCCCAATCGCAGCGGATGTTGGCCGACAACGACCGGGCCATCATGATCCGCGCCGATCTGCGCCATCCGGATCTGGTGCTGCAGCACGCCGAAACGCGTCGGCTGCTGGACTTCTCCCAGCCGGTGGCGGTGCTGATGATCTCGGTGTTCCCGTTCATCCCGGACGAGGACGACCCGGTCGGGATCGTCGATCACTACCGGCAGGCCTGCGCACCCGGCAGCTACCTGGCGCTGTCGCACAGCCTCACCGCGGAGTTCTGGCCCAGCGAGGTCGAGCAGGCCATCAAGCTGTACGAGTCCAGCACCCACCCGCTGCACCTGCGCAATCCCGACCAGGTCGCGGAGTTGTTCGACGGCTACCGGATGGTCGATCCGGGGCTGGTGTTCACCTCGGCGTGGCGGCCGGATCGCGCGGTCACCGACGAGCAGGCGAAGGAAAGCCGCGCCGTGGCCGGATTGGGCGTACTGCCGGAATGATGTCCACTGTGGACGAGCTGCCGGATCCCAGCGGCGGCCGTACCGTGACGCAGACCGGTTCCGACCCGCGACAGGAGCGTGCCCGATGACCAGCGCCGAGGTGCTCGTCGATGCGTTCACCCGCATCCGCGAAGTGGTGCACGAGGCCGTCACCGGCCTGTCCGCCGATCAGCTCGCGTTCCGCGTCGACTCGGAGGCCAACTCGATCGCCTGGCTGGTGTGGCACCTGACCCGGGTGCAGGACGACCACGTCGCCGACGTGGCCGGGATCGAGCAGGTCTGGACCGCGCAGGACTGGCTGAGGCGCTTCGGGTTGCCCTTCCCGCCCGAGGACATCGGCTACGGCCACGACTCCGACGAGGTCGCGGCGGTCCGCGTCGCCTCCGCCGAACTGCTGACCGGCTACCACGACGCGGTGTGCGCGCAGACGATCGAATTCGTCCGCAGCGTGACCGACGACGACCTCCCGGTGGTCGTGGACACCTCCTGGAGCCCGCCGGTCACCCTCGGGGTGCGCCTGGTGAGCGTGCTCGCCGACGACCTCCAACACGCCGGTCAGGCGGCCTTCATCCGCGGCCTGCTGCAACGCCGCAGCTGACCGCCCGTCCTCGACATCGCGCGATCGCGGCCGCTGGCATCGCGTGTCCGGTATGGCGGATAATCGCGGCATGACCGAGCGCAAGCCACCTGGTACGACGTTCGAATCATGGGTGGACAAGCAGATCCGCACCGCTCAGGAGCGCGGTGACTTCGACGACCTGCCCGGCGCGGGCAAGCCGCTGCCCGGCGCGGGCGCACCGGTCGAAGAGCAGTGGTGGATCAAGGGCTACGTCCGGCGCGAGGGCTTGTCCGGTGAGGCGCTGCTGCCAACCCCGTTGCAACTGCGCAAGGAGATCGAACGGCTACCGGAGACCGTTCGCGAGCTGACCACCGAGCAGGCCGTGCGCGAGGTGGCCGCGGAGCTCAACCGCCGCATCGTCGAGTACCTCCGCACCCCGACCGGACCGCAGGTGGCCGTCGGTCCGGTGAACGTCGACGACGTGGTGGCCCGCTGGCGCGCCGAGCGGCCGAACCCGCCGCGGCAGCCCGCACCGCGATCGGAAGAGGCTTCGACTCGGCAGAAGTCCCGTTGGTGGCACCGCTTCCGACGCTGACCGGCATAGTCGCCGGGGCCGGTAACACCCTGCGATTTCCCACCTGTTGAACGGCTTTGACGGCGCCTGCGGGCGCTGCTTTGATTCGGTGCCATGACGCCGGGACCGCTGCTCGTGCGGCGCGCGCACATCGACCTGTTGTGGGTCGCGTCCGCGGCTTGTCCGCGCGATTGATCCCCCCTGCTCCGGCGTCGCACTCCCGCTCACCCGAACCCTCGCACGCCGGTGCGCCCCCGCCTCGCCGGTGCCGTGCCGCCGAGGCGCGTTGTTCGCGCCGGTGTCGGCGGCAATCCCGCACCGGCACCGCGATGTGAGACGGAGACCTGTGTCATGACGCTGGAAGCTGCTCATCGGGAACCGAACGGACCGGGCTCCCCCGACATCCGGCCGGTGGACGGCGCGGTGATCGAGGTGACCGCCCGGTTCCTCGTCCCGCGACAGGAACTGCCCGCACTGCAACGAGACTTCGTCCAGAAACTCCGAGATTTGGCCGACCTGCCGAATCAGTCCGAAGTGGATATCCAAACTGGACCGGAGGTACCGCACCTGCGACCGCTGCCCACCCCGGTGGAACCGGAACTGCGAATCCTGGTGGCGCCGCGCAAGGTGGTGCGCGCGGACGGAACGCCCGTCGAGCTCACCCGGCTGGAGTTCGATCTGCTGCTGTTCCTGTGCCAGAACCCGGGACGGGTGCACCGGCGCGGCGCGCTGCTCAACGCCGTCTGGCAATTCAACAGCACCCCGAGCACCCGCACGGTGGACGTGCACATCCGCCGGATCCGCAGCAAGCTCGGCCCCGACCTGGACCTGATCACCACGGTGCGCGGCGTCGGCTACCGCCTCGACCGCACCACCGAAGTAACCATCGAACCCGACCCGTACGACACCTGAGCGCCGACGGCGGGGTGAAGGGCACCTTCTACCAAGCAAGTTGGTGGAAGGTGCCCTTCACCTCTCACCCGATCGGCGGCGCCGCCGGGCGTGGCGGGGTGCCGGGTTGGCTGGGGCGGTGTCGGTGACAAGTCGGGTTGAAGTGGGTAGTCGAGGGGCATGCCGAAGCGCAAGCGCGAGGACTACGAGCGGGGGCTACCGGGCTACCACGACCCGATGGCCGGTTTCGGCGGCGCGCCCTACGCGCGAAGCGCGCTGACCCTGCGGCTGTGGCTGGCCGGGTTCGGTCTGGTGTTCTGCGCGGTCGCGGCCGTGCTGGTGTTCCGGTACGGCCCGGAGCTGGCGTGGCTGGGTTGGGTGCTGGCCGTGCTGGCGGTGATCGCCGCCGTCGACTTCGCCTGGGTGGCGTACCGCAAGCGCCGTGGCGAACCCGGCTGACCGCACGCCCGGCCCCGGCCGCCTTTGTCCACGGTGGAGCGGCGTTGACCGGGGTGACCGGTTCGCGCATGCTGGTGCGCATCGATCGGCGGGCCGGACTCGGGTGGCGGCATGAGTGTGGTGATCGGCATCGTGGTGCATGCGCGCCGCTTCGACATCTTTGAGCAAGCCGCCCGCACCGTCACGGGCGTGACCCTGCGCTGGGCCGTCTACCACCAGCAATCGCAGATCGATGACCGGGTGCGCGAGCTGCTCGCGCAGCCCCGGATGGATGGCGTCCTGCTGGGCCTGCTGCCTTTCGAGGTGGCCCGCGACCTGCTCCCGGAATCGGTGGTGGTCGCGGTCCTGCGGCCCGCCGCGCTGGACCTGGCGCTGGCCTTCGCCCGGCTGCGCGCCGACCACCCGCTGGACACCCCGGTGAGCATCGACACCTTCCAGCCGGAGATCGTCGACGAGGTCGCCACCGCGCTGGGCGTCGAGGCGACGTCGCTGCCCTACGCGCCCGGGCAGCGGACCGCCGACATCGTCGAGCACCACCGGAGCACGCTGCGCCGCCGCGGCGGGGTGGTCATCACCATGCGCATGGACGTGGCGGACCAGTTGCGCGACGACGTGCCGGTGATCAACAGCAGCACGGTGCCCTCCACGGTCCGCGCCGATCTGCACGAACTCGTGCTGCGGATCCATTCCGGACAGGCCAACGCATTCCGGTTCACCGCCGCGATCTTCCAGGTGCACGAGCAGTCCAGCGAGATCGACGTCGAGCGGGCGCGGGGCGGCCTGACGAACCTGCTGCTGCACAGTCCGGACATGGCCGGGGCGTGGGTGGAGAACCACGGGCGGCGCGGCCTGGTCGTCTTCGCGCACAAGGCGCTGTTCGAACGCGCCACCGCGCGCTGGCGGGCGGTGCCCGTCCTGCGGCAGGCCGAGGAGCTGCTCGGCGTTCGCGCCGACGCGGGCTTCGGGATCGGTGGTTCGGCGCGCACCAGCGTCTCGCTCGCCGAACGCGCCGCGGCCCGCGCGGAAGCAGAACCCGAGCCGTCCGGATACCTCGTCGAGGACAGCGGCGTGATCATCGGGCCGATGAACCGGGACGAGCGCCTGGCCGAATTCGCCTACCGCGACCACGGAGCCGAACTGGAGCGCCTAGCCCGCGACGCGGGGCTGAGCCCCACCACGCTGTCCAGGCTGGTCGCCGTCGAGCGAAACCTGCACGGACGGCCGGTCGCACCGAGCGAATTGGCCGCACTGCTGGGAATCACCGACCCCAGCGGCCGCCGGGTGATCCGCAAGTTGCAGGCCGCCGGGCTCGCCGTCGCCGAAGGCATCGCGCAGCACGCCCGCAAGGGACGACCCACCACGCTGTACCGCCTCCGGCTCGACGACGCACTGGCCGAGCACTGATTTTCCCTTGCCCGACCGCCAAGAGAGCGCGCGGGTTGGTTTGGGTGGCGGGGCGAGCGATTTCGCGTGAAATCGCCATTCCCCAGAACGAGCCGACAACTCGCTCTCGCTGCGAGTCGCGGAGTTTTTTCCCGGCGATGCGTTGACCATGCGGTGGTCGTCGGGCATGCTCGCTGCACCACGAGAAAAGCACCAATTACGAACCTGGTTCGTTATTGATCGCGCCGGAGGCGGCGATCGAGAGGGGTGCTGCCATGGACCGTCGAAGCCTGCTCAAAGCGATGCCGCTGCTCGCCGCACCGGGCCTGCTGGCCGGTTGCGGGCGCGCCGCGCTGGCCGGGGTGGTGCGCTTCGAGGGCTGGGACTACGAAGCCGGGCTGGTCCAGCAGAACGTCGATCGGTTCATGCAGCTCAACCCGGACGTGCCGGTCGAGTACACGCCGATCACCAGCGCCCAGTTCATCCAGAAGCTCACCGCCGAGTTCATGGGCGGGGGCGGTCCGGACGTGCTCTACATGTACGACGAACCCGTCGGTCGCGGCGGCGATGACCTACCAGGGCAAGCGCTACGGGCTGCCCTACTACACCGACTCCCAAGGCCTGGTCTACAACACCGACATCCTGCGCCGGGCCGGGATCAGCACCCCGCCCCGAACGCTCGACGAACTCGAAGCGCAAGCGCTGCGCATCAAAGCCGCTGGTCTGCTGGAGTATCCGATCGGCCTGGCCGCGCAGCTCAGCGACACCGCGATGATGTGGATCTGGGCGTTGGTGCACGCCAACGAATCCGATCTGTTCGACAGGTCGCAGCCGGTGATGGGCCGTTCCGGTTCGGCGTTCGTGGCGATCCTGGAATGGCTGCAACGCGCGACCCAGCGCTCCCGGGTCCTGGACCCGGCGTCCATCCAGACCCTGCCGGTCCCGCTGGACAACGCCATG
The DNA here is from genome assembly GCF_052246905.1 of Saccharopolyspora antiqui. NCBI lineage: Bacteria > Bacillati > Actinomycetota > Actinomycetes > Pseudonocardiales > Pseudonocardiaceae > Saccharopolyspora > Saccharopolyspora antiqui. The sequence continues at coordinate 232,809 of NZ_JBQQBO010000004.1, forward strand.
ATGGCCGGGCGTTACGCGTTCACCCTGGCGCCGCGCTATTCGCTGCGCAACTACAACAATCCCGAGAAGTCGACCACGGCGGGCGCGATGCTGCTGGCCGGGGTGCCCAGCCTCGACGGGCGCACCGAAGGCACCGCGAGCACCGCCCGGATGTACTGCCTGAAAAGGGAAACCGAGGTCCGCGACAAGGCCATCCGGCTGCTGAACTACCTGGGCGGCTTCGACGAGCACGGGGTGCCGTACACCGCCAAGTTCTGGTTCCTCCAACGTGGACTCGGCTTCGCCTACGACGCGTTGCGCTCGGATTCCGAAGTGGACACCACGCTGCGCAAGTTCGCCGACCCGACCGCGTACGCCTACCTCGCGGAGGTCAGCCGGGCGCGCAGCATCCTGTCCGTGCCGTGGTACGCGGAATTCGAAGCGGCACTGCAACGAACCGTGCAGCGGGTGCTCACCGGTGGCACCGCCCCGCGGGAAGCCGCGGCGGAACTGGACCGCGCGGCGGCATCGCTGGCCAACCGGTACGCGTAGGGGGCGTGATGACGAGTGCCGAGCTGTCGGCCCGAGGCGTCGACGGGAAGCGGGGAACCGACGCGAAGCGCGCCTACCTGCTCAACGCCCCCGCGATGGTCATCCTGTTCGCCATGGTGGCCTATCCGATCGGCTACTCGCTGTGGGTGAGCCTGCACCAGTTCAACCTGAAGCGGCCCAAGGCCATCGAGTTCATCGGGCTGGGCAACTACGTGACGCTGTGGCAGGACCCGGCATTCCTGAACTCGCTGCGCACCACCGGGCTGTTCGTGCTGGTCGTCGTGTCGATGACGGTGGTCCTGGCGCTGTCGCTGGCGATGGTGTTAAACGAGTCCTTCCTCGGGCGCGGGCCGCTGCGGAGCCTGGCGCTGCTGCCGTGGGCCATGCCGGGGGTGGTCAACGGCCTGATGTGGCGGACCATCTTCGACGCGAAAACCGGTGCGCTCAACGGGTTGCTCAGCGAGCTCGGCCTGATCGACAGCTACCAGGCCTGGCTGGCCTCGCCGGTCGGCGCGTTCCTGCTGGCCGCCTTCGCCCAGGTGTGGAACATGTTGCCGTTCGCGGTGATCCTGCTGCTGGCCGGGTTGTCGGCGATTCCGTCGGATCTCTACGACGCGGCGCGGGTGGACCGCGCCGGGGCCGTGCAGCGGTTCCGCGAGGTGACCCTGCCGTGGCTGCTGCACCCGCTGCTGATCGTGCTGATCCTGGAGACGATGAACTCCTTCCGGGCCTTCGACACGATCTACGTGCTCACCGGGGGCGGACCCGGCGAGGCCACGAACATCATCGCGGTGCTCAGCGTGCGCACCGCGCTGACCTACACCGACTTCGGTCTCGGCAGCGCCTACGCGTGGGTGATCACGCTGATCACGTTCGTGATCTCGGTCGGCTACGTCGCAGCGCTCTACCGGAAGGGGAACTTCGAGGTATGACCGCACATTCCCCGCCGCTGCGCTACCGGATCCGGTGGAAGAAGATCTTCGTCTCGCTGGCCGCGATCGCGTTCGCGGCATACCTCTTCCTGCCGTTCTACTGGATCCTGGCGATGAGCTTCATGCGCGAGGTGGACGCGATCGCCGTGCCGCCGAACTGGATTCCGCCGAATCCGACGCTGGACAACTACGCCAGCTTCACCCAGCCGGATCAGGTCGAGGTGCTGGTGGGCGGCCGGGCGATCAAGGAGACCCCGTACGCGCTGGGCAACAGCATGGTGGTCGCCACTTCGACGGCACTGCTCAACCTGGTGCTCGCGGTCCCGGCCGCCTACGCCTTCTCCCGGTTGCGGTTCACCGGCAGCCGGTTCTTGCTGGTCGGCTACCTGGTGACCAGGATGGTGCCCAGCGTGGCGATCATCATCCCGTTCTACCTGATGATGCGCGCGCTCGGGCTGCTCGACACCTACTGGGCGCTGATCCTGTCCTACCTGACGTTCTCGCTGCCGGTCACCATCTGGGTGCTCAAGGACTTCTTCCGCACCGTGCCTCGGGAATTGGAGGACGCCGCGCGGATCGACCGGTGCGGCTGGCTGCGCACCATCTGGTCGGTGTTCCTGCCGGTGGCCGCACCGGGCCTGGTGGCGGCCGGGGTGTTCTCCTTCATGACCGCCTGGAACGAGTTCATGTTCGCCCTGTTCATGACCTCCACCGAGGCGGCCAAGACGATGCCGGTGGTCGCGGCGAACTTCGCCACCGACATCAACACCCAGTTCACGCTGATGGCCGCCGCCGGGGTGGTCGCCGTGGTGCCGCCACTGGTGCTGGCGCTGTTCTTCCAGCGGTTGATCGTGCGCGGCATGGCCGCCGGATCGGTGAAGGGATGAGGTGCTGATGGCCGAGGTCCGGTTGGCGAGCATCCGCAAGGCGTTCGGCAGCAACGTGGTCGTCGACGAGCTCGACCTCACGGTGGCGGATCGGGAGTTCCTGACGCTGGTCGGCCCGTCGGGGTGCGGCAAATCGACCACGCTGCGGGTGGTCTCGGGGTTGGACCAGGCGACCAGCGGCCAGGTGTACTTCGACGACCAGCCGGTGGGGCACCTACCGGCGAACAAGCGCGATGTCGCGATGGTCTTCCAGAGCTATGCGCTGTACCCGCACCGGACGGTGGCGCAGAACATCGGGTTCGCGCTGCGCATGATGCGGGTGCCCAAGGCCGAGATCTCGCAGCGGGTGCGCCGCACCGCCGAGGTGTTGAACATCGCCGAACTGCTGGACCGCAAGCCCCGGGAGCTCTCCGGCGGCCAGCGGCAGCGGGTGGCGCTGGGCCGGGCGATCATCCGGGACGCCGGGGCGTACCTGCTGGACGAGCCGCTGTCCAATTTGGACGCCCAGTTGCGCGGCGACATGCGGGTGGAGCTCAAGCGGCTGCACGCCGAACTCAACCGCACGTTCATCTACGTCACGCACGACCAGGTCGAGGCCATGACGATGTCCGACCGGATCGCCGTGCTCAACCACGGTGTCCTGCAACAATGTGCGCCGCCCGAGGAGATCTACCAGCGTCCGGCGAACACCTTCGTCGCGGCGTTCATGGGCAGTCCGCCGATGAACTTCTTCACCGGCGCGGTGGTGGACCGCGACGGACAGCGCTGCTTCCGCGGCAAGGCCTGCACGGTGCCGCTGACGCCGGAGGCGGCGCGCGCCGCGGACTCGCTGCCGGATGGCGAGGTGGTGCTCGGCATCCGGCCGGAAGACGTCGCGTTGTCCGATGGCTCCGGTGCGCTGGGCGGCACGGTCTTCGTCGCCGAGCCGCTGGGCGCGGACGTGCTGGTCACCGTCGATCTCGGCGGCGAGCTGGTCAAATCCCGCGTGCCCGCGCCGTTTCGGACCAGCATCGACAGCAACGTCGCAGTGGCGCTGGATCCCGATCGGATTCACCTGTTCGCCGCCGCTGACGGCACCGCACTGCACTCGCCGACCACCGAGTAACTCCAGGAAGGTGTGCACATGACCAGAAATCCGGAGTCAGCCGACATCGCCGTGGACCGCCCGCCGGATTTCGACCAGTTCTGGGCGCAGTCGCAGCGCCTGCTCGACGCGGTACCCGCACGACCCCAGCTCACCCATCGACCGGACCTGTCCACCGACGCCGTCGAGGTGCACGAACTGCACTACAGCAGCTACCAGGACGTCCGCATCGCCGCCTGGTACACCGCGCCGACCGACGCGTCGGGCCGGCTTCCGGCGGTCGCGCACATCCCCGGCTACATCTCCGAGCCGTCGATCCTCAAGTCCTGGTCCCGACGCGGCTACGTCACGATCGGGTTGGCACCGCGCGGCAAACTGCGCTCCAACGCGGCGGTCAACCCCGGATATCCTGGCCTGCTCACGCAGCACATCATCGACCGGTTCAGCTACGGGTACCGCGGTTTCTACCTCGATGTGCTGCGCGGGCTCGACGTGCTCGCCGGGCTGCCGTCGGTGGATCCCGACCGGATCGGCGTGTTCGGCTCCAGCCAAGGCGGTGGGTTGGGCATCGTGGCCTCGGCGCTGCGGCCGGATCTCGTCAAGTGCGTCGCATCCGGTGCCCCGTACCTGTGCGGGATCATGGCCTCGACCCGGTTGACGCATTCCTACCCGTACGAGGAGATCACCGAATACCTGCGCGTCCACCCGGACCACGAGCCGCTGGTGGCCGAAACGGCGTCGTACTACGACGGCCTGAACTTCGCGGCGCAGGTGACCTCCCCAGCAATGGTCCACTTAGGACTGCGCGACGACGTGTGCCCGCCAGAGACCGGCTACGCCGTCTACCGGAAACTGGCCGGTCCCAAGCAGTTGCTCACCTACGCAAGGTCGGCACACGACGCGGGCCGACGCCTAGTGGAACCCAAGATCAGGGAATTCATCGACGGTTTTCTGAAGCCGGTGGAGGCGCACTGATGCGATTCGACGAGTACTGGCGACAGGTCGACGCCGAGCTGTCGGGGCTTCCGGCTCGGCCGTTGCTGACCCCGACCCCGGCCCGTTCCACGGCCGATTTCACCGGTTTCGAGGTGCGGCTGACCGGCCTCGACTCCTACCGGCTGTTCGGCTACCTCAGCGTTCCCACCGGCAGCGGCCCATTTCCGGCGCTGCTGGAGACCCCGCGCCACGGCAGCGTCAACCACGTCCCCGACTACCACGACCGGATGCGCTACGTCGTGTTCACCGCGATGCACCGCGGCCAGCGGCTCGCCGACAGCCCGTTCGCCGCGCCCTATCCGGGCCTGTTCACCCTCGGCATCGACGCGCCGGAGACGTTCGTCTACCGCGGCATCGTGGCGGACTGCCTGCGCGCCGCCGAGTTCCTGTTCGACCGCCCCGAGATCGACCCGCAGCGCGTCGGCGTCTCCGGCGACGACCTCGCGCTGCTCACCGCCGCTCGGCGGCCCGGCTTCGCCGCGATTCGGGTGACCGCAGCGCTGCTGCACGAGCCGCTGCGCCGTCGCCACGGCACCGACGAATACCCGCTGGAAGAACTCAACGACCGCCTCCGGCACCGCCCGGATGACGAAGCGGCACTCGCCGAGACGCTTTCGCTGTTCGAACCGGCCCGGCACGCGGCGGCGATCAAGGCCCGCACCCTGCTGGCCACCTCGGATTCGTCGCCGTGGCACGAATCGCTGCGCACCGCGCTCGCCCCGGAGACCTACCTGCGCACCGACGACGAAGCCGACGACGCGGTGGAACTGGACGCCTGGCTGGCCCGCTGCCTGGGCGTGCAACCCCGGTCGCGTTTCCTGGAAGACGTCCGTTGAGCGCCGCGATCTACCGCAAGCTGGGTGTCCGGCCGGTGATCAACGCGGCGGCCACGCTGACCCGGCTGGGCGGTTCGCTGATCACGCCATCGGCCGTCGAGGCCATGACCGAGGCCGCCGGGCACTTCGTCGACTTGGAAGAGCTGCACGAACGCGTGGGCGCCCGGCTCGCGGAGCTGACCCGCAACGAAGCGGGATACGTCAGCTGCGGGGCCGCGGCGGGGATCACGCTCGCGGTGGCCAGCTGCATGACCGGCCCGAACCCGGATCTGGTGGACAGCTTCCCCGACCTGGCCGGGATCTCCCGCACCGAGGTGGCGATCTTTCGCGGGCACCGCAATCCCTACGACTACGCCGCTCGCCACTTCGGCGCCGACGTGGTGGAGTTCGACGCGACGCCGGAGTCGTTGCGCGCCGCGATCGGTTCCCGAACGGCCTGCGTGCTCTGGTTCGCTGGCGCGCACTACGCGGCCGGTGCACCCGATCTGGCAGAGGTGCTCGAAGTCGCGCATCGCCGGGATGTTCCGGTGCTCGTCGACGCGGCCGCGCAGATCCCGCCGATCGCGTCGCTGTGGGACTACACCGCGCAGCTCGGGGCGGACGCGGTGCTCGTCAGCGGCGGCAAGGGGCTGCGCGGTCCGCAGTCCAGCGGCCTGGTGCTGGGCCGCCGCGACATCATCGAGGGGTGCAGGATGCACGGCTGCCCGAACCACGCGCTCGGGCGCAGCATGAAGGTCGGCAAGGAAGAACTGCTCGGGCTGCTCACCGCCGTCGAAACCGCACTGGACCAGGACGAACCGGCCCTCCTCGCCGAGTACGAACGAATGGTCGACCGGTGGATCGAAGGGCTGCGCGACCTCCCGGGCGTGGCGGTGACCCGCGGCTACCCCAGCGAGGCCGGTCAACCGCACAGCCGTGCGCTGCTGCGACTGACCCCAACCAGCGGCTGGACCCAGGACGCCTTGATCGACGCCCTGTGGGAACGAGACCCCCGCATCGCAGTCGGCCGCGCCGACGACGCCCTGGCCCTCAACCCCCAAACCCTCGCCCCCGGCGAAGATCACCTCGTCCTGCACGCACTACAAGAACTCCTCCACCACTGACCGCTTTCCGAGCGCGCCCCATTGCACGGCGGCGCCGTTCTCCGTTCGAGTGAAGGGTGAGGGGCACCCGTGACCCAGTTACTTGGTCACGGGTGCCCCTCACCTCGCCCACATCGTGTGAACCCACGTGGCGGAGGTTGGGTGCGATCGCGTTGGCAAGGTGTTGACAAGTTTGTGCAAGGTTGGTGAGGATTGGCGCGCCCCGGTCGTTCGGCTGGGGGTACCGGGTGCGATGAAGCGGAGCTGCGAGTGGCGCCGACCTTGACCGATGTCGCCAAGCGGGCCAACGTCGCGCTGTCCACCGCTTCCCGCGCCTTCAGCGATCCGCGCCGCCTCGGACCGGAAACCTTGCGCAAGGTGCTGGCCGTCGCACAGGAGATCGGCTACGACCCCACCGCAGGCAGGCAGACCGATGCGGCACCCGATCCGGGCACCAGCACGGTCGCGATCGTGGTGCCGGACATCGCCAACCCGATCTTCGGAGCGTTCGTCAAGGCCGCGCAGGGCGAGGTCTGGCGCGGCAGGCAGACGCTCGTGCTGCACGACACCGACTTCGCCCCGGAACGGGAGCGCGAGGCGATCGGCCACCTGCGCACCAAGGCCGATGCCATCGTGATGTGCTCGGCCCGACTGGACGCCGAGGAGATCATCGAGCTGTGCGGCCGGACCCCGGTCCTGCTGGTCAACCGGGAGGCCGAGGGCACCGACTGCATCATCGCCGACGCCGCCGACGGCCTGCGCCAGACGATCGACTACCTCGCCGCGCTCGGCCACACCCGGATCGCCTACGTGCAGGGCTCGGAGCACTCCTGGTCCAACCGCCGCCGGGTCGCCCTGGTCCGCACCCTGGCCGACGATGCCGGACTCGAACTGGAGGTCCTCGGCTGGCAGTCCGAGACGGTGGCCGGTGGCACCGCCGCGGCGGCCAGCGTGGTCGCCTCGGGCGCGACCGCGGCGATCACGCACAACGACCTCGTCGCCTTCGGCGTCATCAAGGGCGCCCGCGCGCTGGGGATCGAGGTGCCCACCGGGCTCAGCGTGGTGGGCATCGACGACATCTCGCTGGCCGAGGTGTCCCGCCCGTCGCTGACCAGCATCGCGGTGCCCTGGGCGAGGGCGGGTTCGCTGAGCCTGGAACTGCTCGGACCGGTGCTGGCCGGTGACCGGCGGCTGCCCCGCAAGCACCGGCTGCCCACCCAGCTCGTGGTGCGCGGCTCGACCGGCCCAGCCCCCGCGCGCTGAAACATCCGCTGCACCGAGGAGCCCCATGACAACCCCTGGCCTGCACGTCGTCGTCGCCGAGGCGAACCTCGTTCCGCTGCGCGCGGAACTGGAATCGGCGTTGCCGCCGGACGCCGACGTGCGCTGGGTCCACGACGCCACCCCGGCGGACTTCGAAGCCGCCGTCGCGACGGCGGACGTCCTGATCACCCAGCAGGTTTTGCCGGAGCTGGCGGCGGTGGCCGGGCGGCTGCGGCTGGTGCACGCCCCCGGTGCGGGCACCGAGAAGATCGCCGTGGACGCGTTGCCGCCGGAGGTGGTGGTCGCCAACACCTTCAACCACGAAGACGCCATGGCCGAGCACATCGTCGCCGCGAGCATCATGCTGCGGCGCGGCTTCCTCCGGCAGGACACCGCGCTGCGCAGGGGAATCTGGGATTCCGCCGTCTACGACCGCCAGCGGCCGTGGCCGGGCACGCTGGCCGACGCCACCGTCGGTTTCATCGGGTTCGGCCACATCGGTGCGGCCGCCTGGCAGCGCCTGCGGGTCTTCGGGGCGCGCGGTGTGGCGGTCACCCGCCGCGGTCAGGTCGATCCGACAGCGGGCCTCTCCTGGGCGGCCACCAACGATGAACTCCACGCACTGCTCGCGGAATCCGACGTCGTGGTGGTGTCGGCTCCACTGAGCGCCGAGACGACCGGCCTGATCGGCGCCACCGAGCTGGCCCGGATGGGCCCGGAAGCGGTGCTGATCAACGTCGGGCGGGGCCCGCTGATCGACGAGGCGGCGCTGTACCACGCGCTGCGCGACGGCGTGATCGGCGCGGCGGCGATCGACGTCTGGTACCGGTACCCGAACGGCGGCAATTCCGCCGCGCCGAGCCGGTTCCCGTTCCACGAGCTGGAAAACGTGCTGATGACACCGCATTCGTCGGGGATCGCCCGGCAGACCTTCACGCGCCGGGTCGCCGACATCGCGGCGAACATCCGCCGCTTCGCCGCGGGCGAGCCGGTGCGAAACGTGGTGGACCGATCTCGGAGGCTGGCATGACTGACGATCCCCAACTCTCCCCCGGTGGAGGCCGACCGGGCGCGGACCGCATCGCCGCCGCCGAGGTCATCGTCAGCAGTCCGGGCCGCAACTTCGTCACGCTCAAGCTCACCACCGCCGACGGCGTCGTCGGGTGGGGCGACGCCACGCTCAACGGGCGCGAACTGGCGGTGGCGTCCTACCTGCGTGATCACGTCGCACCGCTGCTGATCGGCCGCGACCCGGCGCGCATCGAGGACACCTGGCAGTACCTCTACCGCGGCGCGTACTGGCGGCGCGGTCCGGTCACCATGACCTCCATCGGCGCGGTGGACATCGCGCTGTGGGACATCAAGGGCAAGGTCACCGGGCAGCCGGTCTACCAGCTGCTCGGCGGCGCGGTCCGGGACCGCGTCCTCGCCTACACGCACGCCGCGGGCCGGGACGTGCCCGCGCTGCTGGATTCCGTCGACGCGGTGCGCGAACGCGGCTTCGAGGCGGTGCGGGTGCAGACCGGGGTGCCCGGCCTGGGCACCGTCTACGGCGTGAGCGGCGATGCCGCGTACGAGCCCGCCGGGCGCGGCGTCGTGCCGACGGAAGAGGTCTGGGACACCGACGCCTACCTGCGACACATCCCGGGTGTGCTGGCCGCGGCGCGGGAGCACGTCGGCCCGGAGCTGAAGCTGCTGCACGACGCCCACCACCGGCTCACCCCCGGTCAGGCCGCTCGGCTCGGTCGCCGCGTGGAAGAGGTGGACCTGTTCTGGCTGGAGGACGTCACTCCGGCGGAGAACCAGGAGGTGCTGCGGCACGTCCGCAACCACACCACGGTGCCGCTGGCGATCGGCGAGGTGTTCAACACCGTCTGGGAATGCCAGTCGCTGATCACCGAGCAGCTGATCGACTTCGTGCGCACCTGCGTCACGCACGCCGGAGGGATCAGCCACCTGCGCCGGATCGCCGCGCTCGCGGACCTCTGGCAGGTCAAGCTGGGGCCGCACGGCCCGTCGGACGTCTCGCCGGTGGCGCTGGCCGCGTCCGTCCACGTTGGACTGTCGACGCCGAACTTCGCGATCCAGGAGTACATGGGCTATCCGGACGTGGTGCACGAGGTGTTCCGGCACTCGTGGAGCTGCACCGACGGGCATCTGCACCCCGGCGACGCACCGGGCATCGGCATCGAGGTCGACGAGCAGCTGGCCGCCCGATTCCCCTACGAGCAGGCATATCTGCCGGTCGCGCGCCGCCGCGACGGGTCGATGACCGATTGGTGAGCCATGGACCGCCTCAACGCCACCACGACCCCGGACAGCGCGCTGCTGCATCGACGTGCGCTGCGCGAGACCGGCATCGTCCACTTGGGACTCGGCAACTTCCACCGAGCCCACCAGGCCGTGTTCACCGCCGCGGCGCTCGACCACACCGACGGCCCGTGGGGCATCCTCGGCGTGGCGAGCCGCTCGGGCCAGGTCGCCGATGCCCTGCGCGAGCAGGACTTCCGCTACAGCGTCGTCGAGATCTCCCCGCAGGACACCCGGATCGTCGTCCCCGCCGTGCACACCGGCGCACTCGTCGCGGCCGAGCGGCCCGAGGCGGTGCTCGACGCGATAGCCGCACCGGGCACCGCGATCGTCACGCTCACCGTCACCGAGAACGGCTACACCTACTCGCCGCGCACCGGTGGGCTGGACCTCGACAACCCGGCGGTGCAGGCCGATCTGCGCGGCGAACCGCCGAAGACCACGATCGGCCAGCTCACCCGCGCGTTGCAGCGCAGGCTCCGCGCGCACGCCGCCCCGATCACCGTCCTCAGCTGCGACAACCTCGTCGGCAACGGGACCCACACGGCGCGGCTGGTGCACGAGTTCGCCGCGGCGTTGCCCGCCGACGAGCGCGACGAACTCACCGCGTGGCTGGCCGAAGCGGTGCGCTTCCCCAATTCGATGGTCGACCGGATCGTCCCGGCCACCACCGACGCGTACCGGGCGGCCGTCGCCGAGCGGCTCGGGCTGCGCGACACCGTGCCGGTACCGGCCGAGCCGTTCAACATGTGGGTGCTGGAGGACCGCTTCGCCGCGGGCCGACCGCGCTGGGAACACGGTGGTGCGCGGTTCACCAGCGACGTGGTGCCCTACGAGCTGCTCAAGCTGCGACTGCTCAACGGCACCCACTCGCTGATCGCCTACCTCGGGGCGCTGTCGGGTTGCGACACGATCTCGGCGGCCATCGGGCGGCCGCTCGTCGCCGAAGCGGCGCGGCGGGTGCTGCACGAGGACTACCTGCCGACCTTCGCGGTCCCCGCCGACATCGACGTCGAGGACTACATCTCGCAACTGTTCGAACGGTGGGGCAACAGCGCACTGGGCCACCGCACCCGGCAGGTCGGATCGGATGGTTCGGCCAAGCTCGCCCAGCGAATACCGGAGCCGGCCCGGCAGCACCTGCGCGCCGGTCGGGTGCCGCAGCACTTGGCGCTCACCGTGGCCGCCTACCTGTGCTGCCTGGCGCCACCGGAGGGCTTCGACGCCGGGCCGCACGCCGCTGCGATGGCTGACCCGCTTCGGGCGTCGCTGGTCGCCGCGGCCGAAGCCACCCGATCCACCACGGCGTTCGTGACCGAGGTGCTCCGCGGCGGACTGCTCGGCGACGAGTTGGCCGCGCGCACCGAGTTCATCGGCCGGGTCGCCGAGTTCGTCGACATCATCGCGGCGCACGGTCCGGCCGCGGCCGCCGCCGAGGCCGTCGGCCAGCACCCGGCACCGGCCACCTGACCTGCTCGAAGGATGTGAAATCGTGGTCATTCCCGAAGCGACCCGCGGCGCCGTGCTGCACGCCGCCGGTGACCTGCGCATCGAAGAGGTTCCACTGCCGCGGTTGGGGCCGGACGACGTGCTCGTCGAAGTCGACGCCGTCGGCGTCTGCGGTTCGGACATGCACTACTTCGCCGACGGCCGCAACGGGCAGAACGTGCTGCGCCAACCGACCGTGCTGGGCCACGAGTCCGCCGGGACCGTCCTCGCAACCGGCCCCGCCGCCCCGTTCGCGCCCGGCACCCGGGTCGCGGTGGAGCCCGCGGTCGGCTGCGGCTCGTGCCCGACCTGCCGTTCGGGCCGCTACAACCTGTGCCCGACCGGCACCTGCTTCGGCTCGCCACCCACCCACGGCACGTTCGCCGAACACGTCGTCGCGCCGAGCCGCGCCGTGCATCCGCTGCCCGGCACCATCGGCTTGGAGGTCGGTTCACTGATCGAGCCGCTGGCCGTCGCGGTGTGGGCCGTCCAGCGCGCCGACGTCCACTTCGGACACCGCGTGCTGGTCACCGGCGCGGGGCCGATCGGCATCCTGGCCATGCAGGTCGCGCGGGCCGCCGGGGCCACCGAGGTGGTGGTCACCGACGTCAACGACGCACGGCTGGCGCGCGCCGCCGAACTCGGTGCCACCGCGGTGCTCAACACCTCCCAGCAGGCGCCGGAACTGACCGGAATGGACCGGCTGCTGGAGTGCTCCGGGCATCCGGCCGCGCTGTGGCAGGGCATCCGGACGCTCGGCCCCGGCACCCGGGCGACCGTCGTCGGGCAGGCGTCGCCGCAGGTCGACGGCCTGCCGCTGGCCCACCTGCAACGCTGGGAGATCGATCTGGGCTGCGCGTTCCGCTACGCGCACGCCTTCCCGACCGCGATCGACCTCGCCGCCAGCGGCCGAGTCGACCTGCCCGGCCTGCTCACCGGCCGGTTCCCGTTGGACCGGACCGCCGACGCGCTGCGCGCGCCGCAGCAGGACCCCACCCACCTCAAGGTCGTCGTCCGCCCCGCGGACCGATCCCACTGACCCTGCCCCCACTCCATCCAAGGACGCATGGACATGGCCAACCCCGAACGCACCACAGTGGACAGATCAACTCCTCCGGCGGATCCGAAAGCGGTTCGCCGGGCTGCTTGGGCGGGCCTGATCGGCACCACGCTCGAACAGTACGACTTCGTCATCTACGGCACCGCGTCGGCGCTGATCTTCAGCAAGCTGTTCTTCCCGAACGTCTCGCCCGCGACGGGCATCCTGGCCAGCTTCAGCGCCTACGCGGTCGGCTTCGCCGCGCGGCCACTGGGCGGCCTGATCTTCTCCCGCTTCGGCGACCGGCTGGGCCGCAAGTGGGTGCTGGTCGCCACCCTGCTGCTGATGGGCGGTTCCACCCTGGCGATCGGCCTGCTGCCGACCTACGGCCAGGTCGGCCTGATCGCCCCGGTGCTGCTGGTGATCTGCCGGTTCTTCCAGGGCATGGGCGCCGGAGCCGAACAGGCCGGGGGCGCCACGCTGCTCACCGAGACGGCCCGCACCGGGCGACGCGGACGGCTGGCGTCCCTGGTGATGACCGGGGCCGCACTGGGCACCGCGCTCGGCGCGGTCGCGTGGATCCTGGCGCAACTGCTGCCGGAGGACGCGCTGCTGAGCTGGGGCTGGCGGCTGGTGTTCGGCAGCAGCCTGCTGGTGACCATCGCCGCGCTGATCATCCGGCGCAAGCTCAACGAGAGCCCGGTGTTCCAGGAGCTCAAGGAGCAGCACGAGGAACCCAAGGCGCCGGTGCTCGATACGTTCCGCCAGGGCCGCAAACCGCTGCTGCTGGTGTTCTTCATGAACCTCGGGATGAACGCGCAGTCCTACACCTACCAGGTGTTCATGGCGTCGTACCTGGTGTCGACGGTGGGCGTGGACCCGGCGTTCGTGCCGAAGGTGCTGCTGGTCGGCTCGATCTGCGGCGGCATCGCGGCGATCGTGTTCGGCGCCCTCTCCGACGTGATCGGCCGCAAACCCACCTACACCATGATCGTCGCGGCGCTGGTGCTGCTGCCGGGCCCGACGTTCATCGCGCTGAACACCGGCTCGCCGGTGGCCATCACGGTGGCGATCATCGTGGGCTTCATCCTGGCCTGCCAGGGCGCGGTCGGCGTCCAGATGAGCTACTTCCCGGAACTGTTCGGCAACCGCTACCGCTACGCGGGTGTCACGCTGGGCCGCGAGTTCTCGGCGGTGTTCAGCGGCGGCGTGGCCCCGCTGATCTGCGCGGCCCTGCTGACCGCCTTCGCCGGTTCGTGGATCCCGGTGGCGATCTACATGATGGCGATGATGGCCATCAGCCTGGTCGCCTCCCTGCTGGCCCCGGAAACCAAGGACCGCGACCTGAACACCCCGCGAGACGCCACCGCTGTTGTCGGATGACCCGGAAACCGGGCGGGAGTCCCCTTCACCCGGCTCCCGCCCGGTCAGGGCTCGGTCAGTTCGGTTTCGGCTTCGATCACGGCTGGTTTGCCCGAGCGCAGCGCGGCGGCCAGTGCGCTCTTGAACTCCGCCGCGGTGCGCACCGCGGTCGCCGCCACGCCGTAGCCGCCCGCGATGCGGACGAAGTCGATGCCGGGCACGTCCATGCCCGGCGCATCGGTCGCGCCGAGCACCTTCGAGAACCAGCGCAGCGCGCCGTAGGTGCCGTTCTTCAGGATCACGATGATCACCGGGATGTCGTACTGCGCGGCCGTCCACAGCGCTGTGATGCCGTAGTTCGCCGAGCCGTCCCCGATGAGCCCGATCACCTGGCGTTCGTCGTGAGCCAGCTGGGCACCGACCGCGGCGGGCAGTCCGAAGCCGAGACCGCCGGAGGCTGGGAAGAAGTAGCTGCCCTGCCGGGAAAGATCCATCTGCGCCCAGAAGGCGGCCGCGGTCGCGGTGGATTCCTTGACGTACACGGCATCTTCCGGCGCGTTCTCGCGCAGCACCGCGAACAGCTCCTCCGGGTGCAGGCGTTCGCCCGAGGTCCGCGCCGGTGCGCGTTCCGGCAGCGGCGGCAGCGGCGGCCGCCGTCCGGCGGTGACCGCTGCGGCCAACCGGGACAGCGCGTCCCGCACGTCGCCGACCAGTGCCTCCCCCATCGGCGCCCGCGCGGCTTCGGCGGGATCGCTGGTCAGTTGGATCAGCCGGGCACCGGCGGGCAGGTACTCGCCGGGCACGAACTGGTGGTACCGGAACACCGGCGCGCCGACCACCAGGACCAGGTCGTGGCCCGCCAGCGCATCGGTGACGCCCCGCACGGCGGCGGGCAGCACGCCGCGGAAACCGGGGTGCCTGGTGGGAAACGGGCAGCGCGAGGCCGACGGCGCGATCCACACCGGCGCGGCCAGCCGATCCGCCAGCCGCACGGCATCGTCATTGGCGTACCGGGCGTCGACTTCCGGACCGAGCACCAGCACCGGGTTCTCGGCGGCGTCGAGCGCGCCGACCAGGTCGGCGAGTTGCGCGGCGCTCAGCGATCCGGCCGCGTCGGTGCGGCGCGCCAGCAGGTGCGCTGCCTCCGGTGGCGCCTCCCGGCCCCAGTCGTCGTAGGGCACCGACACGTAGACCGGGCCCTTGGCGGGCAGGTTCGCGATGTGGATGGCCTGGCTGATCGAGCGCGGCACGTCCTGCGCGCACGCCGGTTCGCAGCTCCACTTCACCAGCGGCTTGGGCAGCGTCGGCGCCTCGACGTTGGCGAGCATGACCTCCTGGCCGATGGTCGAGCGCACCTGCTGCCCGGCGGTGATGATCAGCGGGCTGTGCGAGTAGACCGAGTTGGTCAGCGCGCCCAGCGCGTTCCCGGTGCCCGCCGCCGCGTGCAGGTTGACCAGCGCCGATCCGCCGCGGGCCAGCGCGTAGCCGTCGGCCATCGCGAGCACCGCGCCCTCGTGCAGCCCGAGGATGTAGCGGAAGTCGGCGGGCATCCCGGCCAGGAACGGCAGTTCGTTGGAGCCCGGGTTGCCGAAGATCGTCGTCAGGTCGTGCGATCGCAGCAGGTCGTAGGTCACTTCGCGTACGTCGGCCATCGGTTCTCGCCTCCCGGGCGCAGGGCGGTGACGACGCCACCATAGGCGAGCAGCTTTCATAGTCCTAATGAATGTTGTTGATCCCGCCATAGGCCAGGTTTATCCTCGCTGGGTGGTCGGTGTGGACCTGAACCTGATGAAGACGTTCGTGCTGCTCTACGAGACGCGCAGCGTCACCAGAACCGCCGAGGCGCTGTTCATCACGCAGCCGTCGGTGAGCCACGCGTTGCGCCGCCTGCGCCGCCAGTTCGACGACGAGTTGTTCGTCCGCTCCGCAGCCGGACTCGCCCCCACCGAGATCGCGGAGCGGATGTACCCGCGCATCCAGCAGGCCCTCGAAGTGATCGAGGAGACCGTGTCTGGCACGGGCCGGTTCGACCCGGCGACGTCGCAGCGCTCCTTCCGGATCTGCGCGACCGACCTGGGCGAGATCGGCCTGCTACCGGCCGTCCTGGCCCGCCTGGAGGACAGCGCGCCGCACTGCGCGGTCGAGGTCACGCCGCTGGACATGGCCGCCGCCGCGCAACACCTGCGCCAGGGCCGCGTCGACGCGGTCATCTGCACGCCCCGGATCGATGCCCCGGACCTGTGGCGCGATGGGTTGTTCCGGGAACGCTACGTGGGACTGTGCGCCCGCACCCATCCCCGCATCGGGGAACACCCCACCCTGGCGGAGTACCTGCGGGAGCGACACATCGTGGTCGACCCGGCCGCCGGTCACGCCGACGCGGACCAGGAACTCACCAGGCTCGGCCACCGCCGCGAAGTCGCGGCCCGGGTGCCGCACTTCGCCGTCCTGCCGGAACTGCTCGCGCGGACCCGCTACCTCGCCGTGGTGCCCAGCGGAGTCGCGGGTCTGTTCACCCGGTCGTCTGACGTGCGAACCTTCGAGCTGCCGTTGGAGATTCCGACCGTCGAGGTCTCGCTCTACACCTACCGCCGCGCTCTCCCCGCCCCGGGCATCGACTGGCTGCGCGACCTGATCCGGCGAACCCTGCGCCACGACTCGGAATGGTCCACATCGGACTGACAGCGGGTCGGTCAGGCGGCGACCGGAGTCCTCGGGCGGCGGGCGGCTACTTCGTCGCTGGACGGGTTGCGCCTGGCGTCCAGCAGGTAGCCCACCCAGAAGCCCAGCACGCCAGCACCAACGACGGCCAACGTTCCGACAGCACGCACCATGGGAGATTTCCCTTTCTCCGCGGCGCTCGATCCCCCCAGCCCCGACTGGCCAGGCTGTGCCTGATGGTGAACATGTCGGGTGGCAGCGCCGTTGCCCAGACGATAACGCCCGATTAAATCGCCAACCATGCCACCCCGTTCACAACCCACGACGGAGTGTCACCGACCACCAGACCGGGGCAGCCCGCCAGGCCGCCGCGAGCCGAGCGTGACCGGCTACAACCAATCCCGTTTGCGGAACGACAGGTAGAGGGCCCCGGAGATGAGCAGGATCGCCGCCGTGGAAGCCCAGAAACCCCACCCGCTCTGGAAACCGGGGTAGGGCACGTTCTGCCCGTAGAAGCCGGTGATGGCGGTGGGCACCGCGATGATCGCGGCCCACCCGGTGACCTTCTTCATGATCGTGTTGAGCTGGAAGCTCTGCAGGTTCAGCTGCGTCTCGCGGATGGTGGTGATCAGGTCCCGCAACGACTCGGTCCACTCCGAGGCCCGCAGCACGTGGTCGTAGACGTCCTGGTAGTAGGGCGTCAGCGCATCGTCGACGAGCGCCAGGTCGCGACCCGTCAGGGTGCTGACGACCTCGCGCATCGGCAGCACCGCGCGCCGCAGGTGCACCAGGCTCTTGCGCAGGTGCAGCGAACGGCGCTGCAACCGGGCGTGCTGCGGGCGCTCGTCGAAGACCAGGTCTTCGAGTGCCTCGATCTGCTCGTCCATGATCTGCGCGGCCTCGAAGTGGCCGTCGACGATGTAGTCCAGCAGTCCGTGCACCAGGAATCCGACGCCGGATTTGGCCAGCGCGCTCGACGAATCCCAGCGCTGCAACACCGCCTGGATGTCGAATCGCTCGCTCTTGCGAACCGTCACCAGCGCGCGGTCGGTGATGAAGGCCGACACCTCGCAGGACGACAGCGCACCGGAGCGGCCGTCCATGTGCACGGAGTAGGCGGTGAGCAGCGAATGGGTGTCGAAGCAGTCCACCTTGGCCCGCTGGTCCTGGTGCACCGCTCCTTCCACCGCGATCTCGTGCAGTCCGAGTTCTTCGGCGATGGCGGCCAGGTCGGCGGCGGAGGGGCCGCAGAAGTCCAGCCACACGGTCGCGCCGGGGTCGGCGAGGTGTTCGGAGACGTCGTCGACCGGGAAGTTCTCGGCTTCGAGAACTCCGTTGCGGTAAAGGCGAGTAAGAGGCATAGCGCGGCCTACGGTAACCCGATCAAGTGAACCGAGACAGCACCGGGCGGCTTATCCGCCGAAGGCCGATCGGAGTCGGCGGGGTGCTGGCACCGATCCCGGTATGCGCGCCGCTGGACGATGCCGCCGCCGGGCCGCCACCCCGCGTCCAGCTATCCGAACGCGCGGGTTCCGGCCTGCCGAGACGACGGCTCAGGCGTCGATGGGCACGAGGCCTCGCACGTCCCGCCGCACCTCGGGCCACGGCTTGCGGGCTTCACCGAGGATCGCCGCCACGCACGCCACGATCTCCTCGGCCGCCCGGGCCACCGCCCGCACCTCGTCGGCGTGCTCGGCCGGGTCCAGCCCGGCGCGCCGCAGCAGCGGAGCGACGTCCCGCAGCCGGTCACCGAGCCAGCCGGTGGGGTCCTGGCTCAGCGCGTGGTCGAAGACCCGCTGCCCCGGCTCGCCGCCGGTCATCATCGGGTGCCAGTGCATCCGGTCGGCGGCACCGGGGCGCGATTCGAGCAGGTCGAAGCGGCAAAGCCCGTGGCCCAACCGCACCGGGTGCGAGGCGTAGATGGATCCCGCGTCGGCGACCTCGGCCAGCCCGCGCAGTTCGATGCGCACGCCGCGCTCCCGCACGTCCGAATCGGTTGCCCGGTTCGGATCGAGGAAGTCGATGCCTTCCACCGTCACGGCCAGGTTCTGGAAGCAAAATGCGCGATACACACCAGCACTCAAACACAGAACCAGTGGCGTCCACAAGGAAACCCACCCGGAACGACGTCGCATCCACAATGGACGCGCAGTGGCGTCAACTCAGTTCGACCACACCGCTGGGACCTTCGATGGCGGCCAGCAGCTTGGGCGTCGTCGCCGTGGTGAGGTCCAGGTGCGCGCCGACGGCCCGCAGGTCGGCGCGGACGGCGTCGGGGTCCGGGTGTTCGGCGCGCAGCGACCGCAGCCGGACCTCGGGAAGTCCGGTTTCGACCGGGTGCTGGGCCGCCGCCCAGTCGATGAGGAACGGGATCAACCCGTCGCGCGGGCGCGGCTCAGACTTGGCCAATCGCCACTCCAGCAGGGCGCCCTCCGGGGTGCGGCGGGACATCGGCCGCACATCGCCGGGGTCACAACCCGCGATTCGGGCGGCGGTCACCGCGCCTTCGATGTCGGCGACCCGGATCGCCCAGGTCACCAGGCGCGGCGCGGTCAGGGTGGCCAGCCCGAAGGAACTCGGCGGCTGGGTGGCTTCCGGGTCCGGACCGATGATCTCCAGGTAGGCCCGGCCACCGAGGCCCAACAGGTAGTTCCTGGTGCCTTGGGCGGGATGACGACCACCTGGCACCGGATCGACGCCGAGCAGCGTCGCCACCGCCCGCACCCCCGCGCCCAGGTCGGGCACGCCGTAGACGAGGTGGTCCAGACGCGGATCAACAGTGCCCATGTCGCCCTCCCGAAAGTCCGGCTCACCGCCGATCACAGCACCCCGACCAGCGGAGATCAACCGCTGGCGCGGGCCCGGTGGTGTTGTCGGCCGACAGCGGTTCTACCCTGCCGGTATGGGGACTTCCGATGATCGCGCTCCGCTGCCCATTCCGGCCGACACCGCCGACCTGCGCAGCGGGCCGCCGCTGCACGACGCGTGTGCTCCGCTGCGGGCGCTGGTCGGGGTGTGGCGCGGCAGCGGCGAGGTCGATTACCCGAGCATCGCCGGGCCGTACCGGTTCGGGCAGCAGGTCACGATCTCCCACGACGGACGGCCGTTCCTGCGGCACGAGGCTCGTGCCTGGCTGCTCGACGCCGCGGGCCAGGTGATTCGCCCAGCGGCGTGGGAGACCGGTTGGTGGCGACCGCAGCCCGACGGCACCCTGGAACTGCTGATCACGCACTGCACCGGAATCCTGGAACTGTTCTACGGCACGGCGAGTCCGCACCGCATTGAGCTGTCCACCGACACCGTCGTGCGGACCGCGAGCGCGAAGGACGTCGAGGCCGCGAGGCGCAGCTACGCGTTCAGCGATGCCGACGCGCTCGACTACGCCGAGAGCCGCGCGATGGTCGGTCTGCCGATGACACCGCACGTCACCGCCCGGCTGGACCGCCTCGCCTGATCCCGAAGTCCAATGTAGACGGTTTTCGCCTACTCCTTCGAACAGATCAAGTCAATCGCCACATCCGTCCTTTCTGACTCGGTGATCGGCCGGACGGTACAACAAGATCCACACTGGATTTCGCCGAAAACCACTGCACCTGCGCAGGAATCGTGGTCGGGTTGACCGATCCCGATGATGCGGCAACTTCCGCCGCAGGACACCGTTTGCTACGCTAACTGAGTCTCGTCCCGGCTCGGGAACGGCGATCACGATTCTTATCGATGACGCCACCCGAGCTCAGCGCACAGTCCCGAAATCGGTCGACGGCAAGTCCGAGCCGACCGAACCCAGTGCTGCCGCGCCGAAGATCCTCCGACGCCGCAGCGACCGCCGCCGAAAGCTCCGCCGCGAAGGAGATACGGCAAATGACCGGGCTCATCGACTGCGACGTGCACCATGCGGTGCCAGAGATCTCCGCGCTCTTCCCGTACCTGCCGAGCAGGTGGCGCGATTACTGCGTCGAACACGGCGTGCAGAGCCTCGCGCCGGACTTCTACCCACCGAACATGGCGCTGTCGGCCCGACCCGAATCGCGCACCGGCACCGCGCCGCCGGGTTCCGACCCCGCGGTGTTGCGCACCCAGGTCCTCGACGACTCGGCCGCGGAACTGGCGATCCTGAACTGCCTCTACGCCGTGCAGCCCATCCACAACGAGGACTGGGCGGTGGCGATGGCCGCCGGGCTCAACGATTGGCAGGCCGACCAATGGCTGGGCGCCGACCCCCGGCTGCGCGCCTCGATCGTGGTGGCACCGCAGAATCCCGCGCGGGCCGCCGCCGAGATCCGCCGGATGGCCGACCAACCGGGCTTCGTCCAGGTCCTGCTGCTGGCGTTCTCCGAAATGCCGCTGGGGCGCCGCCACTACTGGCCGATCTACGAGGCCGCCGCCGAAGCCGGGCTGCCGGTGGGCGTGCATCCTGGTGTCGCGGGCGCGAACCCGCTGTCACCGGCAGGTTGGCCGTCGTACTGCATCGAAGACTACGCGGGCGTTTCCAACGTGATGCAGTCGCAGCTGATGAGCCTGGTCTGCGAGGGCGTTTTCCAGCAGTACCCGAGCCTGCGGGTCGTGCTGCTGGAAAGCGGGGTGAGCTGGCTGCCGTCGCTGCTGTGGCGGCTGGACAAGAACTGGAAGGGCACCCGCCGGGAAGTTCCGTGGGTGACCGTCCCGCCATCGAAGGTGGTCCGCGAGCACGTTCGGTTCACCGTCGCGCCCTTCGACGGACCACCGGAGGCCGCCGCCGTCCTCCGCTTGGTCGAACAACTGGGCTCGGCCGAAATGCTGCTGTACGCCAGCGACTACCCGCACTGGCACCACCGCGACGCCGAAACCTCACTGCTGCGCCACCTGGACGCAGCCGACCGCACGAAAGTCGAAAGAGGCAACGCCGAAACGCTCTACGGGCTCAGAACCTGTCCTTGACTCGTTTTGCGTGGCGGTGCGAGTTGCGAGGGTGGGCTAAGCGGCTACGCCGCTTCAAACAACAGAAAAGACAGCAACGGCTCTCAGACATCGTGAACTCAACGAGGAGGTTTCCGATGGCTCGCCCGCTGACGGCATCGTCGGTCGTGGAGCCGACCAGCACCCGCCTGATCGACTGCGACGTGCACAACACGGTGGCGTCCGCCGCCGCGCTGCACCCGTACCTACCGGCCAAGTGGCGCCGCTACGCGGAACTGGTCGGTTCCCGCACGTATTCGCCTTACCAGAACGGGTATTGCTACCCGAAGATGAGTCCGGCGGGTGGCTCGCGCATCGACTCGTGGCCGCCGTCCGGGCAGGTTCCGGGCTCCGACCTGGACTTCATGCGCGAACAGCTGCTCGATCTGTACCAGGTCGACTTCGCGATCCTGAACTGCCTGTACCGGGCCGCCGAGCAGCGCAACGAGGAGTACGGGGCGGCGCTGGCCCGCGCCATCAACGAGTGGCAGGTCGAGCACTGGTTGGAGCGGGACCCCCGGTTGCGCGCATCCATCAGCATCGCCTTCGAAACTCCGGACCTGGCCGCCGCCGAAATCGAACGCGCCGCCGAGCACCCCGGTTTCGTGCAGGTCCTGCTGTTCCCGCGCACCAAGGAACCGCTGGGCCGCCGCCGCTACTGGCCGATCTACGAGGCGGCGCAGCGCTGCGGGCTGCCGGTGGGCATCCACTTCGCCTCCACCACGGTCAATCCGATCACCGCCGCTGGCTGGCCCTCCTACTACATCGAGGACCACACCGGGATGTCGATGGCCTTCCAGGCGCAGCTGACCAGCCTGATCATGGAAGGGGTCTTCGACCGGTTCCCGGACCTGCGGATCGCCCTGATCGAGGGCGGGTTCGCCTGGCTGCCGCCGCTGCTGTGGCGGCTGGACGACCTGTTCCACCGGATGCGCGAGGAAGTGCCGCACCTGCGGCGACTGCCCTCGGAATACGTCCGCGACCAAGTCGGGCTCACCACCCAGCCGATGGAAGAGCCGGGCAACCCCCGCCACCTGCTGGATCTCATCGAGCAGATCGGGCCGCGCAGCCTGATGTTCTCCACCGACTACCCGCACTGGGATTTCGACAACCCGCACCGGGCCTTCCAGCTGAAGCTGCCCGGCGAACTGCACCGGCAGCTGATGTACGACAACGCCGACGGGTTCTACCGGTTCGGGCGGTGACGCGGTGAACGACAGGCGAGTCTTCGTGGTAGGCACCACCGCCGAACTGCCGCCGGGCAGCCGCCGGATCGTCGACATCGACGGGCGGTCGGTCGGGGTGTTCAACATCGACGGCAGCTACTTCGCGGTGCGCAACACCTGCCCGCACGCGAGCGGACCGCTGTGCTTGGGCAGGCTGTCCGGCCTGGTGGTCTCCGCCGCACCCGGGCAGTACGAGTACCTGCGGCGCGGCGAGTTCCTGCGCTGTCCTTGGCACCAATGGGAATTCGACATCCGCTCCGGCCAGTCCTGGTTCGACCCGAACAAGACCCGGGTCGGCCGCTTCGACGTGGACGTGCGCTCCGGTGCGGACCTGATGACCGGCGAGGACGACCTCGTGCGGGCCGGGATGACCAAGGGCCCGTACGTGGCCGAGACCTATCCGGTCGTGCTCGACGGCGAATACGTGGTCGTCGCGCTGTGAATCCTTGAACTCGTGCTGCGCGGCGGTGCGGGTGGCGGAACCTCGGACGCCGTCTCGGCTCCGCCGATCCCCGACATCACGTGTCCCCCTTGCCCGCCTGGCCGCAATTTCCGAGGAATCGGCGCTCACCGAGGTGAACGCGCGCTTCTCGCCGAAATTGCGCCTGCCGCGAGCCGATCGCGCGGTGAGGAGAACCGCAATGACGTCTGGACGACAGGAAAGCCGACCGCTGGCAACTCCGGCGGTCACCGCCCCGCGCACCTTCGGCGGCTACCTCCGCAACATCGGGCCGGGCCTGGTGGTGAGCATGTCCTGGCTGGGCGCGGGCGACCTGGTCAGTTCCTCGGTCTCCGGCGCCGACTACGGCTACGCCCTGATGTGGGCGCTGGTGCTCGCCCTGTTCAGCAGGCTGTTCTTCACCCTGGCCATCGCCAGGTACGGGCTGTGCAACGCGATGGGCGACGAGTCGATCATCAGCGGTTTCGGCCGGTTGTGGCGGCACCTGCCGGTGCTGGTCGCCGTGCTGTCGTTCATCGCCGGTTTCATCCTGCAGACCTACATGGCGGTCGCCGTCGGCACCGCGCTGTACCACCTCAGCGGCAGGTTCGGCGGCCAGACCTGGGGTGTTTTCGCCTGGACCGTGGTCACGGTCGCGGTGACGGGGCTGATGTTGTGGCGCAACAACCGCTACACCTGGCTGGAGATCATCGCGAGGACCACGGTGGCCGTCCTGGTGATCACCTTCATCACCGCCGCCGTGCTGACCCGTCCGAACCTCGGTTCGCTGGCCGCCGGGCTGGCCTTCCAACTCCCGGCCGATCAGGGCGTGTTCTCCACCGTGCTGGTCGCCGCGGCGATCATCGGTGCGGTCGGCGGATCGGCGGGCAACCTGATGTATCCCGAGTTCACCAGGGAGAAGGGCTGGCACGGTCCGGCGTTCCTGCCGTTGCAGCGCGTCGACCTGCTCGCCGGGGTGCTGGCGGTGATCGTGGTGAACCTGTCGGTGTGGGTGGTCGGCGCGGAGATCGTCCGCCCCTACGGGCTGGAGATCAACGGCATCGACGACTTGGCCACGATGATGCGGGTGGCGGTCGGCCCGGCCGGACCGTGGATCTTCTGGCTGGGGCTGTTCTTCGTCGCCTTCAGCTCGTTCCCGTCCTACGCCACCGGCTACACGAAGATCCTCTTCACCGGGCTCTACGAGTCGCTGCCGAGGCGCCGGGAACGCTACCGCGACGGCGCCCGCGATCCGCTGTTCAACGTGCTGCAGATCGGCGTGATGGTGGTGCTCCCGCTGGCCTTCGCGCTGCCCGGTCGGCCGGATGTGCTCGTGCTGACCATCGTGGGCAGCTCGATCACCGGAGTGCTGGCACCGATCATCCTGATCGGGACCATCGCGCTGACCGCCAGCAAGCGGTTCATGATCCCCGCCTACGCCAACCGGTGGTGGATGAACATCATCCTCTGCGCGGTCGGCGCCGTCGGGCTGTGGGCCGCCTACGGCGCCATCGACGGCATCATCGTCCTGGCGCGCCAGTGAGCGTGCGCGGTCGTGCCGGTGCTCACGTTCTGGCTCCGGAGCTTCGTCACCACCAGAAACACAGCTATGCTGAAAATATGAGTCAAGACGATCCCGCTGTCGGCGGAGCCACCGACGGGATCGCTCGGGCGGCCACCGAAGTCCGGTCGGGCGTGATGCGGCTGGCGCGTCGGCTGCGCGTCGAGCACGAACCCGGCGAGCTGACCCTCGGCCGCCTGGCCGTGCTCGGCCGCCTGGAACGCGATGGTCCGGCCACCGCCAGTGCGCTGGCCGCCGCCGAGCGCGTAACGCCGCAGTCCATGGCTCGCATCGTGCAGTACCTGATCGACTCCGGCTTGGCCGAACGTGATCTCGACCCGACCGACCGCCGGGCGGCCATCGTCCAGGTCACCGAAGCAGGCCGCGGCCAGGTGGCCCGCGATCGGGAGCAGCGCGAAGCGTGGCTGGCGCAGGCGATGGCCGGACTGACCGACGTCGAGCGGGACCTTGTGGTGCTCAGCGCGCGCCTGCTGGATCGGCTCGCCGACGCCTGAGCCACCGCTGTTCGGACCCTGCACCTGAGATCGAGACGATATCGCGAACCATGCCCGAGCCTTCCCGGCAAAAAGACAGCCACGCTGAAGATCTGCCGCCGCTGACGAAGTCAGCCACCCGCCCACCGGAGCTGCCGGGCAAGTTCGTCACGCCGATCGCGTTCGGCACCATCCTGCAACCGCTGAACTCCTCGATGATCGCGGTCGCGCTGGTCGGCATCCGCAGCCACTTCGACGCGGGCAACTCGGTGACCTGGCTGGTCTCGGCGCTCTACCTGGCCACCGCCGTCGCCGCCCCGGCGATGGGTCGCATCGCCGACGTGTTCGGCGCCCGCCGCACCAGCCTCACCGGCCTCGTCCTGGTCGGTGCCGTCTCGGCCGCGGCGCCGTTCGCCCCGAACGTCGCGACGCTGGTGGTGTGCCGCATCCTCATCGGCATCGGCACCGCCGCCCAGTACCCGTGCGGGGTGGCGATGATCCGCCGCGCCGCCGACGAGTCGCGGGCCCGCCCGAACAACGCGCTCGGCGCGCTCGCCGCCTGGTCGCAGGTCACCGCCGCGCTCGGCCCGACCTTCGGCGGGCTGCTGGTCGGCGGCTTCGGCTGGGCCGGGGTGTTCTGGATCAACGTGCCGCTGGCGCTGATCGGCGCCGCGGTGATCATGAAGTGGGGTCCTGCCGATCCCCCGACGCGGATCCCCAGCGGCGGCCGGTTGACGGCGCTCATGCGGGTCGACCCGGTCGGCATGCTGCTGTTCGCCGTCGCCATCACCGCATTCATGTTCTGGCTGCTGTCGCTGGCCGCGACTCCCGCGTGGTGGTGGCTGGCCATCGCCGTACCGGCCACCGCGCTCACCGTGTGGTGGAGCATCCGCACCCACGACCCGTTCCTGGACATGCGCCTGCTGGCGCGGCGCGCCCTGTCGTTCACCTACGTGCGCACGGTCGTGACCTACACAGCCTTCTACTGCGTGTTCTACGGCCTGCCGCAGTGGTTGGAGGAGACCAGGGGGCTCGGCCCGACCGGCGCCGGTCTCGTGGTGCTGCCGATCGCCGCCGTCGGTGTGCTGTCCACGCTGCTGGCGACGCTCCTGCAACGCAACCACGGTCCGCGCGTGGCGCTGATCGCCGGAACCGCCGCGCTGTGCGTCGGCGGCCTGCTGCTGACCTTGCCGACCGCCGATTCGCCGATCCTGCTGCTGGTCGGGATCGCCGCGATGCTGGGCCTGCCCAACGGCTTCAACAACATCGGCAACCAGCGCGCGATGTACGTCGTCGCCCCGGCCGACCAGATGGGCGCGGCATCCGGGCTCTACCGGGCGTCCCAGTACGTCGGCGCCAACCTGGCCGCCGCCGTGCTGGCCCTGCTCATCGGTGATCACGCCAACGACCTCGGACTGCACCGGATGGGCCTGGCGGTCGCCAGCATCGCCGCGGCCCTGCTCATCACTTCGCTGTTCGGCCTGCTGCGCGGCCACCTGAGCAGCAGGACCGCGCAAGCACGGTAGCCATGGCGGGCTCTCCCCCACCACGCACGCCACTCGCACCGCAGGGGTTTCCCGCGCTGGCGCGAAGCGCCAACCAAAGACGCCGGGCAAAAACGAAGACCCCGCACCTGGGTGCGGGGTCTTCGCCGTGCTCAGGGGCCGGTCCCTGGCTCGGTACCGGCCGGAAGGGTTGAACTCAGACGATGCGGACGTCGGCAGCCTGCGGGCCCTTCGGGCCCTGGCTGACCTCGTAAGTCACCTTCTGGTCCTCATCGAGGCTGCGGAAGCCACGAGCATCGATCGCCGAGTAGTGCACGAAGACGTCTGGGCCGCCGTCGTCCGGGGCGATGAAGCCGAAGCCCTTTTCCGAGTTGAACCACTTCACGGTTCCCTGTGCCATCTGTCTCTCCTTCTGGGAGCCGGTACTACTACAGGCCGCCACACTTCGTGACCACCTCGGTCGCGGATTTCGAACGGCGACTTCTCCAGCTACAACCAGAAAGCAGCACGCCCGCATCACCATCCTGCGAGTGTGCGCGAACACGACCCCAGAAAATACGACCGTCGCAGAGACTACACCTCAGACGAAGATCGCGCTGGGGTGGTTCGCACGGCGTGTCGCGGCGACCGGTCATTCGCTCCCCCGCCCCTGCGGCACCGCCCACCACCGGCGCGAAAGGGCCGCCCCGGCCAGCGCGCCGATGGTGTTGACCAGCACGTCGTCCACCGACGAGACGCGACCGAGGTCGAGCGCGTATTGCAGCACCTCGATCGTCACCGACATCCCGACCGCCACAACGGCCACTCGGCGCATCCGCGCGAGCGCGGCGAAGCGCATCGGCAGGAACGCGCCGAACGCGGCGAGCACCAGCAAGTTGCCGACCAACTGCACGATCAGCGTGGCCGTCCGCCCATCGAGCAGGTCGACGAGATCGCGCAGCGGAACCAGCGCCACGCCCCGCTCACCGGGCCTCGGCGTGAGCACCATCCAAAGCCACGGCGAGGTTGCGACCACGGCACCCACCTCGGCCAACGAGCGGCGCACCGGGCACGCCACGCCGTTGGCGGTGCGCCAGCGCACCAGCGCGAACACCGCTACCGCCGCCAACGGGAGGGCGACCGCCGCAGCGATCAGCACGTGTCCCCAATCGGCCCAGACGCCTGCCACTTCCGGTAGGACGCTCGAACCGGCCGCCGGTTCCAATTGTCCACTGTGGAGGTTCGTGGCGGTCTTGCCTCGGCGGCACATCTCCAGTGGAATCGGCGCGGACACCGACGGGAGATGGTCATGACCACTGCGCTGCTCGACGGCCAGGACCTCGTGACCGCTACTCGAATCGGGAGGTGTCGCCCGCGCCGCGGCGGACGATCTCCGGCTCCGGGCCGGAGAAGTCGATCACGGTGGTGGGCTCGGTGCCGCAGTCGCCGGAATCGATCACCGCGTCCAGCACGTGGTCGAGCTCGTCCTTGATCTGCCAGCCCTGGGTCATCGGCTCTTCCTCGCCGGGCAGCAGCAGCGTGCTGGACAGCATCGGCTCACCGAGCTCGGCCAGCAGCGCCTGCACCACGAGGTGGTCCGGGATCCGCACGCCGACGGTCTTCTTCTTCGGGTGCAGCAACCGGCGCGGCACTTCTTTGGTGGCCGGGAGGATGAACGTGTAGCTGCCCGGCGTCGAGGCCTTGATCGCGCGGAAAACCGCGTTGTTGATGAGCACGAACTGGCCGAGCTGGGCGAAGTTCTGGCAGACCAGCGTGAAGTGGTGCCGGTCGTCGAGCTGCCGGATGGCTCGGATCCGGTCGATGCCGTCCCGGTTGCCCAGCTGGCTGCCGAGCGCGAAGCACGAGTCGGTCGGGTATGCGATCAGGCCGTTGTCGCGGACGATGTCCACCACCTGGCCGATCGCGCGCCGCTGCGGGTTCTCCGGATGCACGTCGAAGTACTTGGCCATACCCCGAGCTTAGGATCCGCCACCGCACCGGGCTGACTCGCGGTGGACATCGGCGTGGCGGCCCCGCTGCCGGAAAGCGGTCACCACTTGGGGCGGTAGTCGGGGTGGTCTGCGTAGGCGTGGGCGAACTGGCGCAGCACTCGTCCCAGCGCGCGCACCTCGCCCTGCGCGGCAGCGTCGGAGTCGGGGCCTTGCGCCGTGCGGACCGCGCGTTCGTATTCGCCCACGATCCGCAGCTTCGCCGCGACATCGGCCAGCACCCGGGCGGGATCGTGCCGTGCGATGTGCATCGCCGCGTCGATGTCCACCTCCGCGTCCCTGATGCGGAATTCGTGGCCCGAACCGCCTGTGGTGTAGATCTGCGTGTACACGTTGACGGTTCGCAAGGACGCTCTGCCCCACGCCTGGCTGCCGGATCGCTGGTCGAGCGGAATCGGCCTGCGCGTGCGGCTGTGGATCCACTCCCACCGTTCGTCCTCGTGCTGGCCCGGTGGGCGGGGCGCTCCCGAGGACGCTTGGACCGCGATCCGCCGGTCCTCGATCAGCCTGGCCTTCACGAACGCCACCAAATCCTCGACCACCCGGCCATGGTCTCGCGCTGCCGCGGGCCTTGAAAAGCTCCGGTGCGCGGAGCTTTCACCGGGCTGCCGCGAGGAAAGCGCCCTAGTGCTGTTCGGGCAGCGGACGGCGCAGCCAGTCGCGGTAGAACGCTTCCAGGTCCGGCAGGAAGTCGAAGACGATCGGGAAACCCGGCGGGGCTGCTTCCACCTCCAGCAGGGTCGTGCAGCCCGGGCAGATGAACTCCCGGATCTCCATCCACTCCGGGTCGCAGGAGTAGCGGCCCGGGTAGATCTCCTCGATGCTCGCCCGGTCGCCGCGCACCCGCACCAGGGCGCTCAGCTTCCAGTTCTGCCGGTAGTCGCCGAATTCGTGGCCGCAGTCGCACTTGACGATCCGGCCGTGCTCGGCCTGCACGATGTAGAGGTGTTCGCCGATGGGCAAGAGGATCTCTTCGGACCACTCGACGCGTTCCTGCAGGATTTCGCGGTAGACGTCGAAGCGGTCCTCGTCCTTGTAGGAGCTCATGATCGTCCTGGTCGACGGCCAGGGCAGGGTCCCGTCGATCAGATCCTCGATGGTGGTCTTGTCGTAGCTCGGCATCTGCGGTTCCAATCTGCCTGCGGCGCTCAGCGGCCCGGGCGCGGGGCGAACTCGAAGTCGGCGGGCAGCGACCAGAAGTCGCGCATCTCCTCGGCGAATCGGGGTGACATCGTCATGCTGTCCCGGTACATCTCCCGGACCTCGACCGCGAAGTCCTGGTCGACGACGCGCTGGCGCTGCTGCGCGATCCAGTCCCGCACCGGGACGGCGTGCGCGGTCCGCTCGTCGCGAATGCGCTGCCGCCTGGCCGCGGTCTGCTCGGGCAGCACGGCGCAGCTGTGCGCGCCGACCTCGACGACGACGCCGTAGACCGCTTCCGCCGACCGCGCCGTCACGTAGCCGCTCGCGACGTCCCGCGCCACCGAGTCCGGATCGCGTTCCAGCGGGTCGCCGTAACCGCCGCCGCCGTTGTAGGAGTGGGCGAACACGTCGCCGTCCCGCAGCGGTTCGGCCAGGTACGGCCCTTCGACCACGTTGGGTTCGCCCGCGATCAGTTTCTCGACGTCGGTCTCGTAGGGGTCGGTGCCCAGCGAGTGCGGCAGCGGGGCGCGCTCGGCCGCCAGCCCCGCGATGTCCGCGTCGTGCGCGGCGTAGTGCAGCTGCACCGTCGGAGCCGGGTAGCCACCGCACATCCCCGCGTTGTCGAACACCCGGCTGGAGTGCTCGGAGGTGGCGATGATGAGCTGCGGGGTCCGGTTCACCACCCACAGCGATTCGAAGCCGGTGCCGCCCCGGTAGCGGCCGTAGCCGCCGGAGTTCGCGCTGATGGTCCGTCCCAAGTAGACCATCGGCATGTCCTGTTCCCAGATCTCCATGTTGCCCATGTCGGATTCCGGGTTCCAGCCCACGTAGGCGGTGTCCAGCCCGTCCTTGATCGCCAGCGCCCCGCTGCCCGCCGCGGCGCATTCGAACAGGGCGATGCCGAACATGCTGCCGTACTGGCTCTGCCCGCCCATCTCGATCATCGGGCTGTTCACCTGGCCGACGAACACCTCCTCCTTGTAGCCGCGCCCCAGGAAGCCGCGGCCCAGCAGCCGCTGGAAGCAGCCGAAGGCGGGCAGCAGCAACGCCCAGGACGTCGCCGTGGCCGCCGTCTCGACCTGCGGATTCGTCCAGGTGCCCGGCGGCAGGTTCATGTCGGTGGCCAACCAGGCCCCGTCGTTGACCTTGCCGTCGAAGTTCATGTGCTGGGTCAGCGTCACGAACAGCCCGCCGTCCATCCCGGCGGGTGTGCAGTTCATCGAGTGGTAGCCCCACGAGTTCGTGCCGTCGAAGTCGAGGTGCAGCTTGCCCCCCGGGGAGATCTCCAGCTCCAGCGGGATCGCGTACAACCAGTTCTTGTTGCCCAGCGGCAGCACGCCCTGCTTGCCCTCGGTGATGTGCCCGAAGAAGGTGTGCCCCCGGTAGCGGCCGGGGATCGTCAGCTGCCGGACGCGGGCGAGCTGCGCCCGGCGGCCTTCCTCGATGAACTCCCTGGTAGCCCGCTTGTAGTAGGCCACGCCGAGCTCTTCGATCAGCTCCTTGAGCTGTTCGCGAACTTCCAGGCAGGCCGCGACCTTCGCCTTCTCGTCGAGCACCCAGTAGATGGGCATGCGCAGGTTGCGTTCGAGGCGGATCAGGTAGTCGCGGCGCAGTTCGTCGTTCTCGCCGACCTTCTCGGCGCAGACCATCAGGCCTTCGGTGAACCGCTCCTGGGACAGTGCGACGTCGCCGCCGGGGGTGATGCCGCCGACTTCCAGTTCGTGGCAGACCGCGGCCACCCAGCCGATCAGCTCGTCGTCGTGGAAGATCGGGATCACGTCGATGACATCGGGGGCCTGCACGGTGCCGATGAAGGCGTCGTTGTTGGCGAAGATGTCACCGGGCCGGATCTTCGGGGAGTCCTCGTAGTCGTTCTGGATCATCCACTTGATGAACCGGCTCGCGGTGTGGACGTGCACCATGATGCCGGTGGACAGCGCGATCGCGTCGCCTTCGGGGGTGTAGAGGGCGACCACGCTCTCGCCGACCTCGCGCACCCCCGGTGAGGCGGAGATCCGCCGGGCCATCTCGCGCGCCGAGACGACCATCGAGCGGAGCTTGATGTGCAGGCTCTCGTACTTCAGCGGATCCTCGTCGCGCAGCGCGAGCTTCTCCACCCCGGCGTAGCTGCCGGTTTCCCGCAGCAGCCGGTCGTTTTCCAGCAGCCGGTCCTTCAACGTTCGCGTCGCGTTCTCGGTCATCTCAGGTGCGGACATCGAGCCATCCTCGTTCTCGCCGAAGGTGCGTGCTCAGGCGTGCTCGTAGTGCAGGATCGTCCACTCGTCGACCCACACCCGGTCGCCTGCCGGGATGACGAGCGTGGTCGCGGGGTGTTCGATCACGGCGGGTCCGGCGATTTCGTTGCCGGGGCGCAGCAGGTCCATCTCCCACAGCGACGCCTCGTGCCACTGGCGGTTGTAGTACATGGGGCGGGTGCCCTTGACCGCTTCGCTGGGCGGGGTCGCGCCTTCGAGCGGTTTGCGGGTCAGCTGCGGTTTGATCTTGTCGACCTTCGCCAGCAGCCCGAGTTCGGTGATGCTGTGCCCGGCTTCGCGGTACTGCGCGACGGGCCGGTTGATCGCGGTGTAGAGCCGCTCGAACTCCTCGACCATCGTGTCGAGATCGGCGTCCGAGGCGATCTTCCGCAGTTGCAGCGGCACCTCGACGTCTTCCAGCTGCCCGGTGTAGCGCATCATCGCGAACATCCGCAGTTCGACGCTCGCGGGATCGTGGCCCTCCTCGGCCATTTCCCGCCGGGCCGCGTCCTGCAACGCCTGCCAGACCGCGTTGACCTCCTCGGCGACCGCCCCGCGGTGTTGCGGCGGCGCGCCGGGCGGCAGGGTCAGCTGGACCGAGCGGCTGTAGCGGCGCAGGTAATCCGCCGTGGTGCAGCCGAAGGCGGAGAACGCCGCCGCGAAGGGGAAGGTGAGGATGCTCTTGAAGCCCGGCCCCCGGCTGTACTCGGCCATGTGCAGCGGGCCGGAGCCGCCGTAGGCCATCAGGGCGTAGTCGGCGGGGTCGACGGCCCGCGCGGAGACCAGCTGGCGGATGGCTTCCCTGGCGTCCATCTCCAGCAGGTTGGCCATGCCCTCAGCCGCCTCGTAGAGATCGATGCCCAGCGGGTCGGCGACCTTCTCCTTGAGCACCTGCTTGGCCTTCTCGACGTTGAGCCGCACCTTGCCGCCGAGGAAGTAATCGGGGTTGAGCCGACCCATCACCACGTCGCAGTCGCAGACGGTGGGTTCGGTGCCGCCCATGTCGAAGGCCACCGGACCGGGCGTCGAACCGGCGCTTTCCGGTCCGAGGCTGACCTTCCTGGTCAGCGGGTCGACCTTGATGATCGTGCCCGCGCCCGCGCCGATGGTGTCCATCGCGATGGTCGGCAGGTTCAGCTTGAACCTGGCCAGCGTGGGTTCGTTGTCGATCGGGACGGTGCCCCTGGTGATGGCGCTGATGTCGAAGCTCGTGCCGCCCATGTCGCTGACCACCACGGAGTCGGCACCGATGATGTCGCCGACGTACTTCGCGCCCAGGATTCCGCCGACCGGCCCGGAGATCATGGTCTCGTGCAGTCTCGGGTAGCGCACCCCGGCCAGTCCGCCGTAGGACAGCACGGTCTGCACTCCGTACCGGAAACCGTGTTCCTGGCAGGCCTTTTCGACACCGATGAGCTGCTCGCGGCTGCGGTCGGCGGCGTAGGCCTCGATCACCACGCTGTTGAGCCGGGACTGCTCTCGGACCACCGGCCGGACCGCCGAGGACAGGTAGATCGGCAGCTCGACTTCGCGCTCGGCCAGCACGGTTCTGGCGATGTCGGCGATCTGCCGTTCGTGCGCATCGTCCACATAGGAGAACATGCAGCAGATGCAGATCGCCTCGACCCCTTGGGAGAGCAGGTCTTCGACGGCGCCGATCACCTCGTGCTCGTAGACCGGTGCCACTTCGGTGCCGAACTGGTCGATGCGTTCGGTCACCCCGTGCACTAGGTCGCGGGGCACGAGCGGTTGCGGGTGTTCGTGGGTGACGGCGTGCAACCGGTCGGGATAGGAGTAGCCCGCCCAGGCCTGCAGGCCCCGCCCCATGAGCACGGCGTCCTCCATGCCGCGGGTGACGAGCAGGCCGACGCGCTGGCCGGTGCGGGACAGCAGCGAGTTGAGCATCCCGGTTCCGGAGTACAGCACGACCGCGAGCTGCTCGAAGGTCTCGCGCGAGGACAGTCCCCACTGCCCGGCGGCGTCCGCGGCGGACTCCAGGAAGCCCTCGGACTCGTTGTGCGGGGTCGTCGAGGCCTTGCCCACCGCGAAGTGCCCGTGTTCGTCGACGAGGAGGGTGTCGGTCATCGTCCCGCCCGCGTCGATGCCCAGTACGAGAGGTCGGAAATCGTTCACAGGCTTCCCTCCAGGTGTGCGTAGATCCAGCACCCAGGATCTACGCACTGCGCAGATGATTCGGGAATTTACTATGCAACGCGTAGGATGGTCTCTGGAAAACTACGCATAGTCAAGACCTCGGACTCGATGTGGGACGCCGGGCACGGCGCAACCCGCAGCCGCCTTGTTGCCGATGCCGATGGCCAGCCGCACAGCCGAAGCGGCCCGTCACGCGGCTGCGTGACGGGCCATCAGGGACGGGACGAGGCCGCGTTACTCCGCGGGGACCGCCGGGGTGGTATCCGCGAAATTCGGGTACACATAGGACACCTTGTGCATCTTGATCTCCTGGAAGGTCTCCGCACCGGTCACGCCGTCGACCTCGGGCAACCGCTCGTGCAGGAGCTGCCACAGGTGTTCGTGGTCGCGGCACACGAACTGGACGTAGAGGTCGGCGCGACCGGTGCACGAGGAGATGTAGGTGATCTCGTCCCACGGGGTCAGTTCGTCGATGACCGCCTGCTGGCGTCCAATTCGAACGTTCAACAGGGCGAATGCCATGACGCTGTAGCCGAGTTTGGCCGGATCGGCGATCGCCGCGATGGTCAGCACGCCCTCGGCCTGCATGCGGTTGGCACGACTGCGCACGGTGCCCTCGGAAACCCCGAGTTCCCGGGCGATCTCGCGATAGGACGCCCGACCGTTGAGCTGCAGCAGGCTGAGGATCTTGCTGTCGGTCGGATCCAGCAGCCGACGGCGCGGCTTGCGCGGCGGAGTGTCGTGTTCCCTTACCACGCCAGGATCGTAGCTCAGGCCAGCGCGGCGAGACGGCGCACGCGGTCCGGGCCAGCCGCTCAGAGCGCCGCCGAGCCGCCGTCGACCGGGAAGTTCACCCCCGTCACGAACCGCCCCTCCGACGAGGCCAGGAACAGCACCGCGTTGGACACGTCGATCGGCTCCACCCACGGCTGCGGCAACGCCAGCAGCGTCCCGGAGGCCTCCGCGAACTCGGCTTTCGTCGGGTTCTCCCGGTCGGGTCGGAAGAGCCGGTACACCGCCTCGTTCTGGATCATGTCGGTGTCGCAGTTGGTGGGCGACACGACGTTCACCCGCACCGAGTGCGGCGCCAACTCCATCGCCAGCGTGCGCATCAGCCCGATCACGCCGTGCTTGGACGCGACGTAGTGCCCGAACTTCGCGAAGCCCTTGGCCCCGGCGTCCGAGGAGGTGATCACGATGCTCCCGCCGCGACCGCCGCGCAGCACGTGCGGGATGCTCGCCTTGCACGTGTTGAACACGCCGGTCAGGTTGACGTCGAGCACATCCCGCCAGTCGCGCTCCGCGATGTCCTGGACCTCGGCACCGAACTGGAAGATCCCGGCGTTGGCCACCACGATGTCCAGCGCGCCCAACTGCTCGACCGCCGAGGAGAGCCCCGCTTGCAGCGCGCCGTAGTCGCGCACGTCAGCTCGGTAGGCGACGATCCGGCGCCCCTGCTGCCGCACCAGGCGAACGGTCTCGGCGAGATCGGCCTCGGTGGCGGGCGGGTAGAAATCGGTGGTCCGGCCCACTTCCGCGCACACATCCGCGGCGATGATGTCCGCGCCTTCCTGCGCGAGCCGCACCGCGTGGCTGCGCCCCTGGCCCCGCGCCGCACCCGTGACGAAGGCGACCTTGCCGTCAACTCGACCTGTCATGATGCCTCACTCCCCCGCTCTCGCGGTCAATCCCGGACGCGCCACTCGATTCGAGACTTCTCCTGCACGCGCTGCCGGTAGTACCAGAGCACACAGGCGAACAGCAGGATGCCGATGCCGACGACGGTCTCGGTCATGCCGCCGTACCCGGTGAGACTCGGGTTGGAGATGCCGACCACGATCGCGAACACGTTGACGACGAACAGCGCGACGGCGATCGCCGTCCACGGCCCGGCCAGCCGAATCGGTCGCGGGAGATCCGGTTGGTCCCGGCGCAGCAGCACGAACGCGCCGACGGCCAGGGTGACCGCGGCCAGGTAGCCGAGGTTGCTCGCCAGCAGGATCGCGATGGGTTCGCCGAGCAGGATCAGCACCGCGATGTTGATCAGCATGTCGGTGGTCAGCGCACGCCCGGGGACGCCGTAGCGGTTCAGCACGCCGAGCTGCCTGATCGTGCCGCCGGATCTGGAGATGCCGTACAGCGATCTGCCGCCGTCGGCCGTCGCGGTCATCATCGCGATGACGAACGCGGCCATGATCGGCAACTGGCCGATCCACGAGTAGTCGCCGAGTATCCGGTCGAACGCGATTCCGATGTAGCTCACCGGGTTCTCGGCGATGGTGTCCTCGCCGACGACTCCGACGGTGGCGTACGGCACGATGAAGTACAGGGCGAGGATGAACGCCCCGGAGATCCGCAGCGCCTTCGCGGTGTCGCGCACCGGGTCCTTGTACTCGGCTGCGAAGCTCGCGCAGACCTCGGTGCCGTAGGTGGTCCACGCGGTGATGAAGAACCAGACCACGATCTCCTTCCACCCGAACGGCGAGCTCGTTCCGGCGAAGGTCAACCGCTGCACGTCGAAACCCGCGCCGCCGATGAGGAACGGGCCGATCGCCAGCACCAGCAGCCCCGCGACCAGCAGCGTCCCGGTCACCTTGGCCACCCCGGCGGCGACCTTGACGCCGAAGTAGTTCAGCGCCCACGCGGCCAGGATCGCGCCGATGGCGATCAGGTAGGGCAGTCCGAGCTCGTGGCCGATCGGCAGCCGGATCGCGAGGTGCGAGTCGGGGAAGAACGCCTCGGTGATCATCTTGCCGAGCACGACGCCTTCGACCGACAGCGACAGCGACCAGCCCATCCAGTACCCGAACGCCGCGATCGCGCCCAACGGGGCGAAGTGCCGCTTCCACCCTTCGTAGGCGTACACCGAGATTCCGCCGGAGCGGCTCGGGAACATCGCGGCCATCTCGGCGAAGAGGTTGTTCTGCAGCCAGGCCAGCAAGCAAGCGACTACCCAGATGGCGATGGCGGTCCAGCCGCCGATGGCGCCGATGGTGTAGCCGAGCGTCAGGAACAGCCCGATCACCATGTTCAACGAGAAGATGAACCCGTCCCGCCAGGTCAACCGGCGCACCATCGATGCCGCGCGACCAGGTCCGCGAACCTGCTGCATGCCCTCGTCGAGGCCTTGGCTTCCCGCCGAACTCATCGGAAATTCCTCCAGAGTTACTGCGGATCTGACGAGATGTCCACCTCGTCCCAACTCGCGACGCGTTGCGCAAGAGCCTCGAACATCGGGTACGCAAAGTCAAGGTTTGGGCGGCCTTGGACTACGCAATGCGCGGCAATTCGGGATCCAAGCTGCGCTTACGCCAAGGCATCGCGGCGGCCGATGACGTCATCGAGCGCGGCGACCTCCCACAGGCCGAGCGACTTGTCCGCGTACCGCCCGCCGCCTTCGCGACAGCCTTCGACGATCACCTCGGTCGGCTCGGGAAAACCGAACGGCGGCTGGAAGTTGAGCGGACGCCATTGACGTCCTCCCGGCCGTGAACGACCGGGATTCCTACCGCGTGCGTGTGCGTCGCTTCGGTGGGTTCCTGTTTCATCGAGATGTGCTCCCCGCTAGGCGGAGAGGCTGACCGCCTCTCCGCAGGCGTTTTGTCTCTCCGCCCGTCCGGCGGCGAGGATGTTTTTAGCTGCGTTGTGGTCGCGGTCGTGGACCGCACCGCACGGGCACGACCACTCCCGGACGTTCAACGGTTTCTTGCTGTCGACGCGTCCGCAGGCGGAGCAGGTTTGAGACGACGGATAGAACCGGTCGATGCGATGCACGACGCGCCCGCACCGTTGGGCCTTGCCGTCGAGCATGCGCAGGAACGTTCCCCACGCTGCATCGTGTACCGATTTCGCCAGGCGCGTGCGTGCCAGACCGGACACGGCAAGGTCTTCGACGTACACCGCTTGGTTGTCACGGATGATCGCCGTGGACTGCTTGTGTGCCCAGTCGGTACGCGAGTCGCGTACCTTGGCGTGCGCTTTGGCCACGCGGACGCGGGCTTTGGCGCGGTTGTTGCTGCCCTTGGTCTTGCGGGACAGGGCTTGCTGCGCTTTGCGGAGTTTGCGTTCGGCGCGGCGCAGAAACTTCGGCGCGGAGATGGCCTTGCCGTTCGAGAGGACCGCGAACGTGGTGAGTCCGAGGTCGATACCGACGTCCGTATCGGTGGCTGGTAGTGGTTCGGCGTCGACGTCCACGACGAACGACGCGAAGTACCTCCCGGACGCGTCCTTGATCAGGGTGACCGATGACGGGACGGACGGGAGTTCTCGTGACCAGCGAACCCGAAGGTCGCCGATCTTCGCCGCGTACAAGCGCCCGTTCGGTTTGAGACTGAATCCGTTGCGGGTGAGCCGTATCGTCTGCCGGTTGTCTTTGCGGGACCGGAACCGAGGTGCCCCCATGCGATGTCCAGCGCGTTTCCCGGACATCGAATCGAACCAGTTTCGGTATGCCGCGCGTGCGTCCTGGCATGCCTGCACCAGGGCGACTGACGCGACTTCGGATAGCCACGCGCGCGTTTCGGTTTTCTTCGCTTCGGTGACGACGCGGCGGAAATCCGATCCCGGCCGGGGAGGGTTGTGCAGGCACTGGACGAGGCGGATCCGCGGCGGATCGGCGATTACGCGGTGCTGCGGAGGCTGGGCCGCGGTGCCATGGGGACCGTCTACTTGGGACGTTCGCCGGGCGGCCGATTCGTCGCGGTGAAGGTGGTCCGCGCCGAGCTGGTCGCCGACGACCGGTTCCGGGCGCGGTTCCGGCGGGAGGTCGAGATGGCTCGCCGGGTCGGCGGGTTCTGGACCGCTGTGGTCGTCGATGCCGATCCGGACGCCG
The DNA here is from genome assembly GCF_052246905.1 of Saccharopolyspora antiqui. Classification (NCBI taxonomy): domain Bacteria; kingdom Bacillati; phylum Actinomycetota; class Actinomycetes; order Pseudonocardiales; family Pseudonocardiaceae; genus Saccharopolyspora; species Saccharopolyspora antiqui. The sequence goes on from NZ_JBQQBO010000004.1 coordinate 271,811, forward strand.
CACAGCCGTGGCTGGCCACCGAGTACGTCGCCGGGCCGAGCTTGCACCACGCCGTCACGATGCAAGGCCCGCTTCCCGAACCCGCCGCCCTGCGTCTGGTCGCCGGGCTGGCGGAAGCGCTCGGCGCGATCCACCGCGCGGGACTCGTGCATCGGGATCTCAAGCCGTACAACGTGCTACTGGGCGGAGACGGGCCGCGCCTGATCGACTTCGGCATCGCGCGGGCGGTGCACAACACCGCCTTGACCGCCACCGGCGAGTTCGTCGGCACACCGGGTTTCCTTTCCCCCGAGCAGGTTTCCGGCGACCCGATCGGTCCGGCCAGTGACGTGTTCGGCCTCGGCGCAGTCCTCGTCTTCGCGACCACCGGTACGGGGCCCTACGGCACCGGCGACACCGACACCGCGGTTCTCCTGCATCGCGTCGCGCACGGCGAGCCGGAACTAGGCGGTACTCCCCCCGCGGTGCGAGAGCTGGCATCCGCGTGTCTGCGGCGCGACCCCGCCGACCGGCCGACGACAGCACAGGTACTCGAACGTGCTGGCGGTGCGACGGCAGCGAGATCGACACTTTGGTTGCCGCCACCCGTGCAGACGCTCGTCGCGCAGCACCAGACGTGGTTGAGCACTGTCACCGGCGACGAAATCGTTGGCGACACGGCGAAATCCCGGCACGAAGTGTCATCCGAGTCCGGCGACGTGACCACGTTCCGCACCTCGCGACTGCCCGCTGTGCTGTGGTCGGGCGCGAGCGCGACGGCCGCGATAATGGTCAGCGGCCTCGGGAATCCGGCTTTCCCGCCACCGGTCCGCCTGTCCGGGGTTCTCGCCACCACGTTGTGCTGCGCATTGGCCGGATTCTGGCTCGTCATGGCCCTGCGGCCACGACACGTCCTGCGGATCAGCGCTGCGGGCATCGAGGTCGCGCAACGGCGCCGCCGCCACCCGCAGCTGGCCTGGCGTGACATCGCTCGGACCAGGGTCGTGGCAGCCCGCGGGAAAGGACTCGTGGTCTGGATGCGCTCCCAAACGGCCAACCCTGCCGAGCGCGCCTTCGCCTCCTACCACGACGAAGTCCGAATCTACCCGCTGCGCGGCACCCGGCGTGGCCGCAACCACGAAATGCGCGAGCTGCAGGCGGCACTGGCCTGGTACGGACAGCAGACCTACGACAGCAACCTATAATCCGGACCTGCGGGCCACCGCGGCGGCACCGGTGTCAAGATCGTTTTTTCGGCAGCGGCCGGGTGAGGTGGATGATCCGCTCGCCGCTGCCCAGGAGTCCGGTACGACCGCTGGGACGGAAACCAGCCCGGTCATAAAGGCGAAGGGCACGCTGGTTACCCTCCCCGGTCCACAGTTGCAGGAGCGTGTGGCCTTGGCGGACGGCCTGCTCGCGCACCTCGTCGAGCAGGAGTTGTCCGATCCGGTTTCCCCAGTGGTCGGGACCGACGAAGACCATGGAGATGTGACACAACCCTGGCAGGACTTCGCCCGCCCCATCTCGGTCCCGGCCCGGCTCGGCTAGCGTCATGCCCACCAGTTCCCCGGCGCGCTCAGCGACGACTACGAGGGCGGCCGGGTCAGCCAGCTTGGCCCGGACACGGGCGATGCGTTCCGGACCGGGCGTCTTGTCCCTGGCGGTGTTGGCGCGCCGCCAAACGTCCAGGGCGGCGGTGTGATCCTCGGGTCGGGCGAGACGGGTCGTGGTGGTCATCAACTAATCGTGTCGCCAGAAGACAGGCACTTGCAAGCCACTCACCGCTGTTAGCGGCTGCGCGGATTGGCTTTCGTAGCGGTGCGGGTAGCGGAACCTCAGACGCTCCCTGGGCTGCGGGATCCCCAGCTTATGTATGTCCGACAGCGTGCGTCCGTTGTCACCGACCCGCATCCGTTCATCGGGGACCGGCGAATTCGGTGTCCACAGTGGCCTGTTGATCCATCCGGACCAGGCTCGCGGCCAGCAGGTGCACGCCGGTGGCGATCTGCGCGGCGTCGGTCCACTCGTCGGGGCAGTGGCTGCGGCCGTCCCGCGACGGCACGAAGATCATGCCCGCCGGGCAGCGCGCCGCCAGGTGCGCGGCGTCGTGACCGGCGCCGCTGGGCATCGCCAGCCACGACGCACCGAGCTCGTCGGCGGCGGCCGCGGCCAGGTTCTGCACGGACGGATTCGTCGGCACGACCGGGTTGTCCGCGGACCAGTCGACCAGCAGCTCGACCCCGTTCTCGGCGCTGTGCCGGGCGATCTCATCCACCACCCGGCGACGCACCCCGGACAGCCAGGTCTGGTCCTCGCTGCGGAACTCGGCGGCCAGCAGCGCCCGGCCCGGAACCACGTTCTCCGCACCGGGTTCGATCCGCAGCGCACCGCAGGTGGCGACCGCGGAGTCCGGGCCCGCGCAACCTTCGCGCTCGACGGTCAGCACCGCTTTCGCCGCCGCCACCAGCGCATCCCGCCGATCGCCCATCCGCCGGGTTCCGGCGTGGTCGGCGCGCCCGATGAAGGTGGCGAGGAACCGCTCGATGCCGACGATGGCGGTGACCACCCCGATGTCCAACCCGCGCTGCTCCAGCGTGGGCCCTTGCTCGATGTGCAGTTCGAGATAGCCGTGCAGGCGCTGCATCGCCCAGGTCGGTGCGAGCAGGCCGTCCGGGTCGAGCCCGAACGCCGTCGCGACGTCGCCGAGCCGCTTGCCGTCGACACCAGTTCGATCCAGGGTGTCCGCGGTGAGCACGCCGGTCGCCGCCTGGCTGCCGAGACAACTCCCGCTGTAGGGATTGACTTCCTCGCCGAGGAAGTCGACCACCAGCAGGTCGTGGTCCAGCTGGGTCCCCGTTTCGCGCAACCGGCGCACCACTTCGATGGCGCCGAGCACGCCGACGACCCCGTCGAACCGGCCACCGCCCTCGACGGTGTCGGTGTGCGAGCCGGTGACCAGCGGCGGGCCGCCGTGCCGCCCCGGTAGCCGTCCCACGATGTTGCCCGCCGGATCGGTGGTGACCGCGAGGCCAGCATCCCGCATCCGACCGCGCACCCAGTCCCGCGCGGCCCGGTACGGCTCGCTGAACACCCGCCGCGTCCAACCGGCCGAGTCCGCCTCGCTCAGCCGCGCGAGATCGTGCAGCTCCGACCAGAGCCGTTCCCGATCGGGTTCCAACAGTTCGACGTTCATGCAGATCGCCTCCGCGTCGGCGAACAAGGGGTTCAGTCAAACGTTCGAAAACTACGTCGCGGCGTCGTCGAGGTCAAAGACGCGGCGCTGACCGATGAGTTTCGGCCGCGGCGCCAGTCGGTACCTGTAGAGCAAGTGTTCGTCGCGTTGCCGAGGAGGAGGGCCATGCGCATCGAGTTTCCAGGCGAGTCGCCGGAGTACCGGGCGGCCCGCGATCGGCTGCTGGAACGAGAGGTCGAGCTGCGGCGGGCGATGGAGTCGGTCGCCGCTGCCCGGCGACAACTGCCGCCAGGCGGGTTGGTGCCGGAGGATTACGTCTTCCAGGGCGCCGGGCCGGACGGCGCCCCGCGGGATGTGCGGCTGTCCGAACTGTTCGACCCGGGGAAGGGCTCGCTGGCGATCTACAGCATGATGTTCCCGCGGTACCCCACCGATGACCGCCCCGGGGCGAAAACCGGGACAACGGCGGAGCTGAAGTTGGAGGAGGCTCCGTGCCCGTCGTGCACGGCATTCCTCGACCAGTTGGACGGAGCCGCCGAACACCTCGGCCAACGGCTCAACTTCGCCGTCGTCGCCAACGCCCCGCTGCCACGTCTGCTCGCCTTCGCCACGGAACGCGGTTGGCGACGTCTGCGGCTCCTGTCAACGGGCGGCAACACCTACAACCGCGACTACCTCGCGGAGACCGAGGAGGGTTATTCGCTGCCGATGTTGAACGTCTTCCAGCGCGAGGGCGATGAGATCCGGCACTTCTGGGGCTCGGAGATGTTCTACGCGCCGAGCGATCCCGGCCAGGACCCGCGCCACAACGGAACGCTCGAACCCCTGTGGAACATGCACGACCTGGCCCCCGAAGGTCGCCCGGAAGATTGGCACGAACAGCTGAGCTACGCCTGACACGGCACCGGCCCAGCAACCGCCGCTGAAACTCTCCCGAGGACGTTTCGGATTCTGTCGCTGGGCTCGCTTCGCGTGGCGGTGCGAGTGGCGCCGTTCGGGCGAGAGCCGTCATCGCTGCACGAGCAGCACGGCGTACTTGTTGCCTGCTCGTGCTTCCTGCCGGGTCAGCCCAGCCCGTTCGGCGACCCGGATGGCCGCCGTGTGGAAAAGGATAAGCCGCGTCGCAAACCCAATTCAGTGCGCGCGGCCGAACTACACCCCGAACTGGCCGAGCATCAGCCGCGTCATCTCGTGCAGCCGCATCGCCGCGTCGTGGTCGAATGCCTTGTGCGCCAAGCTGATCTGCTCGCCTGTGACGAAGGCGGTCGAGCGGATCACCGCGGTGTTGTTGGGTGATCGTGCGCGGGTCTGAGCGCGGGCGACTCCTGGTCGACCTTTTCCAGCAGTTCCAGCAGGGTGTTGCGCTGTTCGTCGGTGAGCGGGGCGAACAGCTCACCGGCCGCGCGGGCGCGGAACTCGATCAGCCGCCGACACATCTTCCGACCGTCGTCGGTCAGCTCCAGCAGCGTGGAGCGGCGGTTGTCGGGGTCGACTTCGCGGCGCAGCAGACCCGCGTTCTCAAGCGCGTCGACGATCGGGGTCACCGCGCGCGGCACCACGTGCAGCCGTGCCGCCAGCTCGGTCATCCGCGGCGGCGCCTCGCACCTGCCGAGCACGGACAGCGCACGGGCCTGCGCGGGCGTCAACCCGAAGTCCCCGACGCCGCGTCGCTGGAGGACGTGCGCGGTCTTGGCGAGCCGCAGGAACAGCCCGCCCAGGCGTTCTTCCGCATCACCGGCTACCACCCGGCCAGTTTAACAGAGTGACGGTAATAGTGAACTATGGTAAATATGAAGGTGACTCTGTATCCGCTCTGCTGGAGCCGCCTATGTCGTCCCCCGAACAGTCCACGCCGCAACCCACGCCGCAACTGACCCCGCAACCCACGCAGCTGCGCCGCATCGTGCGCCTCTTCCGCCCGCACCGAGGCACGCTCCTCGTCGTAGCGCTGCTGGTCGCCGTTTCGTCCCTGGTCTCCGTGGCGTCCCCGTTCCTGCTCCGCGAACTCCTCGACGTGGCCATCCCGCAGCGGCGCCTCGGCCTGCTGAGTGCGCTGGTGCTCGGCATGATCGGCGTGGCCGTCGCGACCAGCGTGTTCAACGTCGCGCAGACCTACCTGTCCACCAAGGTCGGGCAGAGCGTGATGCACGACCTGCGCTCCGCGGTCTACGCCCGGCTGCAACGCATGTCGCTGGCGTTCTTCACCCGCACCCGCACTGGCGAGATCCAGTCCCGCATCGCCAACGACATCGGCGGTATGCAGGCCACCGTCACCTCCACCGCCACTTCGCTGGTCTCCAACCTCACCACCGTGGTGGCCACCCTGGCCGCGATGGTCGCGCTGGACTGGCGGCTGACGATCGCATCGGTGGCGCTGCTGCCGGTCTTCGTCTGGGTGGGCCGCCGGGTCGGCCGGGAACGCAAGCGGATCACCGCCACGCGGCAGCGGCAGCTCGCCGCGATGTCCGCCGAGGTGCAGGAATCCCTGTCCGTCAGCGGAATCCTGCTGGGCCGCACGATGGGGCGGGCGAAGTCGCTGACCGACTCCTTCGCCGCCGAGTCGGCCGCGCTGGCCCGGCTCGAAGTCAGTTCCAGCATGGCGGGCCGGTGGCGGATGTCGACCATCCAGATCGTGATGACGGCGCTGCCCGCCCTGATCTACTGGACCGCCGGAGTCACCAGCACCTTCGGCGTCCCGCTGATCACGCTGGGCACCCTGGTCGCCTTCGTCACCCTGCAGCAGGCCCTGTTCCGGCCGACGCTGTCGCTGCTGTCCACCGGGGTGGACGTGCAGAGCTCGCTGGCCCTGTTCGGCCGCATCTTCGAGTACCTCGACCTGACGGTGGACATCGAGGAACCCAGCCGCCCCGTGCGGCTGTCCCGGATCGAAGGCGAAGTGCGCTTCGCGGACGTGTCCTTCGGCTACTCCCCCGAAACCGCCGACGGCACGCTCACCGGAATCGACGTGGCGGTACCGGCCCGCACCAGCCTCGCGGTGGTGGGCGAAACCGGATCCGGCAAGACGACCTTGAGCTACCTGGTGCCCCGGCTCTACGACGTCACCGACGGGGCGGTGCGCATCGACGGCGTCGACGTGCGCGAACTCGACTTCGACACGCTGGCCGACGCGGTCGGCGTGGTGCCCCAGGAGCCCTACCTGCTGCACGCCTCGGTGGCCGACAACCTGCGGTTCGCCAAACCCGATGCCACCGACGAGGAACTGGTCGCCGCGGCGAAGGCCGCGCAGATCCACGAGCAGCTGGCGAGCCTGCCGGAGGGCTACGACACGATGGTCGGCGAGCGCGGATACCGGTTCTCCGGTGGGGAAAAACAGCGGCTGGCCATCGCCCGCACGATCCTGCGCGACCCGCCGATCCTGATCCTCGACGAGGCGACCAGCGCGCTGGACAACCAGACCGAACAAGCGGTGCAGCAGGCCCTCGACGCGCTGTCGGCGGGCCGGACCACGATCACGATCGCGCACCGGCTGTCGACCATCCGCGATGCCGATCAGATCGTGGTGCTCGACGGTGGCCGGATCGTGGAACGCGGTACGCACGAAGAACTCCTCGCCGCCGACGGCCGCTACGCGGCCCTCCTCCGCCGCGACGACCAACTGGCCTCCGCCGCGTGAACACCACGGCGGTGCCCGATGGCTCAGCGAAGTTCTTTCGTAGCGCAGAGTTCACCCGTTTCGCACTGATCCGATGCCGGGCGCGCTTCTAGGGTCGCGGTGCCCAGCTGGCTGAACTGCCATCGGGCCAGCGGGTTCCACCTCTCATCGTCAGGAGCATGCCGTGGAACGACGCACCTTCCTGCGTGCCGCCGTCGCCAGCAGCACCGCCATAGCCTTCGGGTTCAGCGTGACGCGCGAAGCCATCGCATACCCGGCCCAGACCGGGCCCAGCCCCTACGGACCGCTGCAACCGGCCGATGCCAACGGCATCGAGCTGCCGTCGAACTTCACCAGCCGCGTGATCGCCCGCTCCGGCCAGGCAGTTTCCGGCACCGACCACATCTGGCACGGCGCGCCCGACGGCGGTGTCTGCTTCGCCGATGGCAGCGGGTGGATCTACGTCTCCAACGCCGAACTGGGCGGCGGCGCGGGCGGCGTGAGTGCCGTTCGGTTCGACAGCGGCGCCAACATCACCGGCGCGTACCCCATCCTGTCCGGCACGACCCAGAACTGCGCCGGTGGTGCCACGCCGTGGAACACCTGGTTGTCCTGCGAGGAAACCGACCGCGGCTACGTCTTCGAAACCGACCCGTGGGGCAACCAGACCGCCATCCAGCGGGATGCGATGGGGCGGTTCAAGCACGAGGCCGCTGCCGCCGACCCGGACCGCCAGGTCGTCTACCTGACCGAGGACGAATCCGACGGCAACTTCTACCGCTTCGCCCCCACCACCTGGGGCGACATGTCCGCGGGCACCCTCCAGGTGCTCGTCGAGGGCGACGGCGGGCTGTCGTGGGTGGACATCCCGGATCCGGACGGCAGTCCCATCCGCACCCGCCACCAGGTCACCGGCGCCAAGGTCTTCGACGGTGGCGAGGGTGCCTACTACCGCAACGGCACGTGCTTCTTCACCACCAAGGGCGACAACCGGGTGTGGGCCTACGACGCGGCCAACAACGCCCTGGCCATCGCCTACGACGACGACCTGACCGACAACCCGCCGCTGACCGGTGTCGACAACATCACCGGCGCCCAGGTCGGGGACCTCTACGTCGCCGAAGACGGCGGCAACATGGAGATCTGCGTCATCACGCCCGACGACGTCATCGCCCCGTTCCTCCGGGTCACCGGGCAGGACGAGTCGGAGCTGTGCGGAGTCGCGTTCAACCCGGCGGGCGACCGCCTGTACTTCTCCTCGCAGCGCGGCACCACGGGCGCCAGCAGCGACGGCATCACCTACGAGGTAACCGGCCCCTTCCGCAGCTGAGCCGCGAGGCCTCGGCAAAAGGGCCACGGGAGCCGGGCCGTGGTGCCCGTCCTGTCTGCGCGACGGCACACCCCCTCGTGCCGGTGCGCGCGGCGGCCGAGTCTCGTGCGGCCGCTTGAAGACCGGTTCCGGGATCGAGGCAGCCAGCCCCCTGCCGTGCCGGGCACGGGGCTGGCGCTGCCCACCGTCGCAGCCGCATTGCGAATTTTGCTGGCTCGAAGTAGTGGTGGTATTCGCATCACAGAGCATTGGGTACCGATCTGTTTCCATCTGCTGATACAGTGTTGAAGAAGTCGCAGTTGAATTTGATCGACCGGCCCGGAAATTCGCCGACGAACGTCGCGAAGCACGTCAGCAGACGGCCTCAGGGAGGGTGATATGCCAGAGTTTTCGCACGTCAGTGCGCCTACTCAGTTCCTGGAGGCTGGCGAGCGGCACGCGGACGGCGCTTCGCCGATCTCCAGTCGATCAGCCAGCCGACCCTGGTGGTCAACGGCACTCGGGACATCATGGTGCCCACCATCAACTCCTACCACCTGGCGCAGCACATTCCCGGTGCGCAGCTGATCGTGTACCCGGACGCCGGGCACGGCAGCCTGTTCCAGTACCCGGAACTGTTCGTCGGCCACGTCGCCCGTTTCCTGGACGCCGAGCCCGCCTTCAGCTGACCGGCGGCATTCGCCGTGCTGCGGAGAGGAAAACCGTGCCGACCGAGGAAAACGCCAGTCGCGCCCGCTTGCTCCAGACCGCGGCCGAGCTCTTCTACCGAGAAGGCATCGGCGCGGTCGGGGTGGACCAGCTGTGCCGCAAGGCGGGCGTTTCGAAACGATCGATGTACCAGACCTTCGCGTCGAAGGACGATCTGCTCGTCGCCAGCTTGGAAGAATACGCACAGCGCTACCTTCGCCTGTATTTCCCCGAAGATCTGCGCGCGGAGCCGCCGAGAACGCTCATCCTCCGGGTCTTCGAGCGACTGGAGGAAAATTCGACCAGGGCGACGTACGTGGGCTGCCCGTACGTGAGCACGGCATCGGAACTGCATGATCCGCAGAGCGTGCCGACCCAGGTTGCCAAGCGCCTCAAGAACGAGTTCACCACCTGCTTTCAACGCCTGGCCGAGCTCGGTGGCGCGGCCGATCCGGAAGAACTCGCCAAGCAGCTCACGGTGCTCTTCGACGGGGCCGTCATCCGTTCGGCCGGATACGGCGAGGAACTCGCGGGGCTTTGCGCCGCGACCGCGGAGATCCTCCTCGACGCGCATGGGATGACGAGCGACGGCCCGTTCGAGCAGCGGCAGGCCTGATCGCGGTGGCCCTCGGCCCACTCGTCGGTCTGTTCGGCCAGCACGGCCCCGACAAGGCGGGGCATCGCTGCTCGGTTCGGGAAGATCCCCACGACGTCGGTGCGACGGCGGATCTCCTTGTTCAACCGTTCCTGCGGGTTGTTGGACCAGATCTGCTTCCAGATCTCGCGGGGGAATCCGGTAAATGTGCTTCCCCTCGTAACGTGGAGACCTGATCAAGAGAGATGGTTTAGGTCGTGGGAGATAAGAGGCGCCGGTTTGATCCGGAGTTCCGTGCGGGTGCGGTGAGGATCGTGGCCGAAACAGGTAAGCCGGTCGCGAAGGACTGGAGGATCAGCGCGTACACGCTTTGCAACTGGGTGAAGGCCGAACGGAACAAGAGCGGAACGAGGGCGGGGCCCTCAATGACGCTGAGCGCGACGAGTTGGCGCGGCTGCGGGCACAGCGGGCGCAACGGGGAGAAGGCCTTGGGCCAAGTTGCGTGATCAAATGGACTGGGCGTTCGTATCGACAGTCAGCGATGGTGCAGTATTCTCTTGCGCAGCAAGGGAATACTGCGTTTCCATGGGTGGGTCGCCGAACCCGTCATATACGGCACCGTCTGGGCGGCAGTGCTGCAGCACGTCGGCGGCATCCACAGTGAACACCCCTCGCCGATGATGTGGAAGATCTCAGGGATGTTGGATGCGATGGCGCGTGAAACCACGTCATCCGTCGCCACTGAGTTGATCAGTTTCTCGTCGAGCAATCATCACCTGACAGTGGCGCCGCCTTACGATTGTGCTGAGCGGCAGTCCCACCACAGCCAGTGACTCGGTAGGTCAAACCGCCGCTCAGCCGTAAGAACCTGCTCCGCTCGGTGGCCAGGACCCGTCGCGTTCGCCCGGATGACTCCGCGTGAGGCGGCGTCGCGGCGTTCTTCACGCGGGCGCGGGCAGAGTGTCGAAAACGGACTCCACTCGGCGTGCCAGGTCGAGAAGTCCCCTGTCATGACCATGTGCGGCGTCGATCTCAAGTCCGATGGGCAGGCCGTGTCCGGTCAGACCGATGGGGATGCTGATGCCCGGGAAGCCTGCTCCGCTGGTGGGAACGGTGTTCTTCGCGAGGAACCGCTCATCGACCTCTTCGCCCGCGACGGTGAACCTCAACCGATGTTCGATCATCGGTGCGGGGCAGGGCGTCGTCGGAAAGAGCAGCGCACCGAACCCGCTGTGCGTGAATACCTTACCGAGCCGGCGCTGGAGTTCCGGGCGATCGACGGACAGTGTCGCGTCGTAGGTCTCCTGAGAAATATAGCCCTGCCCGCTCGGCAAGACGAGATGACTCCAGATCTCCTTGAGCTCGGGCTTGAGCTCGCTGTAGATTTCATTGAATGAAACCGGGAAGTTGTTCCGGCGGAGGAACTCCGAAACCGATTCCATCGTCTCACGGAAGAAGAGGTTCCACGTCAACCGATCCGCTAGCTGGGAAAAGTCCTCACCGAGGTCGATTTCGACAACTTCGGCACCAGCGTCCCGTAGGCGTAGGAGCGCATTCTTGAAATGCGATTCGGTCTCAGGATCGATCAACTCCATGTACTGCCTGGGAGCATAAGCGAATTTCGCCCCCTGCAGATCGGAGCGATCAGAAGGGGGAGCGGCTACATCCTTCGTGACGATCTGGTCGATCAGCGCGCAGTCTTCGACACTGCGCGCCAGGATGCCTGTCGTGTCGAGCGTGTGCGAAACCGGCGCGACGCCACCTCTCGGCCATCGTCCCGTGGTTGGCTTGAAGCCCACCACACCACACAGTGACGCCGGCACCCTGATGGAGCCAACCGTGTCGCCCCCCGATGCCGCAGGAACGATCCGAGCCGCGACAGATGCTGCGGAGCCACTCGAAGATCCCCCCGACACGTGGTCGTGGCCGTAGGGGTTCTTCACCTGTCCATAGCGGCTGTTGTTTCCGGTCAGCCCGAAGGACATTTCAACGAGATTGTTCTTGCCGAAGACAATACCACCGGCATCCTTGATAGCGCCGACAGCATCGGAGTCTTCGGCCGGCACGAAACTTCCCAAGGTTTCCACGCCAAGCGTCGTGCGAAGACCACGCGTTGCGTAGCTGTCCTTCACCCCGATCGGGACGCCGAGGACAGGAGCCCTGGAACCCGCGGCGCGCGCCTTGTCCGCATCCCTGGCCGCGGCCAGCACGGCGGATTCATCTATCGTGATGAAGGAATTCAGATCGGAATATTTCCGCGCGCGCCGCAGAAGTGCGGCCGAGTACGACTCGGACGTAATATCGCCATTGCGAATTGCGGCGGCAGCGGCTGCTACACCAAGTTCGGCCAGCTCATTGTCCCCCGACACCGGCACCGCGCCGACGGACGCTTCCTCGTCCTGCATGATATCTCCCTCAAATTCTGAGCGACTGTGGGCAAGGGACAAGCACATCGTTCTGGGAGCGGACCGACACTCGCTTTTGCATTACGATCACGATATGGAAACGCCTGACTGGACGCCCGCTGCGCAACACTGCTGCCCTCGCGATCCGCCGGCGGTCCTCAGATTTCCGGGCCGATGTGCGCTGGCCCGCACCGGTCCTTACTGGACGTCCGCCGCGCCTGCGGAGAGGGCGGGCGGCACAGGGACATCCAAAACCCGGAGGAGGTTGGCGACCTTGCGGTCCAGTTCCAGCCCGATGGCAGCGATGTCCGGGACGTCGAAGCTGGCGAATCGGGTGCTGGGCTGGTCGATGGAGAACCACGTGACGCCGTGCCGGTCCTGATGAATCGTCGTTCGCAGCGGGGCATAGAGCATCACCGCCGGGTCGTGCCTGTACATGCGTTCGGCGATCGTGTGATTTCCCATCAGGTAGGTAGCGCAGGATCCCGGATTACCGGCGAGCTGCATGAGCCCCCCGACATCAGTGCACCAGAACCGCATGAATCCGTGCGGTGCGTTCTCCTCGGCAGCGGTGAGCACAGTGTCCCAGCTCGCTCGCCCGGCGCGGAGCTGCGCCATCCGATCAAGGTCCAGTACCGGCACAGCAGCTTCGTACCGAGCCTGGAAATCCTCGAAGGACGTCCCCGTGTCGATCGACCACCGGACGACCTCGTGGGGAACTGCGACGAACTTGTGAGTGGACATTGCTGGTTCCTTCCTTTCTCAAGTGTAAGTGAAGAAGTGCAGGTTCTCCGGCCACAGGCCCGACGCGCGAGCGGACATTCAGGCCGCCGCGCAACGCGCCAGGCGGGCCGAGGTTCAGGTTGTGCACGAAACCTCCACAAGGTAAAGCGATCGCTCTACCTGAACCTAGCAGGTTCTTCGTAAGAAGTAAACCGATCGCTATACTTTCGGCATGGGAACGAGTGAGGCGATGGCCGGTGCACCCAGAGGCGGGCGCGGGGCGCGGGAGCGCATCCTGCGCGCCGCGGTGGAGTTGTTCGCGCGCGACGGTATACACGCCACCGGTATCGCGAAGCTGACAGACGTGGCGCACGTGTCGACTCGCACGCTCTACCAGCACTTCCCGAGCAAGGAGGCATTGGTCAGCGCCTACGTGCAACGGGTCGAGTCAGAGCCGGAAGGGCCCGTACACGCCGAGACCGCTCTGGAGCGCAGCGACCTCAGCGCACGCGAGCGTCTCCTGGAGCTGTTCGCCGAACGCCCGGCCGACTCGCCACCAGCAAAGGTCGTGCGCGGTTGCCCACTGCACAACACCGCCGTCGAAGCGGCCGGGACGATGCCCGAAGCCGCAGCACTGGTCGAGCGCCACAAAAGGGAGTTCATCGCGCGCCTGATCAAAACCGCTGCCGAGGCAGGCGCGTACGAGCCCGAAACCCTGGGACGGCAGCTCGCCGTGCTGTTCGAGGGCGCCCGCGCCCTGTCCACCTCGCTCAACGACACACCACCGTTCCAAGACGCCCGAGAACTGGCCAAAACGCTGATCAACCAGGCGACAGGACCCACCTGACAGCGCCACGAACCCACCACACCCGTCAGCCGGCCAGACCGACGTCAGGAGATGACCGCGCCAGGTCGTCGACCCGTACCAAGTCCTCCGGTCCCTCGCCAGCCAACCCGACCTCATCGGAATTGGGTAGCGGAAGCGTCGATTTCGCGCGAAATCGCCCGGGTACTTGCGAAGCACGGCTGGAAGCCGAACAGGTGGCTTCGGACGAGGCCGTCCGGTCTTCGATCTCGCCGTTGGTGGCGCAGGTGGATGCGAACGAGGTGAATTCGCAATTTTCTTCTTTTCCGGGTGGCAGGATAGCCGTGATCTTGTTCATCCGTGCGCCGCTACGGTTTCCGAGCCGGCAGAGAGGACTTTTGTGAACATCCACGACACGTGGCGGATCAGCGCGAAAGTGGTTCCAGCGGCGCTTGCCGTCGCGATCCTGGGCAGCGCATGCGCAACTCCACCCGAATCGGACACCTCCCAATCCCCTCCGCTCGGGCCGGTCTTCGCGCAGGGCTCCGGTGGCGGCAGCGGGATCGCTGGCACCGAGATCTTCAAAAAGGGCGAAGACGGCTACAACTGCTTCCGCATCCCGGCCATCGTGCGCACCCAGGACGGCAGCACCCTGCTGGCCTTCGCCGAGGGCCGCCGCCAGGACTGCGCCGACACCGGCGACATCGACGTGGTCCTCAAGCGGTCCACCGATGACGGCAAGACCTGGGGCGGCTTGGAACTCGTCAGCGACGGTGCCGGTGACACCCGGGGCAATCCGGTGCCCGTCATGGACGGCGCGTCTGGCCGGATTTCCCTGTTGACCACGCACAATCCCGGGTCGGAGTGCAAGTCCGGCGCGAAGTGCACGCGCACCCCCTACCTGCAGCACAGCGCGGACCCGAAGGGGACGAAGTGGACTGCGCCGCAGGCCCAGCCGCAGCTGACGAAGGCGGAGTGGAACACCTGGTACGCGACCGGCCCCGGGCACGGCCTCCAGCTGACCCAGGGTGAGCACCGCAACCGCATGGTCGTCGGCATCACCTTCGGCGGGGACGGCGGGCGCAAGGGCGCCGGGCTGATCTACAGCGATGACGCGGGGACCACCTGGGAGATCGGCGCGGTGGATGATCGCTCGGGCAAGAAGATCACCCCACAGGAGCTGAACCTGCTGGAGACCGTCGACGGTGCGATCTACGTAGCCGCGCGGAACCAGGACAACAGCGGCACGGAAACCGCGAGCGACAACCGCGCCGACGCCATCAGCACGGACGCGGGCGCGACGTTCAAGCAGGAGTTCTCGGTCGTGCCGGGGCTGAAAGGCCCGGTGGTGCAGGGATCCGTAGTACGGCTGCGCGCGAAGACCGCGGGTGATCCGAACAACCTGATCCTGTTCTCCGGCCCGTACAACACCGACCCGAAGATGGCGCACCGCCGACACACGCTCCGCATCCGCACCTCCGCGGACGAGGGCGCGAGGTGGGAAGAGGTCGGCACGGTCGTCGACGCCACCTGGGCGGCGTACTCGGACCTGGTCAACCTCGGCGGCGGTCGGGCGGGCCTGCTCTACGAGGCCGGACCGCAGGAGTCCAACGACGCCCACGCTTCGATCCGCTACGCCCACTTCAACGAGGCCGACCTCGGCAGCTGAGGAGTGCGCGGATGCCGGGCAGTTTTCCTGAAACTGCCGGGCATTCGGTGCGTTACCTGGTGGTGTCCAGCGGGAGCCAGAGGGCCAGGTGGCCGTTGATCTTGGCGTTGTTCAGGCGGATGGATTCCAGTTCGGACTGCGTCAGCGCGCGCCGGTAGGCGCGGACTTCGTCGATGGTGCCGTGGAAGCGGTTGGCGCCGTCGAGTCGTTGTCCGATGTGGATGCCCTGCACGCCGAACTCCTGGCCCTCGGTGACCGAACCCGGCGGAACCTCGGTCGCACCGACCTGCTGGCCGTCGATCCGCAGCACGAGCTGCCCGGCCGTGCGTTGCAAGGCCGCGTGGTGCCACTGCCCGTCGTTGTACGCGCTGGTCGACTGCACGCTGACGTTGAACCGGTCGACCATGATCAGCGCCCGGATCCGGTTCGACTCCGGCTCCGCGCGCAGCCACAGCTGCGGTGTGGTGCCGCTGCCGGTTCGGTAGGCCCACAGCAGGGCGTGCGAGCCGGTCGTGTCGGAGTAGCGGAACCACGTCGTCAGCGTGAAATCGTCACCGCCGAGGTCGATCGACTCGTTGAACGGCACCTCCACCCGGTCGTCCGCGCCGTCCAGCGCCAACCCGTTGCCGAAACGCCCCGGCACCAGGCCCGCGCCACCGCGGACGTAGGCGGTGTTGTCGTGGTGCGAGCTGTCGGGAGTCGTCGGGCCCGGTTCGGGCGGTCCGGGGATTCCCGGCGGCGTGCCGTTCGGGGTGGCGAGGTAGGACTCGTTGAAGCGCGCCCACCGGATCGACTCGTACGGCGTGGCGGCACCGGCCTCGTAGTACAGCGCGATCTCACCGCCGCCGAGCGCCACCAGGTCCGAATATCCCGATGGTCCCCACCAGAAGACCTTGCCCTGCTCCCAGGGCTGCCAACTGCGCCCCTCGTCGTAGGACGAGCGCACCGACATCGCCTCGCGCGCGACCGGATGCGCCGGTGCGGACACCAGGATCCGGTTCTCCGCATCGCCCTGGTCGGTGGCGTGCAGGCGCAGCGTCGAGGCCTGCACATCGGACATGGCCAGGTCGATGGTGCGGAACGGCTTGTCGAAGGTCTCTCCCCCGTCGCTGCTGATCGCGACCGCGCGGTGCCCCGGATCGGTGCCGCGTTCCCGGGCGAGCGCGTAGATCCGCCCGTCGGCCAGTTCGACGACGGTCACCTCCTGGGCGATGATCGTGCCGTCATCGACGGCCGCCGAGGCGCCGATGTGCCAGGTCTGGCCGCTGTCATCGCTGTAGAGCAGGTGCGTGCCGTAGACGTGCGGGTGCACGCCGTCGTTGATCTCGTGGCTCGCGCCGACGACCAGGCGACCGGCGTGCGGGCCGCGGACGAGCTGGATCCCGTGCACCGGACCGGTCGCGTACCAGAAGTTCCACTCCGGACGTTTGCCCTCGACCATCTCGCGGGGCGCCGACCAGGTGGCCCCGTCGTCGCCGCTGACCTGCACGTAGGGATCGCGGTCGCAGCCGTTGGGGCAGGGCTCGGGACCGTTGTGGGTGCTGACCACGACGATGCGACCGGTGCGCTCGTCGACGATCGGCACCGGGTTGCCGTGCGTCGAACCGTTGCCTTCGGAAACCACTTGCTGCGGGCCCCAACTGCGCCCGCCGTCGGTGGAGCGCCGCAGCACGATGTCGATGTCGCCGTCATCGCCGCAGTCGCCGACCCTGCCCTCCGCGAAGGCCAGCACCACGCCGCCCGAGGTTCGGACGACCGCCGGGATGCGGAAGCACGCGTAGCCGAAGTCCTGCTCCTTGAACAGGACCTGCTCGTCGACGAACGGCGGGGCCGCCGGTTCGGCGGCCATCCCGGATCCGGGTGGCAGGCCCACCAGCAGCGCGGCCAGCAGCACCGCGCCCCAGACCAGGGCCACCACTGGACGCGGCGGCTGTTCAGGCGCTTTTCCCATGTCATGCCCTTCCGGAGCAGTGAACGAGGCAAGACATACTACGTCCGACGTGGGATGCCCAAAAGGCCCACCTCGGCGGAGCGCCGAAACACCGTGGAAACGTCCTGCTCAACTGTTCTTGACCGCCGAACACGCCCGACCGTAGCCTGCATTCCCAGAATTGACGTAGGACGTCCCACCTCTCGTCCTGACCGGCTTCGCTCAACCGCCCCCAGGAGGCACCGTGCGCCCCCACGTTTCCCGGACCTTCGTCAACCGCCGCGACTTTCTGCGCTTCAGCGGGGCATTGGGTGCGGCAGCCAGCATCTCCGCCACCCTCTCCGCCTGCGGTGGTCCCGCCTCGACCACCTCGGCCGGTGGTGACGACACGGGCCTGATCACCGCCGTGATCGGGTACGGCAACGACCAGACCTGGGACCCGTCGATGACCGCGTCGGCGTTCGCGATGGCCGCCAACAACCACATCTACGAAGGACTGGTCGACACCGATCCGGTCAGCCGCGACCCGTACCCCGCGCTGGCGACCGCATTACCCGCCGATCCAGGCGCGACCACCTGGCGGTTCACCCTGCGACCGGGCGCCAAGTGGCACGACGGCCAGCCGGTCACCGTCGACGACGTGCTGTTCAGCTTCCAGCGCGCCCTCGACCCGCAGACCCTGGCCTACTCGTTTTTCACCGCCTGGCTGCGCGAAGCCCGCAAGGTCGATGACACCACGGTCGAGCTGGTGCTGAAGTTCCCGTTCCCCGACGGCATCCAGCGGCTGACCATCGCGAAGATCATGCCGAAGCACGTCTTCGGCGCGCCGGGCGGCTGGGACGCCGCCAAGGGCGGCAAGGCGGTCGGGTCCGGGCCGTACCAACTGGTCGAGCACAACCCGAAGGCCAACTCGCGCTTCGAGGCCTTCGCCGACTACAACGGCCCGCGCGAACCGACCGCGCAGAAGATGAATTGGCTGTCCATCGTGGACGCCGCCGCTCGGGTCGCGAAGATCTCCGGCGCCAGCGCGGAGGCCCAGATCGCCGAGAACATCCCCTACGCCAACATCGACCAGCTGCGCCAGAGCGGGCTGACCGTCGAAGGCGGCAAGGGCATGAACCACATGTTCCTGATGTTCAACACCGCGCAGCAGCCCTTCGACGACAAGCGGGTCCGCCAGGCGCTGCTGTACGCGATCGACACCCGCAAGATGATCGACGTCGCGCTCAAGGGCCACGGCACCCCGGCCAGCAGCTTCCTCAACGAGCAGAACCCCGCCTACGCCAAGGCGAAGACGGTCTACGACTACAACCCGGACCGGGCCAGGGCGCTGCTGGCCGAGGCCGGGGTGAGCGGGCTGTCCATCAACTTGATGGCGGTGAACGTCAGCTGGCTCGCCGACTGCCTGCCGACCATCGCCAACTCCTGGGAGGCCATCGGCGTCCGGACCACGTTGGAGCCGCAGGACACCAGCGCGCTGTTCACCAAGATGGACCAGTCGCAGTCCTACCAGGTGGTCGCGGCGGCGTCGAACCCGAACCAGTTCGGCGTCGATCCGGACCTGATCCTGCGCTACAACTACACCGCTGGCGGCACCTGGATGAAGTACACCAAGTGGGACTCCAGCCCGGAGGCCGCGCAGCTGTTCGCGATGATGGACCGGGCGATCCAGGAACCGGACGCGACCCGACGGCTGCAGCTCGTGCACGAGTACCTGGACGTCGTCGCCGAGCAGGCCGTCCTCTACCCGGTGTTGCACAACGAACTGGTGAGCGCATGGGATCCGAAGAAGCTCACCGGTGTGCAGGCGCAGGCGTATCCGGGCGTGAACCTCTTGCAAGCCAAGCGGCTTTGAGAAGCTGCTCCTGGACTGGAGTTCGCGCAGGTGGTCCGGTGGCGCCAGCCGCACAGGTGGGCCGAGGGGTCGCGCCGCTTCGAAGACACGGCAAGGTCGGAACCTGGAGGAATCGTTGGTCTTGATCGCGAGGATGCTGCTGCGCCGCATCCTCATCCTGATCCCGCTGCTGCTGGGCGTGGTCCTGTTCGTCTTCATCGTGATGCGCTTCTCCAACAGCAAGCCGGAGTACGCCTACTTCCAGGGCGCGAATCCCACGCCGGAGCAAATCCACCAGTTCCAGCTGGAAAACGGCCTGCTCGACCCGCTTCCGGTGCGTTACGTCCGGTTCGTCGCCGAGCTGGCGCAGGGCGACATGGGCACCAGCGTGCTGACCAAGGCGCCGGTGCTGGACCAGGTGGCCACCGCGCTGCCGCTGACCATGCAGCTGACCTTCCTGGGGATGCTGATCGCGGTCGTGCTCTCGCTGCTGTTCGGCGTGACCGGGGCGATCTTCCGGGACCGCTGGCCGGATCAGCTCATCCGGGTGGTCTCGCTGGTCGGGGTGGCGGCACCGGCGTTCTGGATCGCGCTGCTGGCGATCCAGTGGCTCGCGGTCGACCTCGGTTGGTTCCCGACGGGCGGTTACGTCAACCCCGGTGACTCCTTCGGCGGCTGGCTGCGGTCGATGACGCTGCCCGCGATCTCGCTGTCGCTGCCGGTGGCCGCGCAGCTGACCCGGATCATCCGCACCGCGGTGGTGGAGGAGCTCGACAAGGACTACGTCCGCACCGCGATCGGCAACGGCCTGCCGCCGATCGTGGTCGTCGGCCGAAACGTCCTGCGCAACGCGCTGATCAACCCGCTGACCGTGCTCGGCCTGCGGATCGGCTACCTGCTCGGCGGCGCGGTGGTCATCGAGACCATCTACTCGCTGCCCGGCATGGGCCAGCTGATGATCACCGCGGTGCGCAACGGCGACCCGGCCGTCGTGCAGGGCGCGGTGCTCACCATCGCGACCGGGTTCGTCGTGCTGAACCTCGCCGTGGACGTCCTCTACCTGCTGGTCAACCCTCGACTCAGGAGCGCCGCGTGATGCGCAGCGGACTCGCGAAACGACTCTCCCGGCCTGGCATCGGGTTCCGGCGGCTGGGCACGGTGTCCTGGATCGCCGTCGGCCTGCTCGCCGTGGTCTGCGTGGCCGCGGTGTTCGCCCCGCTGTTGGCCCCGCATTCGCCCTACGTGCAGGAAGCCGCCTCCGGCGGCCCCAGCGCGGCGCACTGGATGGGGTTGGACAGCGCCAACCGGGACATCTTCACCCGGCTGCTGTACGGGGCGCGCTGGTCGCTGCTGATCGGGCTGGGCGCCACCGGCCTGGCGCTGCTCGCGGGCGCGACGATCGGTGCCGTCGCCGCCACGTCGCGCACCTGGATCGGCGAAACGATCATGCGGGTGCTCGACGTCATCATGGCCTTCCCCGGCATCGCGTTGGCCGCCGTGCTCGTCGCGGTCTTCGGCGGCAGCATCCCGGTGCTGGTGTTCGCGATCGCCTTCGTCAACACACCGCCCATCGCCCGCATCGTCCGGGCCAACGTGCTCGCCCAGTACGGCGAGGACTACGTGGCGGCGGAGAGGGTCATCGGCGCACGATCCCCGCACATCCTCATCCGGCACGTAGCGATCAACTGCGCGGCGCCGATCCTGGTGTTCTGCACGGTCATGGTGGCCGACGCGATCGTCTTCGAGGCGTCGCTGTCGTTCATCGGCGCCGGTGTGCGCCCGCCGGACCCGTCCTGGGGCAGCGTCATCGCCGACGGCAAGAACATGGTGCTGCTCGGCGGCTGGTGGGCGACCGTCTTCCCCGGCCTGATCATCCTGATCACCGTGCTGTCGCTCAACATTCTCGCCGAAGGCGTATCGGATGCCTGGGCGGCACCGGCCACCCGGCAGGCCGATCCGGGAACCAAACAGCAGGCCCGGATCAACACCGGGGAGCGCACCGAGCTGCCCGGACTGGCCGAAGCCGCACACCGACTGGCCGAACGGGCGCGTCCGCTGCCCGACGGCGAACCGGTCCTGCGGGTGCGCGACCTGGCCATCGGTTTCGACGGGCGCCACGGCGGCGTGGACATCGTGGACGGGATCTCCTTCGACGTCCGGCCCGGCGAAGTCCTCGGCCTGGTCGGCGAATCCGGCTGCGGCAAGACGCTCACCGCGTTGACCGTGATGGGCCTGCAACCGCGAGAGGCCCGCATCGGCGGGGAAATCCTCTTCCGCCGCGAAGGCGGCGCGACCGACCTGCTCACCGTCGGCCGCGCGGCCCGTCGCCGACTGCTCGGCCACGACATGGCGATGATCTACCAGGACGCGCTGTCCTCGCTGAACCCGGCCATGACCATCAAGGCCCAGCTCAAGCAGGTGGTCCGGCGCGGTGGCCGGCGCTCGCCCGCTGAACTGCTGGAGCTGGTGGGCCTGGATCCCGCGCGAACCCTCGCCTCCTATCCGCACGAGCTCTCCGGCGGGCAGCGGCAGCGGGTGCTGATCGCGATGGCGCTCTCGCGCGATCCGCAGCTGATCGTGGCCGACGAGCCGACCACGGCGCTGGACGTGACCGTGCAGGCCCAGGTGATCCAGCTGCTGCTGCGGCTGCGCGCGGAACTCGGCTTCGCGCTGATCCTGGTCTCCCACGACCTGGCGCTCGTCTCGGACGTCACCGACCGCATCGTGGTGATGTACGGCGGGCAGATCGTGGAGTCCGGGGTCACCGCGGCGTTGGTGGAGGCACCCGCGCACCACTACGCCCGCGGCCTGTTCGGCGCGGTGCTGTCGCTGGAATCCGGTGCCCCGCAACTGACCCAGATTCCGGGTGTGGTGCCAGCCCCGGCCGACTTCGCGCCGGGCTGCCGGTTCGCCGACCGCTGCCCGATGGCCACCGCCGTCTGCGAGCAGGAGGCGCCGGTGCTGGCCGGGCAGGGCCGGTTCCACTCGGTGGCGTGCCACCACCCGGCCATCGACATCACCGGCGCGGAAACCCGCGTGGCAGCACAGGAGCGACTATGACCCCTCCCGAGACGATCGTCGAGCTGACCGACGTCCACGTCACCCACCGAGCGCGCTCCGGCGGGGTGATCCGCGGCGACCGGGTGCACGCGGTCACCGGCGTGGACCTGGCCGTGGCGGCGGGTGAAACGGTCGGCATCGTCGGCGAGTCCGGGTGCGGCAAGTCCACCCTCGCCAAGGCGCTGGTCGGCCTGCAGAAGCCGACTTCGGGAACGGTTTCCTTCCACGGCAAGGACATCTGGTCGCTACCGGCCACCCAGCGCCGGGCGGCGATCGGGGCCGAGGTCGGGATGGTCTTCCAGGACCCCTCGACAGCGCTCAACCGGCGCCTGCCGATCCGCCAGGTGCTGCGCGACCCGCTGGACGTCCACGCGCACGGCAACGGGCGGGCGCGGGCGGAACGCGTGCGCGAACTGCTCGACCTGGTGGGCCTGCCCACCAGCGTGGCGAACCTGCTGCCGGGACAGGTTTCCGGTGGCCAACGCCAGCGGGTGGCCATCGCCCGCGCGCTGGCGTTGGGGCCTCGGCTGCTCGTCGCCGACGAACCGACCAGCGCGCTGGACGTCTCGGTCCGCTCGCAGATCCTCAACCTGCTGCTGGACCTGAAGCGGCAGCTGAACCTCGCGCTGGTGTTCGTCTCGCACGACATCCAGACGGTGCGGCGGATGAGCGACCGGGTGGTGACGATGTACCTCGGCCGGACCGTCGAGCAGATCCCGGCCGCCGCCGTGACCGGTGCCCGCCACCCCTACACGCGGGCGCTGTTCTCGGCCACCCCCGGACTGCTGTCGCCGATCGAGCCGATCCCGCTGATCGGACCGGTGCCGTCGGCGACCCGGCCACCGAGCGGATGCCCCTTCCGCACCAGGTGCTGGCGGGCCGACGACGTCTGCGCGGCCACGATGCCGAGTCCGCAGACCGACGACGAGGGGCGCACCTTCCGCTGCCACCACCCGGTTTCGACCGGCACGACCGACCTGGAACTCGCCACCGAAGCCCTGTCCGAAACCGGTCTCACCGCGCGATGAGACCGGTTTCCGGCAGACCCGGTCAGGCCACCACTGCCTGCAGGGCCTTGACCAGGCGCTCGGTCTGCACGGCCGGGAGGCCGGGGAAGCCGAAGCGGCGTCGGTTGTAGCCGTAGGAGAGGCCGCTGCGCGGGTCGGCGAATGCCTGCGAACCGGCGGCACCGCCGTGGCCGAAGGTGGCCTGGCCGAGGACGGGGTAGGTGTCCGCGATCGTGGCGAAGCCGAGTCCGTACGTCTTGTGCTGGCGGATCACGAGGTCGTAGCCGACCGAGTGGATCTGCGCGAACGCGGCAACCGTGTCCGGCTTGAGCAGCGGCGGCCTGCCGTCGACCTCGCTGATCGCGGCCGCGTACATCCCGGCGAGGCCGCGAGCGGAGGCCACGCCGCCGACCGAAGCGTTCCCCTTCTCCCGCACGACGCGGAAGTTCGGCAGTTCTTCCAACGGGGGCGCGTCCGAGTTGCGGTTCGAAGCGATGCCGCTGAGGCTTTCCGGTCCGACCGCGGCCGCGGCCAACTCGGCTTGCTGTTCGGGGGTGGGCCGCATGGGCAGGGTCGTCAGGAAGCGCGACTCCCGGTCTTCGGGCAGGCCCAGGTAGAAGTCGAGGTCATATGGTGCGCGGACGCGTTCCTCGAAGTGCTCCTGCAACGTCTTGCCGGTCGTGCGCCAGACCACCTCGCCGACGAGCGCTCCGATGACCAGCGCGTGGTACCCGAACGCGGTGCCCGGCCGCCAGTACGGGCGCTGCGCGGCCAGCCGCGCGGCGATGACGCGGTCGTCGGCGATTTCCTCCAGCGAGAACCCGCTGTCGGCGCCGACCAATCCGGCGCGGTGGGACAGCAGCTCGCGCAGCAGGATGTCCTGCTTGCCCTCGGCGGCGAACTCCGGCCAGTAGTGGCTCACCTGCCGGTCCAGGTCGAGCACCCCGTCCTGCACCAACAGCGCCGCCACCAGGTAGGCCGCGCCCTTGCTGGACGAGAACACGCCGGTCAGCGAGTCCCCGCCGATCTCCGGGCCGACCCAGAGGTCGACGACGCGCTGGCCCGCGACGTAGGCGACCAGTTGGGCGGCGTAGTCGCCGCCTTCGTCCGCTGCCACGGCAGCGAATTCCTCCCGTACGGATTCGAATCCTGCGGCCACCGTGCCCTGCGGGCTGGTCTCGGTCGACATCGGAGCTCCTCGTCGCTCGTCCCGGTTCACGTTTGAACAAACCAGGAGCAACCCGGGATATTCCCTCCACCACAACAAGAACCGCCGTCCAAAACGTCCATTTGGCGTCGCTCGCCGGGAAGCTCCGAAAGGAGTCCGCCCAGGCGCTGGGCGTCGGTGGACCGGCCAGCCAAGCCCGCGCGCTGGCCGAAACCGTCCTCGACGCCGCGATGCGCCCGTCGTGAGCGGCGGCGGTCGCCGCAACGACCGCCGCCGCTCAGGCGACCGGAGATCAGCGCAGCGAGCGGCGCACTTCGGCGGTTGCCGCGACCATGTTCGCCAAGGCCCTCTCGACTTCGGCGTAGCCGCGGGTCTTCAGCCCGCAGTCCGGATTGACCCACAACCGCTGCGCCGGAACGGCTTCCAGCGCGGCGCGCAGCAGGTTGGCGACCTCGGCGGGCTCCGGTACGCGCGGTGAATGGATGTCGTAGACACCGGGGCCGACATCGCGTCCGAAGCCGACCGCGTTGAGGTCGTCGAGCACCTCCATGCGCGAGCGGGCGGCCTCGATGCTGGTCACATCCGCGTCCAGCGCCACGATCGCGTTGATCACCTCGCCGAACTCCGAATAGCACAGGTGGGTGTGGATCTGGGTGGACTCGGCGACACCGCAGGTGGCCAGCCGGAAGGCGGCCACCGCCCACGCCAAGTACTGCTCGTGCCGCACCGCGCGCAACGGCAGCAACTCCCGCAGGGCCGGTTCATCGACCTGGATGACCCGGATACCAGCGGTCTCCAGATCGCTCACCTCGTCCCGGATGGCCAGCGCCACCTGCTTGGCGGTTTCGGCGAGGGCCTGGTCGTCGCGGACGAACGACCACGCCAGGATCGTGACCGGTCCGGTGAGCATGCCCTTGACCGGCTTCTCGGTCAGCCGCTGGGCGAAGGTCGCCCACTCGACCGTGATCGCCTTCGGCCGGGAGACATCGCCGAACAGGATCGGTGGGCGCACGCACCGCGACCCGTAGGACTGCACCCAACCGTTGTCGGTGCTGGCGAAACCGTCCAGGTTTTCGGCGAAGTACTGCACCATGTCGTTGCGTTCGGGCTCGCCGTGCACCAGCAGGTCGAGTCCGAGTTCTTCCTGCAGGCGGATGACCCGCTCGATCTCGTCCCGCATCCGCTGCTGGTAGGTGGCCCGGTCGAGGCGGCCGGAGCGCAGCGCGGCACGCGCCTTGCGAACGTCCGCGGTCTGCGGGAAGGATCCGATCGTCGTGGTCGGCAGCGGCGGCAGGCGCAGGGATTTCCGCTGGGCTGCGCGCCTTTCGGCGTACGGCTCGCGCTGCGTGGCCGTCGGCCGCAACGCCTGCAGCCGGGCCCGGACGCGATGGTTGTGCACCCGATCGGCAGTCGCCCGGTCGGCAACCGCGGCGCGCGCCGCGGCCAGCTCCTCGGCCACCGCGTCGCGGCCCTCGCGCAACGCGCGGCCGAGCACGACGACTTCGCGGACCTTCTGCTCGGCGAACGCCAGCCACGACTTGACCTGCGGGTCGATGTTCGCCTCCGCCGCCACGTCGTGGGGCACGTGCAGCAGCGAGCAGGAGGTGCTCACGGCCAGCTCACCGGCCGCCCCCAGCAGCGTGGCGGCCGTCGCGAGTGCCTTGTCCAGATCGGTGCGCCAGATGTTGCGCCCATCGACCAGCCCGGCCACCAGCGTCTTGTCCCGCAGCCCGCGAACCGGTGACAGCGCGTCCGCCGTGGAGCTCCCGGCCACCAGGTCGACACCGAGCGCCTCGACCGGGCAGGACGCCAGCACTTCCAGCGCCTCGCCGAGATCACCGAAATAACCGGCGACCAGCAGGTTCGGGCGCTCGGGCAGGTCACCGAGGCGACGGTAGGCGGCGCGCAGCGCGGCCAGCTCGGCAGGCGAGCGGTCGGCGGCGAACGCGGGTTCGTCGAGCTGCACCCAGGCCACGCCTTCGCGGCGCAGCTCGCCCAGCAGCTCCGCGTAGACGTCGAGGAGCTCGGTGAGCTTGTCCAGCGGCCGGAACGACTCGGCGGCCCCGGCCGCCGACTTGGACAGCAGCAGCAACGTAAGCGGACCCACCAGCACCGGCCGGGTGGTCACGCCGTGCTCGGCCGCCTCCCGGTACTGCTCCAGCGCAGTCCGGTCGGCCAGCGAGAACCGCGTGTCCGGACCGATCTCGGGCACCAGGTAGTGGTAGTTGGTGTCGAACCACTTCGTCATCTCCAGCGGCGGCGTGGACTCCACCCCGCGCGCCATGGCGAAGTAGGTGTCCAGCGAGCTGAGTCCCAGGTCGGTGTAGCGCGCCGGGATCGCGCCGAAGGTGACCGCCGCGTCCAGCACGTGGTCGTAGAACGAGAACGTGTTGCCGGGCACCGAATCCAGCCCCGCGTCCCGCAGCGACCGCCACGTGTCGACGCGCAGTCGACGGGCGACCTCGCGCAGTTCCGCCGCGCTGCTGCGCGACGACCAGTAGCTCTCCAACGCGCGCTTGAGTTCCCGGTTGGGGCCGATCCGGGGGTAGCCGAGTACGGTAGATCCGATCTTGCTGGTCAACGCCCTCTCCTCGCGAGCTCGACGACAGATGCGCCGAGGTCCGACGGGAGACAGGCGAAACCAGCCAGCGCGGCGACCACGAGCTGACCATCCGCCAGGTCTTCCCGCGAGACCTCGGATCAGCGCGCACCACCGGGTGCGCGCACCGGCGGCAGGTCTTCGGACTCGCGGGCTCCTCCCGGTCCGTGCCGGGCGTTCCTACTGGCCGTCGCTTCCCAGGCACACGTGCCCAGTGCTAATCCCGGTCTGCTGCGACCGGGGACGGCGGTCGTTCCCACTCACCGCTGCGGGGCAGTCCCGGATTCGCACCGGGTTCCCTCTTGCCTCGGCCACCCGCGGTCACATCCCGTGGATAGCCGAACCACCAGCACCTCGGAGACTACCGGCTGGCAAGCCGTTGGCAAGGGCCCGCAGCACGCGCCCTGCGAGCCGGGTGGGTGCGGTGCTCGCGGCAGTGGTTCGACCGGCGATCAGTCGGTGGTCGGTTCGAGGACGAAGTCGTAGGTGGCGTGCAGGTAGGGCTGGTCGAGCTGGCCCCCGTCGGGTGTCGGGCCCGCTGGCCGCTCGACGAACTCGACCACGAGCGCGTCCTTGGTGCCGAAGACCACGTCGGTGTCGAGGTATTCGACGCCGTCCTGGAACAGGTGGGTGATCAGCTTGTGGTGGCCGGGCTCGTCGATGAGGAAGTGGACGTGTGCCGGGCGGAAGTGGCTGATGTCGGTCTTCTTGATCAGATCGCCGACCGGGCCGTCCATCGGAATCGAGTACCCCAGCGGCGCCACGGTGCGGATGCAGTACGTGCCGTCCTCGCGCGTCTGGTACTTGGCGCGCAGCCGGGCTTCGTCGATCTCGGCGATCTGGGACTCGTAGTAGCCAT
This sequence comes from Saccharopolyspora antiqui, assembly GCF_052246905.1. Taxonomy (NCBI): domain Bacteria; kingdom Bacillati; phylum Actinomycetota; class Actinomycetes; order Pseudonocardiales; family Pseudonocardiaceae; genus Saccharopolyspora; species Saccharopolyspora antiqui. Next base: position 299,267 of record NZ_JBQQBO010000004.1, read on the forward strand.
CGGAATCGGCCTGCCAGACGTCCAGAACCGCGGACGGCATGGGTTTTCCGCCGGTGTCGGTGACCTTGCCGGTGATGAACAGCGGTTTGCCCGGCAGGCCATCGGACATGTCGTGGCCGAAGGGCACCGGCGGCGAGCCGTCGATGTGGAACGGGCCGAGCACGGTGGCCGGGGTCGCCGTCGGCGAGAAGCGGTTGTTCAGCTGGACGACGAGCATGCTGAGCCCGATGACATCGGAGGCGAGGATGAATTCCTGCCGCTTTTCGTCGCTGAGCTGCCCGGTGGCGGTGAGCCATTCGATGGCGGCCAGCCACTCGTCGTCGGTGAGCTCGACCTCGCGGGCGAATTCGTGGATGTGCCGCACCAGCGCGGTCATCAACTGCGCCAGCCGCGGTGAGTGCGCGGTGCCCCATCGCCGGAGGGCCAACTCCGTGATGTTGTCCTCGTTGACGAACGCCATGGCAGACCTTCCTCCTTGCGGACATCCGTCCGTGGTACGGCCATCCTGGCCGAACGGATCCGTTCGTGGCAAGGCCGTCGCTGCCGCGGCGAGATCGGGAGGCGATAACCTGCGGTCATGCGTCGTGACGGCAACCCCGAGTTCATCGAGGCCCTGGCCAGGGGACTCGACGTCCTCCGCTGCTTCCGGCCAGGACAACCGACGATGTCGTTGTCCGAAGTCGCCGCGGCCGCGGACCTGGCCCGGCCCACGGCGCGCCGGATCCTCATCACCCTCGAACAGCTGGGGTACGTGCGCATCACCGACGCGGGCTTCACCCTCACGCCCCGGGTGCTGGAACTCGGCATGGCCTACATCGGCACCAGCAACCTGTGGGAATTGGGCAGGCCGCATCTCAGGCAACTCGTGGAACGCACGCACGAGTCGTGTTCGATCGCCCAGCTCGACGGGTCCGACATCGTGTACGTGGCGCGGGTGGCCGTGCCGAAGCTGGTGACCCTGGCGGTGACGATCGGCACCCGCTTCCCCGCGCCGCCGACCTCGCTCGGCAAGGTCCTGCTCGCCGATCTGTCGAGCACCGAACTGGACGGCGTGCTCGGCGTTCCCAGCCGGTCCGGGATCACCCCGAGGTGGCAGCCCGAGCGCGCCGAGTTCGCGGCGGCGCTGCGCGACGTGCGCGCCAAGGGCTGGGCCGCCACCGATGAGCAGCTGGCGCCCGGAATCCGCTCGATCGCCGCCCCGATCCGCGACGGCGGCGGTCGGGTCGTCGCGGCGGTGAACGTCAACGCGCACGCCGCGGAGACCACAATGGACACCCTGGTCGACCACCACCTGCCGCTGCTGCTGCAGGCCGCCAGCGCCATCGCCGCCGACTGGGACGTCTGGCGCGCCCGCCCGATCGAGGTCATCACCAGCGCGCGTTGAGCAGCTGTCTTTGTTCTTGTTTTTGAAGTGGTCGTGTCGGGCCGTCCACCTCGGGTGAGGTGGACGATTTCGCGCGAAATCGCCGTCTCCCACGCGGGGCGGGTGGCGATTTCGCGCGAAATCGCCAGGTCTGCCACCCGCACCACGAAGCAAAACGAGTCCGAAGACAGGCCCTCAGACGCCTTCTCGACTGCGGGATCCCCGACATCATGTATGCCAATACACCACGTCGAGGCAGGCCTCCCAGAGAACGCCAGTGGGCAGAGTCTGAGAACCCGCGGCGGTGCAAGTGCCCTAGGCGGGCTAAGCGGCTGACGCCACTTTAAGAACAGAGATCAAAACGCCCATGCGAACCGGAATTCTCACCCACGACCTCTGACGTGGTCGTGGGCCTGCTGCTCCAGCCACGACTTGAGGGTGAAGAACAGCTCCGCGGCCACCGTCCCGTTCCAGTCCTCGGGCAGCAGCTCGACGGGCAGACCGGGATCCAGGTAGGGCAGCCGTCGCCAGTCGGTCAGCACCCGCACGTAGTCGGCGAAGGCCTCCGGCCCGCGCGGGGCGCGGCGGCGCCGCCACCGCTGCGCGACCGGCCGGTACACCCCGATGAACTCGCCGTAGAGCGCCTGCAGCTGGTCGAGATCCCACCACTGCGACACCTTCGTCCGCAGCTCACCGAAAGCCAGATGCTCCGCGTGGAACAGATCGGCGTAGCCGTCCAGCCCGTAGCGCCGCAGGACGCTGGACGCCGCGTCCCGCAGGTTCGCCGGTGCGATCCACACGCCTGGCGCGGCGGTGCCGAAGCCGAGCCGGGTCAGCTGGGTGCGCAGCACGTGCCGCTTCTGCCGCTCGGATTCGGGCACCGAGAACACCGCCAGCACCCAGCCGTCGGCCAGCGTGGCGCGCTCCCGGCGGAAGATCCGCTCGTCGCCTTCCCGCAGGATCTCCAGCGCCGCACCGGACAATTCGTACCCGGCCGCGCCGCCGCGCCGCTCGGCCAGCAGGATGCCGCGCCGCTTCAGCCGCGAAATCGACGAGCGGACCGCTGGCTCGTCCACCCCGAGATCGGCCAGCAGCCGGACCAGCGACGCCACCGACAGCCACCCGCCGGATTCCCGCGCGTACAGACCGTAGACGGTCACGATCAGCTGCCGGGGCTGCATGCCGCGACCGGTCAGCTCGCCCAGCACCGCGTCGTCCGCCACGATGTCCGTCGTCACGTGAGCACGATAACAGCGGCTGGACCGCCCGACCCGGACATCCACATTGGTGTCGCCGGATCTGGCGCTGTGAAGCCGAAATCGCCGCGCGTTGGCAGACCCACGAGGGCCAAGTAGGATCCGCACGTTTCCGCTATCCGGATCTGGGAGGCATCAAGGTGGCCGTCCTCACCGAACTCCTGCGGGCTCTGACGTCCGGGCGCATCAGCGTCATCGACCTCACCGCGCGCCTGACCCCCGAAGTTCCCGTGCTGCAACTGCCGGAGCCGTTCGCGAACACCATCGGCTTCCAGTTGGAGGAGATCAGCCGGTTCGACGACCGCGGACCCGCCTGGTACTGGAACAACATCCACACCGGCGAGCACACCGGCACCCACTTCGACGCGCCGGTGCACTGGATCACCGGACGCGACGGGCTGGACATCTCCTCGGTGCCGCCGCGCCAACTCGTCGGACCGGCGGTGGTCCTGGACTTCGCCGCGCAGGTCGCCGAAGATCCCGACTTCCTGCTGGAGATCGACCACATCCGCGACTGGGAGCAGACCCACGGCCCGCTGCCCGCCGATGGTTGGTTGCTGCTGCGCACCGGCTGGGACGCCCGCAGCGGTGACCAGGACGCGTTCCTCAACGCCGACGAGAACGGCTCCCACACCCCGGGCATCTCGCCGGAGTGCGCGCGCTGGCTGGCCGAGGAGACCTCGCTGCTGGGCATCGGGGTGGAGACCGTCGGCACCGACGCCGGGCTGGCCCCGACCTTCGAACCGGCCTTCCCCTGCCATTCGCTGCTGCTCGGCGCTGGCAAGTACGGCCTGACCCAGTTGCAGAACCTCGCGCTGCTGCCGCCCACCGGCGTGCTGCTCATCGCCGCGCCGCTGCCGATCGCGGGCGGCTCGGGCAGCCCGGCCAGGGTCCTCGCACTTGTCGAACAGGATTGACGGTCGAGCAGGATTGAAGGCGCCACCGGTCTGGCGGTGCGCTAGGCACAGCGCACCGCCAGATCCGGGCGAACGCACCGAATCGGAAGGAATTGCCATGAACGTCGCCGAGGCCGTCGGCCGCACGCTGGCCGCATTGGGCGTGGACCGCGCATTCGGGGTCGTCGGCAGCGGCAACTTCCACGTCACCAACGCACTGGTCGCCGCCGGTGCGCAGTTCGTGGCGGCCCGACACGAAGGCGGCGCCGCGACCATGGCCGACGGCTACGCGCGCACCAGCGGCCGCGTCGGGGTGCTCTCGGTGCACCAGGGCTGCGGGTTGACCAACGCGCTCACCGGCATCACCGAGGCCGCCAAGAGCCGCACCCCGCTCATCGTGCTGGCCGCGGAGACGGCGTCGGCCGCGATCCGCTCGAACTTCCGGGTCGACCAGGACGCGCTGGCCACCGCCGTGGGCGCCCGGCCCGAGCGCGTGCACAGCGCGGCCACCGCGGTCGACGACACGGTGCGGGCGTTCCGGCTGGCCACCGAGGGTCGGCGGACCGTGGTGCTGAACCTGCCGCTGGACGTGCAGGCGGCCGAAATCGACGGCGAACCGCCCGCCCCGCGACTGCCCGCGATCAGCCCGGTCGCCCCGTCGCCCGCTGCGGTTCGAGACCTCGTCGATCGGCTGGTCACCGCCCAGCGGCCGGTGTTCATCGCCGGTCGCGGCGCCCGGCACGCCGCCGCCGAACTGCGCGCGCTGGCCGACTCCTGCGGAGCGCTGCTGGCGACTTCGGCGGTGGCGCGGGGCCTGTTCCACGACGACCCGTGGTCGCTGGACGTTTCGGGCGGGTTCGCCACCCCGCTGGCCGCCGAGTTGATCTCTGCGGCGGATGTCATCGTCGGCTGGGGCACGGCGCTGAACATGTGGACCATGCGGCACGGCACCCTGATCGGACCGGACTGCGCGCTCGTGCAGGTCGACCTCAACGGCGAGGCCATCGGCGCGCACCGCCCGGTCGACCTCGGCGTGCTCGGCGACGTCGCGATGACCGCGGAAGCGGCTCGTGGCGAACTGGCCGACCGAGGCACCCACCCCGCCGGTTACCGCGACCCGAAGGTTCGGGAGCGGATCGCCCGCGAAGGTTCTTGGCGCGACGTCGAATTCGCCGATCAGTCCACATCGGACACCATCGATCCGCGCACGCTCAGCATCGCGCTGGACCGGCTGCTGCCCGACGAGCGGGTGCTCGCGGTGGACTCCGGCAACTTCATGGGTTACCCGAGCATGTTCCTGCGGGTGCCCGACGAGAACGGCTTCTGCTTCACCCAAGCCTTCCAATCCATCGGGCTCGGCTTGGCCACCGCCATCGGCGCGGCGCTGGCCCGCCCCGACCGGCTGCCGGTGGCCGCGCTCGGCGACGGCGGTGCGTTGATGGGCATCGCCGAGCTGGAAACCGCGGTGCGACTGGGCCTGCCGATGGTGATCGTGGTCTACAACGACCACGCCTACGGCGCCGAAGTCCACCACTTCGGCCCGGACGGCCATCGGCTGGACACCGTCGAGTTCCCGGACACCGATCTGGCCGCCGCCGCCCGCGGATTCGGCTGCACCGCCATCACGGTGCGCACCGAAGCCGACCTCGCACCGGTTCGGGGCTGGCTGGCGGGTCCGCGAACCGCTCCCCTGCTGATCGACGCGAAGATCACCTCGACCGAAGGCGCCTGGTGGCTCGTCGAAGCCTTCCGCGGCCACTGATATCGGTCAGCCGCACCGCAATCCGATGTGATCGTCCACTTCGGAACTTCGCCCGTTCTGAGAGCCCGTCTTGGAACTCGTTGTGCGTGGCGGTGCGGGTAACGAACCTGGCGATTTCGCGCGAAATCGTCACCCGCACCCCATGGGAAACGCCGATTTCGCGCGAAATCGCCCACCCCACGGCTCAGTAACCCAACTGGGCTGACAACTGGTCGGCCAGCTTCGTCATGATCCCGGCATAGCTCGCGTAGCTCATCGGTGCGACCGCATCCCACTCCACGAACCGGTTCGCGGCGGCCGCCGGGTGCGAGGCGAACACCGGGTTCTGCTTCATCTGCTCCGGCGGCATCGACGCGGGCCGGGCGTCCCACATCAGGACGTCACCGGGGTAGGCGTTCGCCTTCTCCCACGACAGCCGCTCGAAGTAGCCACCACCGGCGACGTCCGGGTGCTGCGGCGTGGTGATCGGCAGGCCGAGTTGCTTGACGTAGTAGTCCAGGTCGGGGTTGCGCGCCGGGACCACCACGAAGTACTCGTCCTTGGTGCCACCAACGGCCAGGATCGACTTGCCCTCGGCCCGCATCCGCGCCCCGATGTCGCGCAACCGCTGCGCCGCGGCGTTGAACCGGTCTGCATCGGCCTTCACCCGCGCCGAGTCGACGTCGCCGCCGAGCGCGCGAGCCAACTGCCCGTACCTGGCGATGGCATCCGGCAGCGCGATGCCGGACTGCTGGACGCCGACCGTCGGCACGATCCGCTTGACCATCTGCTCCTGGTCCTCGACCAGGTGCCAGAGCCCGGGGTACTCCGCGTACTTGCCGCTGACCAGCAAGTCGGGGTGCAACGACGTCAGCCGCTCCAAGTTCACCTCGCCGTAGCCGGGTCCGGTGACGTCGGTGACCTGCCGGGGATCGATGCTGCCCGCTTCCGGCTCGGTCGTGCCGTCATCGCGCACCAGCGGACCGAAGGTGCCGACCACGTTGACACCGAAGTCCTTGAGCGCACCGGCCGCCGACACCTGCGCGACGATCCGCTCCGGGCGCTCGGCCGCGTTGACGGTGATCCCCCGATCATCGGTGTAGGACCAACCGGTACCGCCCTGGTCGCCCCGACCAGGCGAAGCGCATGCCGATAACGCACCGGCGGCGACGAGCAGCGCGACGGCGGCTCGGATCTTGTGACGCACACCAACCTCCCCATTTTCGTAAGGCTAGGCTAACCTAGCACTGGATCTCGGGAGGTTACGGATGGCAGGTACGCGGACCGCGGAGAAGCCCGTCTACCGGATGTTCCCCGTCGAAGTGGCGCGGGTGCAGCGGCTCGGCCCCAGTTTCGTCCGGATCACCTTCACCGCCGAATGCCTGCGCGGCTTCGGCGCCGGTGGCGTCGACCAGCGGATCAAGGTGGTGCTCGCGCAACCCGGCCGGACCCTCGCGGACTTCCCGAGCGGGCCCGGCTGGTACCAGGAGTGGCTGGCGCTGCCCGAGGAGATCCGTCCCGTGCTGCGCACCTACACCGTTCGCGCCTACCGGCCCGAACCCGCCGAACTCGACATCGACTTCGTGCTGCACGGCGGCAACGGGCACGGAGGCAACGGGCACAGCGGCAACGGGAACGGGGCCACCGGGCATGCCGGGCCCGCCGCCACCTGGGCCGCGTCGGCCCGCCCCGGTGACGAGATCGGCGTGCTCGGCCCGGACCGACCGGGCACCGGCCGGATGTGGGGCTGCGAGTGGGCGCCACCGGCATCGGCCAGCCACCTGGTGCTGGCCGGTGATGAGACCGCGGTGCCCGCGGTCGCCTCCATCGTCGAGACCCTGCCGCCGTGCGCCCGGGGCATCGTCTGCCTTGAAGTGCCCGAGGAACACGACCGGCAGGACTGGATCGTGCCCGACGGCGTCGAGGTGCGCTGGTTCGCCCGCCGCGCGACCGCACCCCACGGCCAACTGCTGGAAGAAGGCGTCGCGGCAGCCCTCGACGAGCTGCACCCCCGCTCACGCGGTGGCGCGGTGGAACTCGACGACGTCGACGTGGACGCCCCGATCCTGTGGGACGTCCCCGAGGACGACGCCTCGCCCGGCCGGTTCTACGGCTGGCTGGCCGGTGAGGCCACCGTGATCAAGCGCCTGCGCCAACTGCTGGTCCGCGACTACGGCATCCCCAAGCAAGCCGTCGCGTTCATGGGCTACTGGCGCGACGGCCGCAGCTGACGGTCAGCGCAGCGGATCGAAGGGCCGCAGCTGCGCGGGCATGCGGCCGGTGACGATCCGTTCGGCGAGCAGCTTTCCGCTGATCGGACCGAGCGTGGCACCCCACATGCCGTGCCCGCCCGCGACGTAGACGCCCGGCAGCTTCGTCGGCCCGAGCACCGGCAGTCCGTCCGGGGTCATCGGACGCGGCCCCACCCAAACGTCCCGCAGATCCGACCAGTCCACACCGGACAGAAGCGGTCGCACCGAGCGCACGATCGCGGCGATGCGGGCCGGTTGCAGCGGATCGTCCGGGGCGCGGAACTCCATCGTCCCGGCGAGGCGCAACCGCCCCTGGTACGGCGTGCACGCCACCCGCGCGGCCGGTAGGTAGACCGGTGTCTTGGCTGGTTCTTCGGTGGCGACGCTGAACGAGTAGCCGCGCCCTGCCTGCACCTGGGTGCGCACGCCCAGCCGCCGCGCTAGTTCCGACAGCCACGCCCCGGTTGCCACCACCACGACGTCGGCCCGCCGCGGCGGCCCGGTGAACGTCTCGACGGCGATCCCGCCCGGTCCATGCCGCAGGGCCCGCACCCGCGCGCCGGAGACGATCTGCCCGCCGCGCTCGCGCACCGCGTCCGCGAGCGCCTGCACGAACGGGCCGGGCTCGAAGTGCCGCTGGCCGTCGATGCGCAACACATCGGTGACCTGCCCGGACAGCTGCGGCACGCGCGGGTTGTCGACCCGCTCGTAGTGCACGTCGAATCCGGCGCGGGCCACCTCGTCCAGCTCGTGCCGCAGCGCCGCGCTCTGCGCCGCTGCCGCGAAACCGACCATGATCGGGCCGCCCCGCGTGCTCGCCGCGACGCCGCCCTCGGTCAGCTCGTCGAAGGTATCCAGCGCCAGCCTGTTCACCGGAACCAACGCCGCCAGCGACCGCTGCCACGCCCGCGTGGTGCAGCGGGCCGCGAACCGCGCCAGGAAAGTCAGCACCGCCGGATCCGGCCGCAGCGGCACGTGCAGCGGCGCGTTCGGATCGCCCAGCGACCGCACCGCAGAGGACAGCACCCCGGGCTCGGCCAGCGGCACCGCCATGCACGGCGTCAGCCATCCCGCGTTGCCCCAGGACGCGCCCGCCGCGACCCCGCTGCGGTCGAGCACCACCACCTCCAAGCCGTGCTCCTGGAGGAACCACGCCGTGGACAACCCGACCATTCCGGCACCGACCACCACGGCACGACGCGGTGCGAGCGCGCGTGAATACATCTCACCCTCCTTGCAGGCCCAGGCGGCCAGATCCGCCCGCCGCCCCACTCGCTTTCGTAGCCGCACCAGCGTCGCCGACCAACGCACCGGTCCGCTACGTGAGATCACCAGAGCTCGCCGCACGATTTCGGGATCTCCTGGCGTCGGGTCCCGCATGCCGAAGGCGACGAATTCTGTCGGTGGGTTCGGCTACTGTCGTGCTTGACCCGTTCGGCGGATCCCGTTCGCCGAGTGGAGTCGTGCAGTCACTGGCACGCGAGCCGGAAGGGCGTAGGCATGGCCACCTCCACGATGGTCACCGATGACTTCACCACGCAGGCCGATCCGTTCCGGCGGGAACTGCTGGCGCACTGCTACCGGATGCTCGGCTCGCTGCACGACGCCGAAGACCTGGTGCAGGAGACCTACCTGCGCGCCTGGCGCGGGTACGACCGGTTCGAGGGCCGGTCGTCACTGCGCACCTGGCTCTACCGGATCGCCACCACCACCTGCTTGACCGCGCTGGAGAACCGGAAGCGCCGACCGCTGCCGACCGGACTGGGCGGACCGGTCGACAGCCCGGCCGACGAACTGGTCGAACTGCCCGAGGTGTCGTGGCTGGAGCCCATCCCGGATTCCATGATCGTCAACGACCACGCCGATCCGGCGACGATCGTCGGCGTGCGGGAGAGCACCCGGCTGGCGTTCATCGCCGCCCTGCAACACCTGCCCGCCCGACAGCGGGCGGTGCTGATCCTGCGCGACGTGCTGAAGTGGCGGGCCTCCGAGGTCGCCGACACCCTCGGCACCAGCACCACCGCGGTCAACAGCATCCTGCAACGCGCCCGCGCCCAACTCGACCAGGTCAAACCGTCCGAGGACGACACCTCCGAGCCGTTGACCGCCGAGCAGCAGCAGCTGCTGGACCGCTACGTGACGGCCTTCGAAGCCAAGAACATCCCGGCCATCGTGCAGCTGTTCACCGCCGATGCGGTCTGGGAGATGCCGCCGTACGCCAACTGGGTGCGCGGTGCCGAGCAGATCGGCCGCCTGGTCGACGTGAAGTGCCCGGCCGGGCCGGACGACATGCGGCTGCTGCCCGCCCGCGCCAACGGCCAGGTCGCCTTCGGCGTCTACATGCGCGAACCGGACGGCGTTTTCCGGCCGTTCCACCTCCAGGTGCTCGACCTCGAAGGCGCGGCGGTCAAGCACACGGTCGCGTTCTTCGACGTCGACATGTTCCCGGCCTTCGGCCTGCCCACCACCTATCCGTCCTGAACCAGCGCGCGGTCCGACAGAGCCTTAGCGGACCAGGCCTAGCCCAAGAGCAGCACCAGCGGTTCACCCGAACCGCGCACCTGGTAGTAGATCTTGGCGTCACCAACACTGATCGCGAACGGCACCCCAACATCCTACGACCGCCGAAACGGTGCCAGGACGAGGTGAAGGGCACCTTTCACCAAGCAACTTGGCGAAAGGTGCCCTTCACTCCTCACTCCTACGGGAACCGCACCGGCTGTGCACCGTGGTTCAGCGGCGACGGGGTCCATAGTGGACGGAATGCGCGATGGGGGTCAGCCTTCGTCGCGGACGAGGCGGAAGTGGACCCAGCGCTCCTGGTCGGCGAGACCGGCCAGTTCACGGCCGCAGGACTGCCGGATGGTCGCCGAGGAACTGATGTGCTGGGTGCCCGCGTGCACATCGCGGAACAGCCGCTGGATCACCCCGGACCGCAGCGCGACCGAACCCGCCGACCGGTACACGAACTCCGCGACCTCCTGCATCGACCAGGTCGCGTTGTTCAGCGCCAGGCGGTTGAGCGTCTCCTCCCGGACGCTGGGCTGATCACCGCGGTCCTGGGCGGCTTCGATGGAACGCCAGGCGTCGAAGAGGAAGGCCTCGGCGCTGCGCAAGGTGGCTTCCGCGCTCGCGTACTCCCCGTGGAAGGACTCGCCCAACCCCCGGCCGGTGCGCCGGACGAAGGCCGCGAGCTCGTCGAGCAGTCGCCGACCGACGCCGAGCGCCCACGAACCGTGGTTGATGCTGGCCAGGTTCCCGATGCCCAGCCGGTACAGATCGCCGCCGGTGATCGGTTCCCGGCTCAGCGACGGGTAGCTGTACCCGATGGGCACGAACACCTCGTTCAGCACGTAGTCGAGGCTTCCGGTCGCGCGCAGCCCCAGCACGTCCCAGTTGTCGATGATGGTCGCCTGCGCGACGGGGAGCACGAAGAAACGCGACTGGCCGGTCTCCGCGTCGATCGCGGCGGTGTGCACGTGGGTGGCGTGCTTGATGCCCGACGCGAAGCTCCACTCCCCGCTGACCAGGTGTCCGCCGTCGACCGGCACCGCGCGGCCGGGTTTCGTGCCCTGCCCGGCGATGGCCGTCCGGGAACCGTCGGCGAACAGTTCGCGTGCGGTGTCCTCGGGGAAGAACGCACCGGCCAGACCCGTCGCGGTCGCCAGCGCCATGCCCACCCAGCCCGCCGACGGGTCGGCATAGGCCAGTGCGCGGAACAGCCGCATCGCGTCGGTGGGTCGCAGCTCCAGTCCGCCGAGTTCGCGCGGCAGGAACGCCTTCACCGCGCCCACTTCGTGCAGCGCGGACACGACCGAATCGTTGAGCACGCCCTGCTCGTCGCTGCTCGCGGCGTACTTGTCGAACAGGCCGTACAGGCCTTCCGCGGTGCGGACGATCTCGTCCGGGTCGATGGCCGAGCTGGGGTCACCGGCAACGGAACGCGACGGAACCTCGTTCATGAACACTCTCCTGACCTGCCCGGAACGCCGTGCGAGTGGCTCGGCTTGCGACTGGATTCGCCAACGTGGTGCAGCCAATGATTAGTTGCCGATTCCCGGGCCATCAAGGTGTGACGGCGTCATCGCTGATGGTTGTTGGTGCGCACTGATGGCCGAAGGTGATCAGGCCCGCAGTTATTCCCGGTGGTGCTCAATGAAATCCAACGGTTATTGGACGCCATCCGTGCTCGCCACCGAGTCTTGGACCCATCGCCCGCAGATCAGCGGCGAACGGAACGGAGGTGGCCGATGAGCGGACTCAGCAGTCCGCAGGCAGGCAGCGCATCGTGCGATCCCGATTTCTTCCGCACCGTGTGCGGGCAGTTCGCCACCGGGGTCACCGTGGTGACGACCGAATCCGACACCGGCCCCCGGGCCGCCACGGTGAACTCCTTTTCGTCGCTGACGCTCGATCCCCCGCAGATCATCGTCTGCCTGCGGAATTCGACCCGGACCTGGTCGGCGATCCGCCGATCCGGGAGGTTCGCGGTCAACATCCTCGCCGCCGATCAGGAAGGGCTGGCACATCGGTTCGCCTCCGCCGATCCGGACAAAATGTCCGAAGTCGGCATGTCGCGAGGGCATTCCGGAGTTCCCGTTCTGCCGAACACCGTCGGCACCCTGGAATGCACGGTGTCCGACGCGGTGGCGAAAGCAACGCACGTGATCATCATCGGCACCGTGGTGCACGCCAGTTGCGATTCGCGACGGCCGCCGCTGGTGTTCTTCCGCAGCACCATGTACCGCGACGTCGCCGGCGACGACGCGGGGCTGCGCAACTAGGTTCGCACCCGGGTGGCGGGCACGATGCGAGCGCTAGTGAGGTGAGTTCGGACGATCGTCGTGGACAGCGACCGGGCCAACTGATCACCGGCACGCTTTTTCGAAAAGGGACTTTTGCAACAAAGGAGTTCGAATGGCCCAAACCGAGATCGACGTTCGCGAGGAACTCGACGAAGCCGGCATGCGACCCCTGCACTGGTGGGTGGTCGTGCTGGCGCTGCTCGCGATCACCATCGACGGGTACAACACGATGGTCACCCCGTACGTCATTCCCTTCGTCCAGCACACCTGGCAGCTCAGCGGAGCCGAAAGCGGACTGCTGGTGTCCTCGGCGCTGATTGGTGTGATGGTCGGCTCGCTGGGGCAGGGAGTGATCGCCGACCGGATCGGGCGCAAACCCACCCTCATCGCCGGGCTCATCATCTCCGGCGGATTCAGCGTGCTCACCGCATTGCTCGTCGATTCGCTGTCGGGTTTCGTCGCACTCCGGTTCCTGACGGGTGTCGGTCTCGGCGTGATCATGCCGCTGTGCGCGGCCTACATCAACGAATTCCTGCCGCGCAACCTCCGGCACCGCATCGCCACGATCTCGCTGGCCGGATTCGCCGTCGGCGGGATCATCGCGCCGGTGCTCGGCATCGTGCTCGCCCAGGACCTCGGGTGGCAGGTTCTGCTGCACATCGGCGGCATCTCGGTGCTGCTGGGCATCGGTTACCTGGCCGTGTTCCCGGAATCGGTGGAATACCTCGCGGCGCGCGGCAGGAAGCGCGAGGCGATCACCCTGCTGTCCCGGCTTCGCCCGGACCGGGCCGCCGCATACGCCCAGGCCGGGGGCAACATCCGGACGGCAGGCGAACAGGGGCAGCGAACACCGCGTGCCTGGCTGATCCCGATGGGCCCGAAGTACCTCATCACCACGCTCGCCCTGTGGACGACCTCGTTCTTCGTCCTGTTCGACAACTACGGTCTCATCACCTGGGCGCCGAACATCATGCTGGCCCGCGGCTACGGCTTCAGCGGCAGCCTGTTCTTCGCGATCTCGTTCGAACTGTGCTCCATCGTCGGCGGATTCGCGTGCGGGTACGTCGCCGACAAGTGGTTGCCGCAGCGGATCTCGATGATCGTCTGGCTGGTGCTCGGCTCGCTGTGCGCGGTGGTCCTGGTGACGGTCACCGATCCGATCATCTCGCTGATCTCGGTCAGCGCCACCGGATTCTTCATCGCCGCCGTGCTCTACCCGCTGAACAACGTGACCGCGATGAGCTATCCCGTCAACGCCCGCAGCACCGGCGTCGGGTACATGCTCGGGGTCGGCCGGTTGGGCGGCATCCTCGGCCCGTACATCTGCGGCGCCCTGCCGGGCCCGTCGGCGGTGTTCATCGCCACCACGATCGCCGGGTTCCTGGCCGCGGCCAGCATGGTGTTCTACGGGCACGAGGGGCGCAGGGGCAAGCGCGTCGGCGCGATGTCGGGGACGGCCGTGGCGACAGGTGGCGCCCGGGACTGAGGCGCCCCGCCTCCGCCGCCGGTCAGCCGGAGCCGACCTCCGGCGGTTGACCCGCCGCGCCCTGCGGCCCTGGCACCTCGGGTTCCCAGGGCCGCAGGGCCAGGAAGTTCGCCAGGATCGCCGGTTTGCGGCCCGAGTGGTACAGGGCGCCCATGGTCAGCTTCGGTGCCGGGCCGGTGATGTCGCGGTAGACCACGTTGCGCTGCGCCGTGATCCTGGCCGACGCGGGTGCGAAGGTGATGCCGAGCCCGGCGGCGGCCAGGCCGATGGCCACCGACGTGCTGTTGACCTCCTGGGCCAGTCGCGGGCTGAACCCGGCGTTCACGCAGGTGGTGAGGTAGTAGTCGTGCAGCTCCGGCTCGACTTGCCTGGCGACCAGGATCAGGTCCTCGTCGGCCAGATCGCCCAACATCACCGAGGGGGCGGTCGCCAGGGGGTGCCCGCAGGGCACGACGAGCAGGACCGGTTCCTCGGAGACCGGTTCGGTCAGCAGGTCGGGCCGTTCGGCGACGGGCAGCCGGGTGAAGGCGAAATGCATGCTCCGGCTGGCGACCTTCTCGATCGCGGCCCGGCTGGTGGCCTCGCTCAGGGTGATCTTGACGGCGGGGTAGCGCTGGCGGAACCGGCGCAGCGAGCGGGGCAGCAGATCGGCCAGTGCCGGGTGGATGAACCCGATGTTCAGCCGCCCCACCTCGCCCCGGCTGATCGCCTGCGCCCGCTGGATCGCGCCGTTGGTGTGCGCGAGGATCTCGACGGCTTCCTGGAGGAAGGTCTCCCCCGCCTCGGTCAGGGCGACGTGCCGCCGGTCCCGCTTCAACAGCTCGATGCCCAGTTCGTTCTCCAACGCGGTGATCTGCTTGCTCAACGCGGGCTGCACGATGTGCAGCTTCTCCGCCGCCCGGCGGAAGTGGAGTTCTTCGGCGACCGACACGAAATAGCGAAGATGACGTAGCTCCATTGCCTGCCCCTCTCCGGGCTTCCCCGCCGGTGCGACCGGTCGCACGTGTGAAGGTACGTTCACGTACTTGTTTCCGCTACGACATCTTGGCACCGACCGTGATTCCCCTGCGGAATCAGCTCAATCGATCGCCCACTCAACCGATCGCCCAACCAACCGATCGCCCACTCAACCGACGTGAGTGCGAAAGCAGGCTGGACGCCGATCCGGTTGCTGGGCGAAAGGCGCAATCGCCCAGGAGTGGCGCTCACCCAGCAGCGTCCGCTAACGACCGCGTGCCCCGGCCCACCGGGCACTACGGTGGTCAGCGGAGACGTCTGGGCGCCTGGTGGCCCCCACGGCCTTCAAAGCCGATGGCACCGAGCACCTCGGTGCGGCGGGTTCGATTCCCGTCCGTCTCCGCTGGCCCCCGGTAGCGCCACCCGGAGCGCCGCCGCAACTTGCGATGCCCCAGCGCGGAGGCGGTGCTGTAATGCGGGGATGACCGGGTCCGAATCGATTCGTCTGACCCAGTACGCGCACGGCGGCGGGTGCGCCTGCAAGATCCCGCCGGGCGAGCTGGAATCCGTCGTCGGCGGTCTGGCGCCTGCCGTCGAGCGGCCGAACGCGCAGCTGCTCGTCGGCCTGGACACCGGCGACGACGCGGCCGTGGTGCGCGCCGCCGACGGACCGGGAATCGTGGTCACCACGGACTTCTTCACGCCCGTGGTCGATGATCCCTACGACTGGGGCCGCATCGCCGCCACGAACGCACTGTCCGATGTGTACGCGATGGGCGGCATCCCGATCGTCGCGGTGAACCTGCTCGGCTGGCCGCGCGACGTGCTGCCGTTCGAACTGGCCGCCGAGGTGCTGCGCGGCGGCCTCGACGCCGCCGGACGGGCGGGCTGCCACGTCGGAGGCGGGCACAGCGTCGACGACCCGGAACCCAAGTACGGGCTGGCGGTGACCGGCCTGGTCGATCCGGATCGGCTGCTGCGCAACGACACCGCGAAACCCGGGCTGCCGCTGTCGCTGACCAAACCGCTGGGCATCGGCGTGCTCAACACCCGGCACAAGAGCACCGGGGAGCGCTTCGAGCAGGCGATCCAGGCGATGACGACGTCCAACCACGACGCCGCGCTGGCGGCCCTGCGGGCAGGCGCGGTGTGCGCGACCGACGTCACCGGATTCGGGCTGCTCGGCCACCTGTTCAAGACGATGCGCGCCTCCGGGACCGCCGCCGAGGTCGACATCGCCGCCGTGCCGTACCTGGACGGCGCGCGGGAGGCGGTGCGGGCGGGATTCGTCAGCGGCGGAACCCGCCGGAACCTGGCCTGGGTCCGCCCGCACCTCGATCCCGGCTCGGCACCCGACGAAGACCTGCTGCTGCTCGCCGACGCGCAAACCTCGGGTGGGCTGCTGGTGGTCGGCGAGGTTCCCGGCGCACCGGTGATCGGCCGGGTGCTGCCCGCGGGCGCGGCCACCATCTCGCTGCGCTGACCCGAGCTCGCGCCCACATGCTGGGCAGCCGCGGTGATCCGTTGACGCTTCCCGGTCGCGCTTCTAGCGTGCTAGGCATGGCTCAGTCGGTGCAGCTGGTCACCAGGGACCACGTCGACCTCCTCCGGGTCATCGCCGCCGCCTGTCCGCGGCGCTGAGCATCCGCAGTCCGGCACCGTTCGCCGAATCGTTTCCCCGCATCCGGCCGTGCCGTTGGTCTTCCGTGCGCATTTTTCTCGAACCAGGAGCAACCGAACACATGACCACGTTGTCCCGCAGGCAAGTTCTCCGCGGTGGACTGCTCGCGGCATCCGCACTCCCACTGCTGGCCTGCGCGCCAGCAACCTCCGGACAGCCCGGGCAACCCGCGCACCTGCAGGTCGCCGACCAGAACGGCGGCTACCGATCGCAGCTCACCGCGTCGCAGGCGCTGGTCGGGACTTCGTACCAGGTGCAATGGTCGGATTTCCCCGCCGCGCAGCCCCTCCTGGAGGCGATCCGGGCGGGTGCCTGCGACGTCGGGATCGCCGGTGACGCACCGACCCTGACCGCCTTCGCCGCCAAGGCCCCCATCAAGGTCATCGCGGTGCTGCAACGCATCCCCACCGGCACGGCGATCCTCGTCCCACCGGACTCCCCGGTGGCCACCGTCGCCGACCTCCGCGGCAAGTCCGTCAGCCCGACCACGCGCGGCAGCATCGGCCATTACCTCGTGCTCAAGGCACTGCAACGCGATGGGATCACGCCGGATGCGGTGACGTTCAACTTCCTGCAGCCGACCGAAGCGCGCACCGCGTTCGAAACCGGCAAGATCGCGGCTTGGTCCACCTGGGACCCCTACACCGCGTCCGCGCAGGTGGCCGGTGCCCGAGTGCTCACCACCGCTGAAGGGCTCAGCGCCGGGCACACCTACCTCGTGGCAGCCGAAGAGGCGCTGGAGGATTCGGCGAAGCACGCGGCGCTGGCCGATCTGGTGGGCCGCTACAAGCAGGCGTGGGATTGGACCACCGCCAATCGCGACGCCTACGCGAAGATCTACGCCGACAACACCGGGATCGCCCTGGCGGCTTCCGAGCTGATCCAGAACCGCAGTCCGTTCAACGCCGTCCCGATCGACGATTCCGTTGTCGCAGCACTGCAAACGGTGTCCGCCGACTACCACCGGGCCGGTTTTCTGCCGCAGGAGATCAACGTCGGTCCACTCTTCGAACGCTCGCTCGCTTGAACCCAGCACTGTGGACACCGGCGTCGCAGTGACCGCCGCTGGCAGGAGGGAACCTGCACATGGCACCACGACAGAACTTGCACCTCGCGGTGGCGCTGGACGGCGCCGGATGGCATCCGGCCGCGTGGCGGGAACAACAGGCTCGGCCCGCCGAACTGTTCACCGCCGCCTACTGGGTCGACCTGGTGCGGGAAGCCGAACGCGGGCTGTTGGACTTCGTGACGTTCGAGGACGCTCTCGGCCCGCAGTCCAGCCGCGCCGACGGCCCGGACGACCGGACCGACCAGGTGCGCGGCCGACTCGACGCGGGGCTGATCGCCGCGCGCGTCGCGCCCCGCACCGAGCACATCGGCCTGGTGCCCAGCGCGGTGATCACCCACACCGAGCCGTTCCACATCTCCAAGGCCGTCGCCAGCCTCGACTACATCAGCACCGGCCGGGCCGGGTGGCAGCCGCAGGTGTCGGGCCGTGGCAGCGATGCCGCGCACTTCGGTCGCCGCGAGGTCGACGCGGCGGAACTCTTCGACGAGGCGGCCGACTACGTCGAGGTGGTGCGCCGGTTGTGGGACAGCTGGGAAGACGACGCGGAAATCCGCGACGCCGCGACCGGCCGGTTCATCGACCGCGACAAGCTGCACTACATCGACTTCGCCGGAAAGTGGTTCCACGTCAAGGGACCGTCCATCACCCCGCGATCGCCGCAGGGCCAACCGCTGGTGACCGCGCTGGCCACCGACGCCGCCGGGCACCGGTTCGCGGCGCGCGCCGCCGACGTCGTGTTCACCACCCCGCACGACGCGGAGCAGGCCCGCATCATCGAGGGCCGCATCCGCGCCGAAGCGCTCGACGCCGGTCGGGGTGAGCAGGCGCTGCACGTCTTCGGCGACCTCGTGGTGTTCCTGGGTGAGCAGGCGGCCGACCGCAAGGCCCGGCTGGACGAGCTCGACGGCGCCGAGTACGCGCCGGATGCGCCGGTCTTCACCGGAACCGCGGCCGAACTCGCCGACCGGCTGCTGGGCTGGGCCGCGGCCGGACTCACCGGATTCCGGTTGCGCCCCGGCACGATCCCGCACGACCTGACCGCGATCACCCGAGACCTCGTCCCGGAGTTGCAGCGGCGCGAGGTGTTCCGCGCCGCCTACGAAACCCACACGCTGCGCGAGCGGTTCGGCCTGCCTCGCCCCGCCAGCCGCTACGCCGTCACCGCCGGAGGACACCAGTGACCAAGCAGGTTCACCTGGCCGCGCACTTCCCGGGCGTGAACAACACCACGGTGTGGAGCGATCCGGCTTCGCTGAGCCAGATCGAGTTCTCCTCCTTCGAGCACATGGCCCGCACCGCCGAGGCCGCGAAGTTCGATTTCCTGTTCCTCGCCGAAGGATTGCGGCTGCGGGAGCACGCCGGGAAGATCTACGACCTCGATGTGGTGGGCCGCCCGGACACCTTCACGGTGCTGGCGGGGCTGGCCGCGGTCACCGAGCGCCTGGGGTTGGCGGGCACGATCAACTCCACCTTCAACGAGCCCTACGAGGTGGCGCGGCAGTTCGCCAGCCTCGACCACCTCTCCGACGGCCGGGCGGCCTGGAACGTGGTCACCTCGTGGGACGCGTTCACCGGGGAGAACTTCCGGCGCGGCGGCTTCCTGCCCGAGGACCAGCGCTACGAACGCGCCCGGCTGTTCCTGCGCACCGCGTGGGAGCTGTTCGACTCGTGGCACGGCGACGAGATCGTCGCCGACAAGACCACCGGCACCTTCCTCACCGATGCGCAGGCGGGCGGCTTCGAGCACCGCGACGCGCACTTCGACATCTCTGGCCGGTTCAACGTGCCGCGCAGCCCGCAGGGCCGACCGGTGATCTTCCAGGCCGGTGACTCCGATGCGGGCCGGGAATTCGCCGCATCCGCCGCCGATGCGATCTTCACCAGGCACGCCACCCTGCAGGCGGGCAAGGACTTCTACGCCGACGTCAAGGGTCGGCTCGCCCGGCACGGTCGATCGCCCGAGGAACTGCTGGTGTTCCCAGGCACCTCCGTCGTGCTCGGCGACACCGACGCCGAAGCCCAGGAACGCGCCGACCACATCCGCCACCAGCAGGTCAGCCCCCAGACCGCCATCCGGTTCCTGGAACAGCTGTGGAACCGCGACCTCAGCGACTACGATCCGGACGGACCGCTACCGGAGATCGACCCGCTGGTGGGAGCCGACGCCATCACCAAGGGCCGGGCCAGCACCCGCAACAACCGCGATCCGGTCGCCATCGCCGCGCAGTGGCGCGAGCTGGCCGAAGCCAAGAAGCTGTCCATCCGCGAACTGATCATCGAAGTCACCGCGCGGCAGTCGTTCATCGGCAGCCCGGCGACCGTGGCCGAGACGATGAACCAGTTCGTGCAGGAGGACGCCGCGGACGGCTTCATCCTCGTCCCGCACCTGACCCCCGGCGGCCTGGACGAATTCGCCGAAACCGTAGTACCGCTGCTGCAGGAACGCGGCGTGCACCGCACCGAGTACCCCGGCTCCACGCTGCGCGACAACCTCGGGCTGGCGCCACTGCACAACCCCCGGCGCAGCACGAAGAACGCGTCATGACCAGACCAGCTTGGAGGTCGCGCTGATGTCCACTCCGCTGTCGATCCTCGACCTGTCGCCCATCGTGTCCGGCGGGACCTCGGCCGACGCCCTGCGCAACACCATCGACCTCGCACAGCGCACCGAACACCTCGGCTACCGCCGGTACTGGGTGGCCGAGCACCACCTGACGCCGGGGGTCGCCTCCGCGTCACCCGCGGTGCTGATCGCGCTGATCGCCGGTGCGACCAGCCGGATCCGGGTGGGTTCGGCGGCCGTGCTGCTGGGCCAGCACGCGCCGCTGGTGGTCGCCGAGCAGTTCGGCACGATCGCGCAGCTGCACCCCGGCCGCATCGACCTCGGGCTGGGTCGGTCCGGGCCTGGGCGCAGCCGCGATCTGGCGCGCCGGTTCGTCGATCCCGGCGACGGTCCGGCGCCCGAACCGAAGGTGGTCGACGGGCTGCTGATCCCGGCCAAGCCCCGCGCGCTGACCAAGTCGAAGCGGTTCCTGGCCCGCATCGAGGAGCAGCAGCGCCTGCTCGGCGTCGGCGAACCGGGCGAATCGACCCTGGACTACCGCACCCAGGTGGAGCACATCCTCCGGTTCATCACCGGCGATTTCCGGACCGACAGCGGTGAACCCGTGCAGGCCGTGCCAGCCGAAGGCGCCGATGTCGACGTCTGGATCCTCGGCTCCAGCGCCGGGGCGAGCTCGGCCGCGGCGGGTTCGCTGGGCCTGCCGTTCGCGGCCAACTACCACGTCAGCCCATCCACGGTGCTCGAAGCCGTGCACGCCTACCGGCAGGAGTTCACCGCCTCCGCCCAACTGGCGCGGCCGTACGTGGTGGTGTCAGCGGACGTGGTGGTGGCCGACACCGACGCCAAGGCCCGCGAACTGGCCGCCCCGTACGGGCCGTGGGTGCACAGCATCCGCGCCGGTGACGGTGCGATCCGGTTCCCCAGCCCGGCCGAAGCCGCCGGGTTCACCTGGACCGACCAGGCGCGGGAACTCGTCGCCGACCGGGTCGACACGCAATTCGTCGGCACACCGGAGACCGTGGTGCGCGAGCTGACGACGCTGCGCGACGCCACGGACGCCGACGAACTCGTGATCACCACCATCACCCACGACCACGCCGACCGCGTCCGCTCCTACGAACTACTCGCCAAAGCCTGGCAAACCACCCCGTCATGACCCCACACCCAACCTGGACCGAACCCCACCCCGCTGCACCACTGGGTGACGGAACGGAGTGAAGGGCACCTTTGACCGACTTACCCGGTCAAAGGTGCCCTTCACTCATGCCCGTCCAGGTGAACCCGCACGGCGCCAGCTCTGCTCCTCGGGGCCCACCCACACCGATCGAGTGGTGGGTGAAGGGCACCTTTTACCAAGTAAGTTGGCGAAAGGTGCCCTTCACCTCTCACCCGAAGAGGGATCGCCGAGGGGCCGGTCGGGTTCGCGAGAGCGGCGGTATGAACCAGACTTGATCAAGATGCCTCGACTCTGGTGGCAAAGCTCGGGCAGCTGTCTCGAACACACGGGCAGTGCCTCAACTCCTTTGGCAGAGGACAACAGTCCAATACCGCCGGAGAACCTGGGTGTGGGGTATCAATGGGGCGTTGAGCAATCGTCGGGTGGGAGGGCTGATGAGCGACATGGGAGTCGCGGTGGTGACCGGTGCTGGATCGGGCGTGGGGCGGGAGATCGCGCAGGCGCTGCTCGGTGCGGGCTACCGGGTGGCGCTGGCGGGTCGGCGGGCCGAGCCGCTGCGGGAAACCGCCGGGGGTTCCAGCGCAGCCCGCGTGGCGCCGACCGATGTCGGCGACCCCGATTCGGTGGCCGCGCTGTTCGACGGGGTGCGCGGTGAGTGGGGCCGGGTGGATCTGCTGGTCAACAACGCGGGCAGTTTCGGTGCTGCCGGTTCGGTGGGCGAACTGTCCCACACCGATTGGCAGGCGACCGTGCAGGTCAACCTGACCGGCTCGTTCCTGTGCGCGCACCACGCGTTCCGGATCATGCGGGAGCAAGACCCGCAGGGCGGCCGGATCATCAACAACGGCTCGATATCCGCGCACACCCCGCGACCGCGCAGCGTCGCCTACACCGCCACCAAGCACGCCATCACCGGCCTGACCAAGTCGATTTCGCTGGACGGCCGGGCCTACGGCATCGCCTGCGGGCAGATCGACATCGGCAACGCGGCCACCGAGATGACGGCGGGCATCGCCACCGGCGCGGTCCAGGCGGACGGCTCGGTGCGCCCCGAACCGACCTTCGACGCCCAACACGTGGCCGAAGCGGTGCTCTACATGGCGGGCCTGCCGCTGACCGCCAACGTCCAATTCCTGACCATCACCGCCACCGCCATGCCCTTCATCGGCCGCGGCTAAAGCAGCCTCGACCCCGTTCAGGTGATGGGTGAAGGGCACCTTTGACCGGCATAGTCGGCCAAAGGTGCCCTTCACCCAGCATTCGATCGGTGGGGAGGTGCGTCGGGGCGGGGCGGTTGGGGTCAGGGTGTTGGCCAGACGTTGGGGGTGCGTGGGGTGTCGATCCGGTAGTCCGTTGCTGGGGTTTGGAAGAGGCGGGTGCCCAGGGCGAAGGCTCGGGCCAGGGGGTCGGTCGGGTCGTGCGCGACCTCGCCGCGGGAGTTGCCGATGCCCTGGACGACACCTACGAAGTCGTGGTGGAGGTAGCGGGCGAGTTCCTGGAGCTGGGCCGTGACGCCCACCAGGGAACCGGGGTAGGACTCCTCCGAGCTCACCACCGCGGCCAGCCGCTTGTTCACCAGCCGTAGCCTGACCTCCTCGAACTCCGGGAACCCGGCCGACTCGTAGCAGAAGATGCGGTCGATGAAGATCTTCAGCTGCCCGGAGATCCCGTACCAGTACAGCG
This sequence comes from Saccharopolyspora antiqui, assembly GCF_052246905.1. NCBI lineage: Bacteria > Bacillati > Actinomycetota > Actinomycetes > Pseudonocardiales > Pseudonocardiaceae > Saccharopolyspora > Saccharopolyspora antiqui. The sequence goes on from NZ_JBQQBO010000004.1 coordinate 322,196, forward strand.
GAGTCGCGAGCACCAGCGCGTCGGCGACGAGCACCTTGCCGAGCAGCAGGGCCTCGTAGTCGTCGTTGATCGAACAACGTCCGTCCGCGGTTCGGCACACCCGGCAATCCCGCAGCGGCGCCGAAACCACATCGGCGAGATCGACGATCTCGACCTCGTGGCCCTGCCGCGCGGCTCCTTCGAGGACTGATTCGGCGAGCATGCGGGAGTTTCCGTCCTTGCGCGGACTGGAGCTCAAAGCGAGGACCTGCACGGAAAACCTCCGATTTGGATTGGCCCGGCTCGGCAGTCGCGCGGATCGGGCAGCACGTCTCGCGAGTGAAAAGCGGTTCTCACCGCAACGACCGCTCACGAGCCCTGCACCACACGCGCCACCGCTTACCCGGATGATGCTCGTCGCCGAAAATCGTGAATACAAGCGGGACATTTCGTCGGGTACCAGTAAGATTTTCTGCATGATTGACCCGACTCGGCTGAGCCTGCTGGTGGCGCTGCACGAGCAAGGCACGCTGCACGCCGCCGCGTCGGCCTTGCACATCTCGCCGTCCGCGGCTTCCCAGCAGCTGGCCACGCTCACGAAAGAAGCGGGCGCACCGCTGACCGAGGCAGACGGCCGACGCCTGCGCCTGACCGAATCGGGCCGCGTCCTGGTCGACCACGCCTACGCGCTGCTGGCCCACTTGGAACGCGCGCTCGGCGACGTGCAGGCGGCCGCGCACGGGGAGCTGGGGCAGTTGTGCGTCGGCGCCGTCCCATCGCTGATCCCGACCCTGCTGATCCCGGCGGCGCGAACGGTTCGCGAGCGGCATCCGCGGCTGCACATCGGGATCCACGAGATCACCGTGCCCGACTGCCTCGACCGGCTCTGCAACGGCGAGCTGGACGTCATCGTCTCGGTAACCTCCGATGCCGCGTCCGCCGACGACGATCCGCGATGCACCCGGATCGGGCTGGGCACCGACGAATGCCACCTCGCCGTCCCCGCGGACCATCCCGCGGCGCGCCGCGCAGCGGTCGACCTGGCGATGCTGGCCGACCAGGACTGGATCAGCACCTCGGCGGGCGACGCCTGCGACCAACTGCTGCATTCGGCGTGCGCGGCGGCTGGCTTCCGCCCCAGCGTGCGGCACCGCGCCAGCGACTGGGCCGCGGTGGCCGCGCTGGTCGAAGCCGGGTTGGGGGTCGCCCTGGTGCCGCGCGGTGCGCGCCTACCGACTACCGAAGCGGTGACCACCGTCGCCACCAACGGAGATCCGATCCGGCGGCACATCCACGCCACGATCCGGCGGGGCACCGAAACCCGACCAGCTGTCGCCAACTACCTCGCCGCGCTCACCGCCGCCCAGCGGTCCGAGCCGCGCTGACCGACGTTCGCGGTCGGCTACTCCCCCAGGCCGGTCCGGACTGCGGCGGGTACCTCCTCCAGCTCGCCGTCGTCCCCGACCCGCAACGCCCCGGTTATCAACCCCACCACCTGGTTCATGGTGTGCGTCCGGGGCGTCACCAGGCCGACCCGCCGCCCGAGCCGGTGCACGTGGATCCGATCCGCGATCTCGAAGACCTGCGGCATGTTGTGGCTGATCAGCACCACCGCCAGCCCGCGCTGCCGGATCCGGTCGATCAACGCCAGCACCTTCCCGGACTCGGCGACGCCGAGCGCCGCGGTCGGCTCGTCCATGATCACCGCCTTGGTGCCGAACGCCGCCGCCCGCGCCACCGCCACGCCCTGGCGCTGCCCGCCGGAGAGCGTCTCCACCGGCTGGGTTATCGACTTCACCGCGATGCCGAGCTCGTCCAGCACCCGCTGCGCCTCGGCCCGCATGCCCGCCTGATCGATCTTGCGGAACACCCGGCCCAACAGGCCGGGATGCCGTTTCTCCCTGGCCAGGAACAAGTTCGAGGCGATGTCCTGCGCGGGTGCCAGCGCCAGGTCCTGGTAGACGGTCTCGATGCCATGCTTGCGAGCGTCCAGCGGACCTCGGAAGTGCACCGGCGAGCCGTCCACTTCGACCTCGCCCGCCTCCGGGATCAGCGCCCCGGACAGCGCCTTGATCAGGCTCGACTTGCCAGCCCCGTTGTCCCCCACGACGGCCAGCACCTCGCCGGGGTAGACCTCGAAATCGGCGCCGTCGATGGCGGTCACCCGGTCGTAGCGCTTGACCAGACCACGAGCGGAAAGTGTTGGCACCATCAGCTTTTCCTCCTCGCCACCCGGTCCACCACCACCGCGGCGATCACCAGCGCCCCGGTGGCGACGTCCTGGTAGAGCGCGTCGACGCCGAGTTGGGTCAGCCCGGAGCGCAGCACCGCGACGATCAGCGCGCCCATCATCGTCCCGAGCACCGAGCCCCGGCCGCCGAACAGGCTCGTGCCGCCGAGCACCACCGCGGTGATCGAGTCGAGGTTGCCCAGTTGGTAGGCGTTCGGGTCGGCGTTGGGCACCCGGCCGAGCGCCTGCCACGCGGCCAGACCGAAGATCACCCCGGCGACGACGTACACCGACAGCAGGGTGCGGTTGACCTTGATGCCGGACAGCCGGGCCGATTCCGGCGCGTTGCCGACTGCGTAGACGTGCTTGCCCCAGGCGGTCTTGGTCAGCGCGTACCAGACGACGAGGTACATCAGCAGCGCCAGCGTCATGCCGTAGGTGATCTCGACGCCGCCGAAGAGGTAGCGGCGGGTGCCCAGCCAGGTCAGCAGCGGGTCGGTGGTCGGCACCGCCTCGCCGTCGGCGAACAGCTTGGCCACCGCGGTGAGCATCGTGAGCATGCCCAACGTAACGATGAACGGTGGCAGCCGCACCTGCGTCACCAGCGAACCGACCACCGCGCCGATGCTGGCGGTGACCGCGATTCCCAACAGCAGCGCGACGAAACCGGGTGTCGCGCCGAGCGCGAGCTTGGCCATGATCAGCGTGGCCAGCACTGCGGCCGAAGCGTTGGCGAGATCGATGCCACCGGTGAGGATGATCAGCGTCTGCCCGAGCGCGAGCGTGCCGATCACCAGCGACTGCTGCACCACCAGCGACAGGTTGTCCGGGTTCAGGAAGGTGTCGGTGAACACCGAGAACACCGCGATGGCCACCACCAGGGCCAGGGCCGGGCCCACCGCGGGTGCGCGCAGCAAGAACTCGCGCACCCCCGGCCGTTCGTCGACTTCCGGTTCGGGAAGCGTCGTCGTCACTTCTCGCCCCAGCAGTTCTGCTCGCCCCAGGCCACCGATTCACTGGGCACGCCGGGCATCGGCTTGTCGGTGATCACCGCCGAACCGGTGTCGTGGAAACCGCTGGGCTTGCGCTGCGTCTTGGCGTATTCCACGGCGGCCTCGACGCCCAGCTGGGCCATCTTGTCCGGGAACTGCATCACGGTCGCCCGGATCTGCCCGGCGGCCACGTTCGCCACGCCTTCGCAACCGCCGTCGATGGACGCCATCACCACCGAGTCGGCCAGCCCGCGCGCCTGCAGCGCCGCATGGGCGCCGCGCGCGGTCGGTTCGTTCATCGTGTAGACCACGTTGATGTCGCTGGTGCGGGCCAACAGGTTCTCCATGCCCTGCTGGGCGAGGTTCTGGTCGCCGTTGGCGTTCTGGGTGCCGAGGATTTCCGGTGCGCCTTCGGGCAGTCCCAGTCCGGCGAGGAATCCGTTGTGCCGGAGCGTGTTGACCGAGGCGCCCGAGGTGCCGTCGATCATCAGCAGTTTCGGCGGAGTGCCGCCGAGGGCGGCCTTGGCGTAGGCGCCCTGCTGCCGACCGGCCTCGAAGTTGTCGGTGGCGAAGGTGGCGTCCACGGCCTCGGCCGGTTCGGTCGCGGTGTCCAGGGCGATGACCAGGATCCCGGCCTGGCGGGCGCGAGCGATGGCGTCCAGCACGCCGGTCGAGGAGTTCGGCGTGATCAGGATGGTGTTCACGCCCTGCTGCATGAAGTTCTCGATCGCCCGGACCTGGCCGTCGTTGTCGCCGTCGAACTGCCCGGCCAGCGCGATGAACTCGGCGCCCTTCGCGGTCGCGGCGGCCTGGGCGGATGCGCGGAGGTCCACGAAGTACGGGTTGGTGTCGGTCTTGGTGATCAGACCGATCTTGGCCGTACCGTTCGACGTCGCCGAACCGCCGCCCCATTCTCGTTCGGCCGAACACCCCGCGGCGGTCAGCGCCAGCAGGGTGACCGCGATCGTCAGGCCTCGTTTGAACATGCTGTCCTCCACATTGAGGGCGTGCGCGCGAAACCGCCTTCGCGGAAACGATCAACACCGGCATCGTAAGAACCGCACCGGAGGCGGACAAGGCTTTCCCAACACGGTTTCCGGCAGGCCGCGGCGAACTGCTCGGGCACCGTCCGACCGGGCCCACTGAGGACAGAAGCGATGTCCGGTTCTCCACCCCACCAGCGGGGTTCGCAGGGCCGACCGCGTCCGAACGGCACCGGCATTTCCGCCGCCTAGACTGACGGCATGGCTGCTCCACCGCTCGGCGTGTTCGTCGGCCTGAGCACCTTGGACGTCGTGCACCACGTCGAAGCCCGCCCGGCGGCCGATCAGAAAACCACCGCGACCGCCCAGTTCGTGGCGGCCGGTGGACCGGCGGCCAACGCGGCGGTCACCTTCGCCGGGCTCGGCGGCCGGGCCGTGCTGGTCACCGCACTCGGTCGCAGTCCGATCGCGGCGGTCATCCGCGCGGACCTGGAGCGCCACGCGGTCACCATCGTCGACGCGGCGCAGGACCTGGACGCGGACGCCCCGGTGTCCTCGGTCGCGGTCACCCGAAGCACCGGGGCGCGCTCGGTCGTCGGAATCGACGCCACCGCGTTGCGGGTGCGGCGCGCACCGGAGTTGTCCGAACTGCTCAGCGGTGCCGATGTGGTGCTGGTCGACGGCCACCATCCGGTGCTGGCCGAAGCGGCCACCGATGCGGCGGTAGCGCCGGTGGTGGTCGATGCCGGACGGTGGAAGCCGACCATGCGGGTGCTGCTGCCGCGCGCCCAGGCGGTCATCGCCTCGGCCGATTTCCGGGTGCCGGGCACGACCGACTCCGAGACGACCGCGCGGGCGCTGTTGGAGCAGGGCGTCCCGATCGTGATCACGACGCACGGCGGCGAGCCGATCCGCTGGTGGCACCACGGCGAGCGCGCAACCGTGCCCCCACCCCGCGTCCAGGCGGTCGACACCCTCGGCGCGGGCGACGTCTTCCACGGCGCCTACTGCTACTTCGCCTGCCAACCCGGATCCGACGTCCCGACCAGGATCGGACGCGCCGCAGCGGTCGCCGCGCTCAAATGCGAAACTCCCGGCCCCCGCGACTGGCTCCACCGCCTACCGGAACTGTTGACGACCATGCGCGGCTGAGTGCGAATCCCGGTTCTCCACTCACGACCGGCAGCACCCGGCAAGGTCCGCTCCATTGTGGACCGGGTGCTGCGGTGGTGTCTTCAGGCGCCGTGCCGGGTTGGCACCGGCGGCTACGTCGAGGAGAGTAGGAGGATGTTCGCTCCTGGGCCGACTTCCACGGCGCTGCCATCGCCGAAACTGCGAGCATGCACGCGATGAGAGCGCTGATCGGGAACGTCGCCCTCGCCGTCCTGGTCACGCTGGTCTGCCTCGCCGGAACGTCGGCCGTCATCCGCTGGGCGGCGGGCGCGGACCGGCCGCCGGATGTCGGAGCCCTCGTGCTGGTGGCCGCCGCCGGTCTGGTCCTGGTGCTGCGGCGCTACCAGCCGGTCTTGACGCTGCTCGCGGTCGCCGGGCTCACCTCGACCTACCTGGTCCTCGGCTACCCGTACGGCCCGATCCTGCTGGCGTTGGTGGTCGCGGTCTACACCGTGGCCCGGCACCGGCCACCGGCCACCTCGGTGCCGACCGCGCTGGCCGCGTTGGTGATGCTGTTGGTCCACATCTTCACCAACAGCGCGGCGCTGCTCGGGGTGATCCCGGGGTCGGCGTGGGTGGTGGTGCCGTTCGCGGTGGGCATCGTCATCCGGCTGCAGCGCGAGGCAGCGGCCCGGGCCAGGGCCGAAACGGTGCGCCAACGCGTCGACGACGAGCGGCTGCGGATCGCCCAGGAAGTGCACGACGTGGTGGGACACGGGCTGGCCGCGATCAAGATGCAGGCGGACGTGGCGCTGCACGTGCTGCCGAAGAAACCCGAGCAGGCGGAAGTCGCGCTGGAGGCGATCAGCCGCACCAGCAGCGACGCGCTGGAGGAGCTGCGCGCGACGCTGGCCGTGGTGCGCCGCAGCACCCCCAAGGCCCCAGCCGCGGGCCTGGCCAGGCTCGACGACCTGCGGCAGCGGATGGGCGAAGCCGGTGTCCAGATGCAGCTGGACACCACCGGCGAGCCGCGCACCCTGCCCGCCGTGGTCGACCTGACCGGTTATCGGATCCTGCAGGAGTCGCTGACCAACGTGCTGCGCCACAGCGAAGACAAGCGCGCCGCGGTCACCATCGACTACGCGACCGACGCCCTGGTCATCACCGTCACCAATCCGCTCACCGGCCCGCCGGGCGAAAGCGGTGGGCTCGGCATTCCCGGCATGCGGCAACGCGTCGCCGCGCTGGGTGGCGAGTTCACCGCCGGTCCGACCCAAGACGGCCGGTTCGAAGTGCACGCCCGGCTGCCCATCGAAGGGGACTCATGATCTCCGTGCTGATCGTCGACGACCAGGATCTGGTCCGCATCGGATTGCGCACCCTCATCGACAACGAGGACGACCTGACCTGCGTCGGCGAAGCCGCGGACGGGCTGGCCGCGTTGGCGGCGGCGCGCGAGCACCGGCCCGATGTGATCCTGATGGACGTGCGGATGGCCGGTGTCGACGGGCTGGAGGCGACCAGGCGGATCACCGCCGATCCCGATCTGCCAGATACCAAGGTGATCGTGCTGACCACCTTCGAGGTCGACGAGTACGTCTTCACCGCGTTGCGCGGCGGGGCCAGCGGATTCCTGCTCAAGGACACCAAACCGGTCGATCTGCTCCGCGCGATCCGGCTGGTGGCCGGTGGTGAGGCGCTGCTGGCGCCGTCGGCGACCCGGCAGCTGGTCCGCGAGTTCGTTTCGATGGCGCCGCGATCGCGACGACCGCACCCGCAGCTGCACGCCCTGACCGAGCGGGAGCGGGAGGTGCTCGGTCTGGTCGCGGAGGGGTTGAACAACGAGGAAATCGCCCAGCGGCTCGTCGTCAGCCCGGCAACCGCGCGAACCCACGTCAGCCGGGCGATGACCAAGTTGGGCGCGCGGGACCGCGCCCAACTCGTCGTGTTCGCCTACCAATCCGGCCTGGCCGACTGAGCGGGCCCGAGAGCGGAAATTCCGGTTCTCACCGGAACAATCGCTCGCGAACGGTAGCGACCGGCGCCTCGACGCGGGCCGCTGGCTTGGCCCGCCGGATCTTGCCCCACGGCTTGTACACCGACACCACGGTCGCCACCAGCAGCATCAGCAGGTGGATCGCGGGCAGGGCGAGCAGCAGGATTGCCGACCAGGGCCGCGCACCGAAGAACGTGCCGTCATCGCGCCACTGCAGGCTGGGCACGGCGCGGCGCACGTAGTGATCTTCGAGCTGCACCGCGGTCACGATCACCGCCACGGTCAGCACCAGTTTCGTCACCACCCAGTAGTGCCGCAGCAGGCCCCACTTGGTGCCCAGCGAGAGCACGACGCCCGAGACGAGCGTGGCGATGGCCAGCGGTGGGAACACGATGTCGATCGCATCCATGGCCAGGTAGAGGCTCTGCGCGCGAGGCGGTGCCCCGGTCAGCACGGCGGCCAGGCCGAGCACCAGCTTGCCCAGGGTGACGCCCAGCCATCCGACCGCGATGACGAGGTGGACGGTGCTCCAAAGTTTGTAGGCACGCGGCGAGAGGCGACGTGCGCCGCGTTTGGCCGCTGCTGGCGTGCTCGACACGATGGCCTCCCGGAGGCTCCGATCGACGCCGGGACATCCGGACGTCGCGGCCCCAACGGTCGCCGAACTCGCCGATCACCACATCCGGCCACGAACGACTCCGCGCCTACGCAACTGGACGTACTCCCCCGCCACGGCGCGAAGTAGAAGTTCACGCATCGCCGCACGTGCGGACGGTAGGGTCAATCTAGTGAGTGGTGCTACCGGTGGACGACTGCTCGCCACCAGCGATCTACACGTTTCGTATCCGCAGAACCGGGCGATCGTCGAGGGCTTGCGGCCGGGGTCGGAGGGCGACTGGCTGCTCGTGGCCGGTGACGTCGGGGAGGTCGTCGCCGACGTCGAATGGGCCTTGGCGCTGCTGCGCAGCCGGTTCGCCAAGGTCGTGTGGGTGCCGGGCAACCACGAGCTGTGGACGTCCAACCGGGACACCGTGCAGCTGCGCGGCGAGCACCGCTACCACCACTTGGTCGAGGTGTGCCGCGGGCTCGGTGTGCTCACCCCGGAGGATCCGTATCCGGTGTGGACCGGCGAGGGCGGGCCGGTCACGATCGCCCCGCTGTTCCTGCTCTACGACTACTCCTTCCTGCCGCCCGGCACCTCGAACACCGAGGAAGGTCTGCGGGTGGCGTACGAGAAAGGCGTCGTGTGCAGCGACGAGGTCCTGCTGCACCCGGACCCCTACCCGAGCAGGCAAGCGTGGTGCGAGGCACGGATCGCCACGACCGAGAAGCGGCTCGCGCAACTCGACGACACGCCCACCGTGCTGGTCAACCACTACCCGCTGGTGCGCGAACCCACCGACGTGCTCTACTACCCGGAATTCGCGCAGTGGTGCGGCACCACCAGCACCAAGGACTGGCACCTGCGCTTCCGCGCCGACACGGTCGTCTACGGCCACCTGCACATCCCCCGGACCACCCACCACGACGGCGTCCCGTTCGAGGAAGTGTCCATCGGTTATCCGCGGGAATGGGGCAAACGCGGCCACCCGCGCGGCCTGCTGCGGCAAATCCTGCCGCGCAGCAACGGCTCCGACGAGACCTGAACACGCGCGCGGAAAACGACTTCGCCAGCCGCTGTGGCGGGTGCACGAATGCGTCTTCGCCGTGCTGGCCTGGAATCCGAACCCGTCGATCTCCGGTTGTGAGCGCCGTCCCGGACCACGTTCCGTTGGGTAGAGACATGGCGATTTCGCGCGAAACCGCCCACGGCCCGAGCGCCGCGCGGCGCTCGGGCGCCGTCTCGGGTCCGGACGGACCCGACGTCAGTGTCCGGTGCCGCTTTCGCGGAGCAGGCGTTTGAGGACCTTGCCGGAGGCGTTGTGCGGGAGTTCGGCGCGGAATTCGACGTGCCGGGGCAGCTTGTAGTTCGCCAGCCGATCTCGGCAGTGCGCCATGACGTCCTCAGTGGACAGATCAGGGGCGCCGACGAGGTAGGCCTTGCCGACCTCCCCCAGCCGCTCGTCGGGCACGCCGACCACCGCCACCTCGGTGATCCCGGGCAGTCGCGCGAGCACCTGCTCGACTTCGGCCGGGTAGACGTTGAAACCGCCGCAGATGTACATGTCCTTGAGCCGGTCGGTGATCGTCAGGTAGCCGCGGGCGTCGAGGGTGCCGATGTCGCCGGTGTGCAGCCAGCCGTCCGCCCCGATCGCCTGCCGGGTCGCGGTCTCGTCGTCGAGGTAGCCCAGCATCACGTTCGGACCGCGCACCTGCACCTCGCCCGGTTCGCCCGCGGGCAGCGGCGTGCCGTCCGCCCGGCTGACGCGCACTTCGAATCCCGCCGCGGCCCGGCCGCAGGTGTGCGCAACGGTCTCGGCGTCGTCGTCCGGACGGCACATGGTCGCCACGACGGCCTCGGTCAGGCCGTACGCGGTGAGCACCGTGTCGAAGCTGAGTTCCCGCTGCATCCGCTCGACGAGCACGACCGGGACGGTCGCCGCGCCGGTGACCGCGAGCCGCAGGCTGGACAGGTCGCGCTTCGCGCGATCTGGGTGGTCGAGCATGGTCTGGTAGATCGTGGGTGGCCCCGGCAGCACGGTGATCCCGGCGGATTCGACGATCCGCAGCACCTCGCGGCCGTCGAAGGTCGGCTGCGGCAGGATCGTCGCGCCCCGCAGCAGGCAGGCCAACATCCCGGCCTTGTAACCGAAGCTGTGGAAGAACGGGTTGATCACCAGGTATCGGTCGCCGCTGGTCAACTGGCCGTGTTCGGCCCAGGCCCGCGCCACCCCGATCGCCTGCCGGTGCGCGCTCATCGCTGCCTTGCTGCGCCCGGTGGTGCCCGAGGTGAACAGGATGTCGCTGACGTCGTCGGGGCTGACCGCGGCGGCCCGAGCATCGGCGTCCGGCACCGGCACCTCGGCCGCCAGCGCATCGAGGTCGTCCCAGCGCCACACACCGTCCTCCGCCGCGACCTCGCCTTCGACCGGTACCCGGATGATCGTGTGCAGTTCGTCGAGCGGATGGCCGCTTTCCCGGGCTGCGGCGCGGATTCCGGCGAGCCGGTCGACTCCGAGGAATTCCCCGGCGATCACCAGCGCCCGCGCGCGCGAGCGGCGGAGCACGTCGAGGCCCTCCGGTCCGGTGAACCGGGTGTTGATCGGCACGATGGTGGCACCCGCGTACAGCGCGCCGAGTGCCGCGAGGACCCAGTGGTGCGTGTTCGGCGAGCACAGCGCGACCCGGTCGCCGGATCGGATGCCCGCGCCGATGAGGGCCCGCGCCACGGTCCGGACTCGCGCCAGCAGCTCGGCGAAGCTGATCCGCACCGAACCGTCGACCACCGCATCATTGGACGGAAACCGCCTCGCGGCGGCGCGGACGGCGGTGGGAACGGTGCGCGGCTCGGTCTCGGACACGCGATCACCTCCAAGCAAGCAAGTGCTTGGTAAGGTAGCGCCACCGCCGACGACTTGGCCAGCACCGAATCGGCTTTGAGCATGCGAGGTCGGCAGCCGCATCGACGGCGCGCGCGCTGTGCAATGCGGAAAGCTGTTGTGCAGCGCGGAAAGCTATTGGCTGATCGGGACGTATTGGGACCAGGACGTTTCGCTGATCTTGGTCTTCGAGTCCCACAGTTCGACCTTGAAGCGGATTCGGCCCTTTTCGCTGAGGTCCAGGTTGCAGTCGATCGGGCCGCCCTCGCTGTTGAGGTCCTGGCACTCGTCCGTTCGGCCGTAGTCGGTCTGCGTCACCGTCTTGATCCACATCCCGTCGGCTTTGGAGTCGTGCGCGAAGATGTGGTCACCGACCGCTTCGAAGCAACCGGTGCCGCGGCTGGCGTTGTCGTAGGTGATCGACTGGCACCACTTGGTCTGCACCGGCGTCGCTGGCGGCGTTTCCGGGTCCTCCGCCGGTTCCGAGGGTTCGGGCTTCGGTGCAGCGGTGTTCGTGACCGGTGGCGGCGCTGGCGCGGAGGTCGGCGGCTGGGTCGGTGTCGGCGCGCTGCTCGACGGTGGCGGGATGGGCGGCGGCACCGGTTTCGTCGCCCCCAGCGATGACGGGTCGGCGGCCGGGATCGCCTGGCCCTGCTCCGTGTTCATCGCGTTGACGATGACCACCGTTCCGGCGATCGCGGCGATCGCGCCCACCCCGGCCAGCAGGTACCCCCAGCGGACGGCGCCGCGTGACCGCTTGGGTTCGGTGGGTACCGGCGCGAACTGGGCCGGGACCGCGGTGACGCTGGTCAACGCCTGCCGGGCTGCCCTGGCCAACTCGCCCGCGCTGGCGAAGCGGTCGCCGGGGGCCTTCGCCATGCCCCGGGCGACGATCTGGTCGAACTCGCGCGGGATGTCGCCGCGCACCGCGCTGGGCACGGGTGGCGGGTGGTTGAGGTGCGCGTTGATCAACGACGCGGCGGTGTCCCCGGCGAACGGCTTGGCCCCGGTCAGGCACTGGTACAACACGCAGGCCAGCGAGTACACGTCCACGCGGTGGTCGATCGGGCCGTCGTCGAACCGCTCCGGTGCCATGTAGGCGAGCGTGCCGACGGCGTAGCCGGTGGAGGTCAGCGTGGCGGTGGCGCGCAACGAGGCGGCGATGCCGAAGTCGACGAGATAGGCGAATCCGCTGTGGCTGACCAGGATGTTGGACGGTTTGACGTCCCGGTGCACCAGGCCCTCTTCGTGCGCGGCGTCCAGCGCCTGCGCGACCTGCTCCAGCACCGCCACCGCGTCCGCCGGGCGCATCGGGCCGCTGGCGGCCAGCAGGGTGCCGACGTCGCTGCCCTCGACGAGCCGCATGTCCAGGTAGAGCCGACCGTCGATCTCGCCGTAGGCGTGGATCGGGATGACGTGCGGTTCGCGCAGCCGTCCGGCGGCGTGCGCCTCCCGCTTGAACCGGTCCCGGAACTCGTCGTCGGCTGCCAGGTGCTGGGCCAGCAGCTTGAGGGCCACTACGCGGTCGTGGCGGGTGTCGTACGCGCGGAGGATCTCACCCATCCCGCCGCGCGCGATCAATCCTTCCACCCGGTAGGGGCCGAACTGCCACTTCACCGTGCCCAACTCCTCAGCACCGACATTGCGGTCATACTATTGGGTGACTCACGGCGACATGGCACGGCCTGAGAGCTGCGGTTTCGCCCTCGACCGTGACCGGCCGAACCCACCCGACCGCCAGTTGCCGCCGATGAAATTTCCACTACGAACCGGTACAGAATGCTGCGCGGACGGTAGTCGACCTGCTACAAGAAGTGGATCATGCTCGACCATCCGGCTGTGGAAAGGACCGGTCCGCAGATGTCGACCGACGTCACGAACGCACGCAAGATCGATCGCGGCGAAGCAGCGGGCGGTTGCCCGGTCAGCCGAGGTTCCGACGGGGTCTGGACGGTCCGCGGCTACGCCGCGGCACGCACCGCGCTGCGCAGCACCGACACCGTCCAAGCCGGACTCGGCGTCGAGACGGTTGAGAAGATGCCTGGCAAGATCCGGCGTCCGGTGCTCTACCGAGACGGGCCGGAGCACCGCGAGCACCGTCGGCAAACCGCCAAGTACTTCACCCCGCGTCGCGTCGACGAGAGCTACCGCGAGGTCATGGAACGCGTCGCCGACGCGCAACTGGCCGAGCTCCGCAGCGCCGGGCAGGCGCAGCTCTCGGACCTGAGCTTCAACCTGGCCATCGAGGTGGCGTGCGCGGTGATCGGGCTGACCGACAGCCGCCCCGGCCTCAAGCACCGGTTGGAGCGCTTCTTCCCGGAGGAGTTCGGCGAACCCGGCTTCACCAGCCTCAACGGGCTCTACTGGATCTGGCGGCAGGCCACCAACTGGTCCGGCATCTACTTCAACGACGTCCGGCCCGCCGTCCGCGCGCGCCGCGAGAAGCGGCGCGACGACCTGATCTCGCACCTGCTCGACGAGGGCTGCTCGTCCGCCGAAATCCTCGGCGAATGCATCACCTTCGCCGCCGCGGGCATGGTCACCACCAGGGAGTTCGTCAACCTCGCCGCATGGCACCTGTTCACCGACAGCGAGCTGCTCGACCGCTACCGCGCGGCCGACGAGACCGAACGGCTGGCGATCCTGCACGAACTGATGCGGCTGGAGCCGGTCGTCGGCCACCTCAAGCGGCGGACCACCGCGCCCGTCGAACTGCCCACCGAGGACGAGGAAACGGTCACCGTCCCGACCGGCGAGATCATCGACATCCAGGTCAGCGCGACCAACACCGATCCGCGCGCGATGGGCGAGCAGCCGCTGGCGGTGTGCCCCGCCCGCTCGCTGAACGACGCTTCCCCCGCCGGGATGTCCTTCGGCGACGGCGCGCACAAGTGCCCAGGCGCGCACATCGCGATCCAGGAAACCGACATCTTCCTGAACAAGCTGTTCGCCGTACCGGACGTGCGGATGGAGGCGGCGCCGCGGGTGTCGTTCAACGACGCGATCGGCGGTTACGAACTGCGCGGCATGGTCGTGGCGGTGCCGAAGTCATAACGGCCGAAGGCTCCGGTGGACCGCCGGTCCACCGGAGCCTTCGCTTGTCCTGCGACGGTTTTCAGCTCGCCGCCGCGTTCCAGGTGAACGTCGCCACCGCACCGGCCGGTAGCGTGTACCGGAACGACTGGCCGCCGTGCCGCACCTTGAACGTCTTCTCCTGCGCACCGGCGTTGAGCGCGACGACCGCGATCGAACCGTCCGGGTTCTTGAACGCGACCGACTCGATGTCGTTGCCGTAGCTGCTGGATTCGATGCGCTGCGCGCCGGGGTGGACGAACTTGCTCGCGTGGCCGAGCACGTAGTACTCCACGTTGTAGGCCACCGCGCCGCTGTTGGTGTCCACGGTCACGACGCCGCGGCAGTCTGCGCAGCCGCCGTTGGTCGGGCCGTGGTTCTGATCCAGCGCCATGTTCCAGAAGGTGACGCCCTTGGCCCAGTTCCGGGTGGTGCCGATGATCAGGTTCTGGGTCTGCCACTTCAGGTTGCCCGCGAACTCCGGCGACCACTCACCGCCGGAGCATTCGGTGAACCACAGGCCCTTGTCCGAGTGCGCCTGCTGGACCTCGCTCTGCGCGCCGACGTTGCCTTCGTAGCAGTGGAACGCCGAGCCCGCCACGAAGTCCTTGGCGGCCGGATCGTCGAGCACCTCGATCGGATAGTTCGGCTCGCTCCAGTTGTGGTCCCAGGCCAGGATCTGGGTGTTGATGCCGTTTTCCGCGAACTTCGGCCCCACCTCGTTCTTGATCACATCGGCCTGCTGCGCCGAGTCCATCCGCATCGAGGGGTAGCCCGCCGTCTCGTGGTGCGGCTCGTTCTGCAGGGTGATCGCGTCGATCGGCAGCCCCGCGGCGGCGTAGGCCTGCACGTACTTGACGAAGTAGTCGGCGAACGCACCTTGGCTCTCCGGCTTGAGGCTGCCGCCGTGCAGCGAGTCACCGGTCTTCATCCAGGCCGGTGGGCTCCACGGCGTGCCCATGATCTTCAGCTCGGGGTTGAGCGCCTTGGCCTGCTGGAGCACCGGGATGATGTATTCCTGGTCGTGCGCGATGGAGAAGTCGCCCAGATCGCAGCAGGTGTCGTCGTAGGTGTAGTCGCCGTTGACCGCGAAGTCGCTGGCGCCCATCGGCTGGCGGACCATGTTCAGCCCGATCCCGTTGTCCCGGGTGAACAGCTTGGCCATCAGATCGTCGCGGCTGGCCTGGTCGAGCTCGTTCGCCACCAGCCAGGCCGAGGAATCGGTGAACGAGGCGCCGAAACCGTCCATCGTCTGGTGGGTGACGGTGTCGTCGACGTCCACAGTGGTCTCCGAGCCGTCGTCCGGACCGAATTCCACGTTCGGCTCCTGCTGCAGGAGCTTGCTCTGGTCACCGGTGGTCACCCAGACGCCGACGGTCGGCGCCGCGAGCCCCTGCTGCGCGAGCACGCCGGTGGTGGTGGCCGCGGTCAGCACCACCGTCGAGGCCGCGACGAGCACCGTTCGCTTCCTGGCCGAAAATGTTCGGCTCATCAATCAAATCCTTTCCTTACCCACTCTTTCGGGGATGGAGCTGGTAAGAGTTCCGTTCCTCCCTCCGGATCGCCGTGGTCGTCGGTGAACTGGTGGCCGGGAGAGTTCGACCGTTCGGGGTTCGGTGAACTCTCCCGGCAGGCACCGGTCATGGTCGCCGTGCGAGGCGTCCGCATCGAGCGTCGGATCAGGATTCCGACGTGTCGTCCTCGGCGGGGACGGAGATGGGACGCAGCCGGGCCCACAGAACGAGCACGACGGCGAAGACGAACATGCCGATGCCGGAATAGAGATTTATGTTGATACCGCTGGACTTCGCGATCGCCTCGGCGCCAGAGGTGGCGCCGACCGCGATGAGCACGATGCCGTAGATGGCGAAGAGCAGTGCGATCACGGTGCGGATGTCGAAGGCGCCTGCGGTGTGTTTCGTGCCGTTGTGGTCGGTCATGGGGGCCTCCTTACCAAGAGGGAGATGGTGTTGTGGGGGTTAGCCGAAGGTGATGTTGAGGATGATGATCAGGACCAGGGCGATACCGGCCAGCAGGCCCGGTCGCCGGTACCAGCCGGCGTCCGCACCGGTCGTGGCGGCCGCCAGGCTGCCGCGGGG